>CANBXZ010000266.1 GCA_947373495.1 Acetobacteraceae bacterium
CCGCCGCCGGTGTGGCCGTGGCGCCGATGCGGGCATCGTACTCGGCCCAAACGTCGTCCCAGGTGGTGTCGCGGGGCATGGCGGTATTCCAGGCTTGCGGGGTTCGCTGTTGGCGGGAACCTAGCAAGACCGAGCGCAACTCAGGGTAGCGTTGGGTCGGGATATGTCGGCGACACGGCGGTTCCGCCCGGGGCGGCTTCCGGCTACAGCAGGGCCATGCCAAACGCCCCTTCTTCCGCCGAAGCCCCCTGCTCTGCTGATGCCCCCGCTTCCGCTGACGCCCCGGACGCCCCCGGTGCCGCCGCGGCCCTGGCCCGCCTGCTCGCCATCATGGCCCGGCTGCGCGCGCCGGATGGCTGCCCCTGGGACCAGGTGCAGGGCTTCGCCAGCATCGCCCCCTACACGATCGAGGAAGCCTATGAGGTGGCCGATGCCATCGCCCATGGGCCCCAGCCGGCGGTGTTGCTGGACGAGTTGGGCGACCTGCTGTTCCAGGTGGTCTACCACGCGCAGATGGCCGAGGAGGCCGGCTGGTTCGGCTTTGCCCAGGTCGCCCAGGCGATCAGCGAGAAGATGGTCCGCCGCCACCCGCATGTGTTCGGCGAAGCGGCGGCCCGGGATGCCGGCATGCAGGCCAGCGCCTGGGAAGCCCAGAAGGCGGCCGAGCGCGCCAGCCGGGCGGAAACCGGCACGCTGGCCGGGGTGCCGGTGGGGCTGCCCGCGCTGACCCGTGCCGCCAAGCTGACCAAGCGCGCCGCCCGCGTCGGCTTCGACTGGCCCAGCGCCGCCGAGGTGCTGGACAAGCTGGAGGAGGAAGCCACCGAGTTGCGCGCCGAGCTGCCGGGCATGGACCCGGCCCGGCTGCAGGATGAGGTTGGCGACCTGTTCTTCGTGCTGGCCAACCTGGCCCGCAAGCTGGACCTGGACCCGGAGAGCTGCCTGCGCGCCGCCAATGCCAAGTTCGAACGCCGCTTCGGCAGCGTGGAAGCGGGCCTGGCCGCCGAAGGCCGCGCCCCGGCCGATGCCAGCCTGGAGGAGATGGAAGCCCTGTGGCAGGCGGCCAAGCGGACCGAACGCGGCTTGACCTAGCGTCTGATCGTCGCCGGTGGCGTGAATCCGCCAGACGCTCACGTAAGCGTCTGACAGACGCTAAAGCACGGCCCACCCAGGTGGACCACGCTGTGGCCTTACTCCGGCGATGCCGGCTTCAGGCCAAGGCGTGGCGTGCGAGGGGCGCCGGGCCCTGGCGCTGCATTTCCCGCGCCAGGTCAGCCAGGAAGCGGTCGACGCCGCGGCCCTGGCCGGTGAAGAATCGCGCCTTCAGCCGTTGCAGCGGGCGGTAGTATTCCGCCGCCTCGGTAATGTTGAGGCGGGTGCCGCCGTGGCGCAGGCCGATGAGTTCAAACCGCCAGACGCCGCTGAACTCCAGCTTGTTGCCCACCACGTGGCGCAGCAGCACCTGGCCCGGGTCTTCAACCTCGGTCCGCCAGGTCAGCCCGTGGCTGCCATAGCTTTCCCGCCACAGTTCCTGATGCGGGGCGCTGGGCACCCGCATCACCGTCTTCACCTGCTGGCGCCAACTGGGATAGGCCTGGAAGTCGGTCAGCACCCGCCACACCTGCTCGGGCGGCTGCGGCAGGTCCCAGCTACGGCGATTGAGCTGATGCACCGGCAACAGCCACGCCATCAGCGCCAGCACAACCACACCCAGCACGGGCACGGCGAAGGCGACAGCAACCCACAGCAACAGACAGGCCTCGGTTCACTCGTTACGTGTGGGCAGGGTAAAGCGCCTTCCCTGTGGAAAGGTCAACCGGGGCCGGCGATCTCCTCGCCCAGCAGGGCGTCGCGCACCGCTTCCCAGCAGTCCCGGTCCGGCGCCACGATCAGCCCGCCGCCATGCACCAGGGGGGAATAGCCGGCGCCGTCGAAGCGGGCCGAATAGCCGCCGGCTTCCCGGTGCAGCAGCCAGCCCGGTGCGTGGTCCCAGGGCAGCATCTTGTTGTACAGCAGCATGTGCACATGGCCGCCGGCCGCCAGCCGATACTCATGCGCGGCGCAGCGCAGCCCCATGCCGGCCGCCAGTCGCGGCAGGCGGGAGGTGACGCGGGACTTCAGCGGCTCCGGCAGGAAGCCCCAGGAAACCGCGCCCACCATGTGCCCGACCGGCACCGGCGTGGCCACCTTCAGGTCGGTGCGATGCCCGGCCTCGGTCTCGATCCAGGCGCCCTGGCCGCGCAGCGCCATGGCGGTGTCGTCGCCCAGCGGGTCGTGGATCCAGCCGGCAATCACCTCGCCATGGCGAATCGCCGCCGCCATGCAGCCGAACAACGGCAGCCCAGCCGCGAAGTTGGAGGTTCCGTCCACCGGGTCCACCACGAAGGCCAACTCGGCATCGGCCAGCCGGCCCAGCACACTGGGGTCCGCGGCGCAGGCTTCCTCGCCCACCACCACGCAGCCGGGGAACATCCGTTCCAGCCCGGCGGTGATGACGCGCTCGGCCGCCTCGTCGGCATCCGTCACCAGGTCCAGCGGGCCGGACTTGGTGCGCACCGCGCCGGCGGCCAGGCGCCGGAAGCGCGGCAGGATTTCCTGCCGGGTGGCGCGGCGCAGCAGGGCGGCGACATCCGCCGCCTGGGAGAGCTTCATGCCTCGGCCTTTTCAAAGCGGGCACGGTCGGCCGGGGTCAGCCGCACGGTCACCCGCACCTCGCCGTCGTCGTCGCGGGCAATCACCTCGCCATGGCGGTACAGCCAGGCCAGGCGGGCGCCATCGCTGGCCGGAATCACGTAGTCCACGGTTTCCAGCCCGGCGGCCAGCTTGGCATCCAGCACCAGGCGAAGCGTCTCCAACCCCTCCCCGGTCAAGGCCGAGACGCCAACCGAGCCCGGGGCGGAAACCGGCACATCGGCGCCGTCCAGCAGGTCCACCTTGTTCAGCACCTCCACCACGCGGCCTTCCCAGGCCTCGTCCAGGCTGGGGTGCGGGCCGCTGGCCAGTTCCGCCAGCACCTTCAGCACGTCGGCGCGCTGGCTGGCACTGTCCGGGTGGGCCACGTCCCGAACATGCAGGATGACATCCGCGGCCGCCACTTCCTCCAGCGTCGCGCGGAAGGCTTCCACCAGTTGCGTTGGCAATTCGCTGATGAAACCCACCGTGTCGGAGAGGATGGCCAGCCGGCCGGAGGGCAGCCGAATGCCCCGCATGGTCGGGTCCAGCGTGGCGAACAACTGGTCCTGGGCATAGACCCCGGCCCCGGTCAGGCCGTTGAACAGGGTGGATTTGCCGGCATTGGTGTAGCCCACCAGGGCGATGACCGGGTACGGCACCTTTTCCCGCTGCCTGCGATGCAGCCCGCGGGTGCGGCGCACCACCTCAAGCTCCTTCTTCAGCTTGATGATGCGGTCGTCGATCAGCCGGCGGTCGATCTCGATCTGGCTTTCACCCGGGCCGCCGAGGAAGCCGAAGCCACCCCGCTGGCGCTCAAGGTGGGTCCAACTGCGTACCAGGCGGGTGCGCTGGTAGCTCAGATGCGCCAGTTCAACCTGCAGCGTGCCTTCCTTGGTGCGGGCGCGCTCGCCGAAAATCTCCAGGATCAGGCCGGTGCGGTCGATGACCTTGCAGTTCCAGGCGCGTTCCAGGTTGCGCTGCTGCACCGGGGACAGCGCCGCATCCACCACCGTGACGGTGATGCCGTGCTGTTCGATGGCCTGGCGGATGGTCTCCACATGGCCTTCGCCCAGCAGCGTGCTGGGCCGCCTTTCGCGCAGCATATGCACCACGGAATGCACGATGGTGACGCCGATGCTGGCGGCCAGGCCCACGGCTTCGGCCAAACGAGCCTCGGCCGCGCGCGGCGCGCCTTCCACCGCCGCCCCCAGCGTGCCGGTGCGCGGCCGCTGGTAGGGCAGGATGACAGCCGCCCGGGTTGGCCCCAGGTCGCTGCTGTCACCCCGGTCGTTGGCCGGCGTGTAGCCGGCCGGGTCAGTTGCCTTCGGCAGCGGGGGTCGCCTCCGCACTGCGGGTCAGCGTCAGGCGGCCGCCTTCATTCTGCACCGTGGCCGTGCCGGCCGCCGGCACCGCCTGCGGGTCGAACAGCATGATCGGTGCGCCCGGCATGACTGTGCTGATGGCGTGCTTGTACACCAACTGGGTATGACCATCCCGGCGCAGCAGCACCGAGAAATTGTCGAACCAGGTAATGATGCCCTGCAATTTCACCCCGTTGACGAGGAAGATCGTCACCGGAGTCTTGCTCTTGCGTACGTGATTCAGGAACACGTCCTGCACGTTCTGGGATTTTTCGGCGGCCATTGCGGCTGTCCTTCTTGTTGTCATGGGCGCCCCGGTTACCGGGTGCGCCACTGGTCGCGGGCCAAACGCCCGCCATTGCAGTCAGATTTGGCCAGTCGGAACCGGCTTGGCAAGGCATTGCAAGTATTCGGCCAACGCATGGCCGCTGGCGAAGACCGCGTCGGGGTTGGCATGGCCCACGCCGCCGTCATGCGCCGCGTCGCCCAGCAGCACGGCGGAACAGCCGGCATTGCGGGCCGCCTGCATGTCCAGCGCCGTATCCCCCACATACCAAACCGCCGGGGAGGCCCCCACGCCACAGGCCACCAGCCCCAGGCGCATCGGCGCGGGGTCGGGCTTGTCGGCCTCGGCGTCCCCTGCCCCCACCAGCCGGGTGAACAGCGGCGCCCAGCCCAGGGCTTCGGCTTCGGCGCGCAGCAGCGGGCCCTGCTTGTTGCTGTTCACCGCCAGCGGCACCAGGGCGGCGGCGGCGCGCAACGCCGCCTCGGCGCCGGGCATGGGGGTGAGCACCTGAAGATGCTGGGCGCGGACCTCACGATAGAAGGTGTCCCGCGCCGCTTCCCAACGGGCGCCGAAAATCTCCGGGAAGGTCTCCCGCAGGCTGCGCCTTACCCGGGCCTTCACCTGGTCCTGGGTCCAGGGGGTCAGGCCGTGTTCGGTGAAGGCGGCGGCCAGGCCGGCGGCAATGGCCGCCCAGCCATCCACCAGCGTGTTGTCCCAGTCCCAGATGATGGCGACCGGGGGTGGCAGCCGGGTCACGCGTTGCCTTTCACATGGCGCTCGAACAGCGCGAACAGCTTGCGCGTCACCGGGCCCACCTTGCCATCGCCCACCGGCTGGCCGTCCAGCTTCACCATCGGCTTCACGAAACTGGTGGCGCTGGTGATGAAGGCTTCCCGCGCGTTGCGGGTTTCCTCCACCGTATAGTCGCGTTCTTCCCAGGCGATGCCGGCGGCGCGCAACTCTGCCATCAGCGCGTCCCGGGTGCAGCCGGGCAGGATGGAATGGTCCAGGTGGCGGGTGCGCAGCACGCCATGGGCGTCCACGATCCAGAAGCTGGTCGCCGCCCCTTCCCGCACGATGCCGGTGGCGGCGTCGTACAGGATGGCCTCGGTGGCGCCGGCTTCCCGCGCCGCCTGCCGCGCCAGGCAGTTCGGCAGCAGGTTGATGGTCTTGATGTCCACGCGGGACCAACGCTCATCCGGCAGCAGGATGGCGGTGCCGGTCCAGCCATCGACATTGGTCGGGTAGGGCGGAATGCGCTTCACCGTCACCACCAGCGCCGGCGGCACCGGGTGCTTCGGGAAGGCATGGTCGCGCGGCGCCACGCCCCGCGTCACCTGCATGTAGATCAGCCCCTCGGTGATGCGGTTGCGCCGGGCCGCTTCCAGCAGCACCAGGCGCAGCGCCGCCCGCGGCATGGGCATGGGCAGCCGGATCTCGCGCAGGCTGCGCTCCAGCCGGCCCAGGTGGCGGTCCTCATCCACCAGCCGGCCGCGGTAGAGGTGCACCACCTCATAGATGCCGTCGCCGAATTGGTAGCCACGGTCCTCGATATTGACCTCGGCCATCCGCTGTTCGCAGTAGCGGCCGTTCACATAGGCAATGCGCGACATCTGGCTTCCTGTGGATTCAACCGCCGTTGGCGGTGGCCGGCTGCGGCGCCGGGCCGGGTGCGGCGGGCGCGCGATCCTCGGCATGCACACCGAGGAACTTCAGCTTGCGGTGCAGCGCGCTGCGTTCCATGCCAACGAAGTTGGCGGTACGGCTGATATTGCCGCCGAAGCGCAGCAGCTGGGCTTCCAGGTACTGCTTCTCGAACAGCTCCCGGGCCTCGCGCAGCGGC
>CANBXZ010000267.1 GCA_947373495.1 Acetobacteraceae bacterium
GACCTCCGGCGGGATATCCACCGGCGAAGAAGACCACGTCAAAGCCGCGGTCGGTGCCATCGGCCGGCTCGTGTTCTGGCGGCTTGCGATCAAACCGGGCCGGCCGGTAGCGATGGGCGTCATCCAGGGGGTGCCATTCTGCGGCTTACCGGGCAATCCCGTCGCGGCGTTCATCACCTTCGCCCATGTCGTGCGCCCGCTGTTGGCGCGCCTGGTGGGCGAAACCTGGGAAAAGCCAACCCCATTCCCGGTACGGGCGGCCTTTTCCTACCGGAAAAAAGCCGGTCGACGGGAATACGCGCGGGTACGCCTGACCACTGGCGCCGACGGCGCGATCACCGCCCATAAGCATGCGCAGGAGGGGGCGGGCATCCTGTCGTCCCTGACCGCGACCGACGGGCTGATTGAACTATCGGAATCCGTCACGACGGTCGTGCCCGGCGATACCGTGGGGTTTTTGGCTTACGATGCGCTGATCTAGCCAGTGCCCGATGCCGCTCTGTCCCAACACGTCAGCGTGACCGCATCCGCTGGGCAGCCAAATACGGGTCATGGGAAAAATGGTGGGCGCGACAGGGATTGAACCTGTGACCCTTCGCGTGTGAAGCGAATGCTCTACCGCTGAGCTACGCGCCCGGTAGGGGCCGGGGAAATACTTCTGGCAGCGGGGGCTGTCAAGCAGGCATCAGCAGATTCAGCACGGAAGTTAACTCGTCCGGTGCGGCGGCCTCCGCCGTGGCCCCTTCGGCCATGGCGGCGGTGCCATAGCCCCAGCGCACGAACACCGCCGGCACGCCCAGGCCGCGCGCCGCCATCACGTCGTTGCGATGGTCGCCGATCATCACCGCGCGTTCGCGCCGGCCACCGGCGGCGGCGATGGTGGCGCGCAGGTGTTCCGGATTGGGCTTCTTCACCGGAAAGCTGTCCCCCGCGCCCACGGCGGCAAACTGCCCGTGCAGGCCCAGCCGGTCCAGCAGCGCCGCGGTGGCGGCGGCCGGCTTGTTGGTGCAGATCGCCAGGCGCCAGCCCCCGGCGGCCAGCGTCGCCAGGGTGGCGGCGATGCCGTCGAACAGGCCGGTCTGGTCCACCGCATGGGCGGTGTAGTCGGCGGTGAAGGCGTCCAGCGCCGCGGTGCTGAAGCCCTGGCCGCGCGCCACCAGGGCGCGTTCCACCAGCACCTTCACGCCGTCGCCGATCATGGCGACGACTTCGCCGCGGGCGTAGGGCTGCAGGCCGCGGGCAAGCGCCAGGCGGTCCAGGGCGGCATGGATGTCGGGCGCGCTGTCCACCAGCGTGCCGTCCAGGTCGAACACGGCCAATCGGGTCATGCTTCGGCTGTAGGGCCAGCCGGCGGCTGGTGCAATCGCGCAGTGTCAACCTTCCGTTAACCTGGGCGCCGCATGTTGGTCGTAACGAAAGCGGAGACGGTGATGCCCCCCAGCACGCATGGGACCACGGCCCTGCCATGGGCCACCGCCGCGGTGCCGCGGGCGCTGGCGGCGCGGCTGCCGCGGCCCTGCCAGGCCGGCATGGCCAGGCATGAGGCGGAAATGCCGGCGCGCCGCTACCTGGCCAGCCGGGGCGGCAACCCCATGGTGGCGCGGCCGCTGCGGCGGGCCCTGGCCATGCTGTTGCGGGATGTGCTGGACGAAACCGCCGAGGGCTGGCGGGTGCTGCTGGTGGCGGCGGCCATGCTGGTGGCGGCCCTGGTGCTGCTGGCTTCCACCGGCCGGGCCGACATGCCGCCCGGTGCCGCTGGCGTGCTGCTGCTGGCGGTGCAGGCCATGGTGGCGCTGGCTGCCGGGGCCTGGGCCGCGCTGGTGGCCGGCCAGGCATTGCCGCGGCTGCGCCGGGCGCTGCGCCTGCGCGCCCTGCTGGCGCGGGGCGACTGGCCGGCGGCGTTTCGGCTGGCGTTGCGCTATTGCGGCTCCACCCCCAGCTCGCGCAGCACGCGGCCGTGGCTTTCATAATCCTCGGCAATGCGCCGGGCGAAGGCTTCACGGCCGAGGAATTCCGGCAGCACCGCCCAGCGGGCGGCGACGTTGCGCAGGCCCTCGCTGCCCAGGGCGGTCCGGCAGGCGGCTTCCAGCCGCGCCAGCACCGCCTCAGGCGTGCCGCGTGGGGCGAACAGGCCAGCGGCTGATAGCTCCACCGCCTCGATGCCCTGTTCCCGCGCCGTGGCCACCTGGGGGAATTCCGGGTGCCGCCGCAGCGAGAAGGTGCCCAACAGCCGGGTCTCGCCGGCCCGCGCCATGGGCACGCCACTGGCCACCACGATGGCGGCGAAGTCCAGCCGGCCGGCCTTCACCTCCAGCAGCGCCGCGGCGTCCGAGCGGAACGGGGCGTGGATGTACTCGCCGCCCGCCGCCTTCCGCAGCCGCGCCACGCCGATCGCCGGGGCGGAGTTCGGCCCGGGCGAGCCATAGGTCAGCCCACGTTGCCGCGCCGCCGCGGCCAGGTCGCCCAGGGTACGGAACGGGCTGTCCTCCCGCACCATGATGCCGAGGATGTTCTCGGTCACGTTGCACACCGGCGCCACCGCATCCGGCCCCAGGCCGGTGTTGCGCAGCAGGTGCGGCTGGATGGCCAGCGGCACCATGGGGGAAAACGCCAGGGTGTGGCCATCGGCCGCGCTGCTGGCCAGGCTGCGCAGGCCGACCACGCCGGAACCTCCTTCCCGGTTCACCACCACCACCGGCTGGCCCAGCGTGGTGCCGAGGCTTTCGGCCAGGGCGCGGGCCACCGCATCGGTCTGGCTGCCGGTGGCGTAGGGGTTGATGATGCTCAACGGGCGGTCCGGGAATTCGGCCCGGGCGGCGACGGGCGCGGCCAGCAGCATGGCAAGCAGAAGGCGGATCACTGCGGTGGCACTCCCAGGTCGTGCAGCACGCGGCCGAAGCTGGCGTGCAGGTCGTTGATGAGCGTGGTCTGCTCGGCCCGGCCGCGGAAATCAATCACCGTGCCGATGCTGGCGGCGAAGCGGCGGAAGCCGGCATCCTCGGTGGCCTGGCGGCATACCGCTTCCAGCCGGGCCAGCACCGGCTCCGGCGTGCCGGCCGGGGCGTGGATGCCGGCGAAGCTGTGCTGCACCGCGGCCACGCCCTGCTGCTGTACCGTCGGCACGTCCGGAAACTCCGGGTGGCGCCGGGCCGAGAATACGCCGAGCAGGCGCAGCCGGCCGGACTTGATGAGGTCGCCGCCGGAAGCCGCGACGATGGCGCCGAAGTCCAGCCGGCCGGCCAGGGTTTCCATGATGGGTGGCTGGTCGCCACGGAAGGGGACGTGGATGTAGTCGCCGCCCTCGGCCGCGCGCACCCGTTCCACCGCGATCATCGGCACGCTGTTCGGGCCGGGCGAGCCGAAACTCAACGGCCGGGTCTTCGCCGCTTCCGCCAGGTCCCGCATGCTGTGGAACGGGCTGTCCGGCCGCACCACCACGCCCAGCACGTTCTCCGCCACATTGCAGACGCTGGCGAAGCTGGCCAGCGTATAGCCCACATTGCGCACCAGGTGCGGCTGCACCACCAGCGGGGTGATGGCGGTATAGGCCAGGGTGTGGCCGTCGGCCGGGGCCGCCGCCAGCGCCTGCATGCCGACCACGCCGGAACCGCCGTCCCGCGAGACCAGCACCACGGTCTGGCCCAGGATCCGGCCCATGGTATCGGCCAGCACCCGGGTGGCGCTGCTGCTGCCCAGCGCATAGGGGCTGATCAGGGTGATCGGCCGGTCCGACAGGGGTTGAGCCCAGGCCGGCATCAGGGCGGGGCCGGCGCCCAGCAGCAGCGCGCCCAGCAGCACGGGTAGCAGCAGGCGCCTCATTCGGGCTGCGCCCCCAATTCCTGCAGCACCGCGCCCAGGTCGCGGTATTCGCGCCGCAGCAGGCTGGCGAAGCTGGCGCGGTCGCGGTGGTCCACCACGATGCCGAACTGCGTCACCGCCCGCTGCCAGGGCTGGCTCTGCATTGCCGCGGCGCAGGCGGCTTCCAGTTGGCGCAGGATCGGCTCCGGCGTGTTCAGCGGCGCCAGGATGCCGGCGTAGCTCATCTGCTGGGCGTCGATGCCCTGTTCCGGAAAGGTCGGCACGTTGGGGAATTCGGGGAAGCGCCGGTCGGCGAAGACCCCAACCAGCCGCAGCGTGCCGGCGCGCAGGTGCGGCGTGGCGTTGGCCAGCAGGGTGGAGGCGAAGTCCAGCCGGCCGGCCAGCACCTCGGTCAGCGAAGGGCCGTCCGAGCGGAACGGCACCGCCACGTACTGCCCGCCGCCGGTGGCCGCCGCCATGCGATGCACGCCAATGGCGGTGAGCGACAGCCGCCCGGTGGAGCCGAAGCTGAGCGAGCCGCGTTTGGCCGCGGCGACGATGTCGTGGCCGTTCTGCCAGGGGCTGTCCGCCCGCACCACCACGCCGAGCATATTGGCCGAGACATTGCACACCGGCGCCACGGTTTCCGGCGAAAGCCCGGTATCCCTCACCAGGTGCGGCTGGGTGGTCACCGCCGTCATCGGGCCGATCAGGATGGTGTAGCCATCCGCCGCGCTGCCGGCCAGCACCCGGGTGCCGACCACGCCGGCGGCGCCATCCCGGTTCACCACCGGGAAGGGTTGGCGGAAATGCTGGGAAAACGCCTCCGCGATGGAGCGGGCGGTGGCGTCGGACGCCGTGCCGGGGCCGTAGTTGTGGATGACCGTCACCGGGCGTTCCGGGTATTCGGCCGCTGCCGGCCAGGCCAGCAGGCCGGCCAGGATGGGTGCCGCGAAACCGCGCCAGGACATGCGCTGCCTCCCTGTCTTTTTGGTATTGCGGGAAGCCTAGAGCGGGATTGCCGCGGGTGTAATCACCGAAAGGCGTGAATCACCCGATAAATCAACGGCCTGGGCCGTGGTGGGCAGCCCGCGGCCGTGCCGGGGCCGGATTGCGCCGGGTGGGCAGGCTGACATCGGGGCCTGGCGCGCCTATCTTCCTGACCAATTCGGGAAGGAGACCGGCGATGTTGGATGCTGTGAGCAGGCTGCCGCTGAAGGACCCTGAGCTGTTCCGCCAGGCGAACTACGTCGATGGCGCCTGGGTGCAGGCCGACAGCGGCCGTGTGCTGGAAGTGCGCAACCCGGCCACCGGGGAGTTGGTGGGCACCGTGCCGGCCATGGGCCAGGCCGAGACCCGCCGCGCCATCGAGGCCGCCAATGCCGCGCTGCCGGCCTGGCGCGGCATGCTGGCCAAGGACCGCAGCGCCATCCTGCGCCGGCTGTTCGACCTGATGATCGCCAATACCGACGACCTGGCGGCGATCATGACCGCCGAGCAGGGCAAGCCGCTGGCCGAGAGCAAGGGCGAGATCGCCTATGCCGCCAGCTTCATCGAATGGTTCGCCGAGGAAGCCAAGCGCATCTACGGCGAGACCATCCCCCAGAACATGAAGGGCCGCCGCATTTTGGTGACGAAGGAGCCGATCGGCGTCTTTGCCGCCATCACGCCGTGGAACTTCCCCGCCGCGATGATAACCCGCAAGACCGGCCCGGGCTGGGCGGCGGGCTGCACCGGGGTGATCCGCCCGGCCAGCCAGACCCCGTTCAGCGCGCTGGCGCTGGCGGTGCTGGCGGAACGCGCCGGCATGCCGAAGGGCGTGTGCAACATCATCACCGGGCCTTCCGGCGCCATGGGCGCGGAACTGACCGGCAACCCGCTGGTGCGCAAGCTGACCTTCACCGGCAGCACCGAGGTGGGCCAGAAGCTGCTGGAGCAATGCGCGGCGACGATCAAGAAAACCAGCATGGAACTGGGCGGCAACGCGCCGTTCATCGTGTTCGACGACGCCGACCTGGACGCCGCGGTGCAGGGCGCCATGGCCAGCAAGTATCGCAACACCGGGCAGACCTGCGTCTGCGCCAACCGGCTGCTGGTGCAGGAAGGCGTGTACGACGCCTTCGCCGCCAAGCTGAAGGCCGCGGTGGAGGAGTTGAAGGTCGGCAACGGCATGGAGCCGGGCGTGACCCAAGGGCCGCTCATCAATGCCGAGGCGGTGCTGAAAGTCGAAGAACACATCGCCGACGTCCTGGCGCACGGCGCCTCGGTGGTCACGGGCGGGAAACGGCACGCGCTTGGCGGCACCTTCTTCCAGCCGACGATCCTGGCGAACGTCCCCGCCAGCGCGCTGATCTTC
>CANBXZ010000268.1 GCA_947373495.1 Acetobacteraceae bacterium
AGCGCGGCATCCGCCAGCCGGGCGGCTTCCTGCGCCTGGCCGGATTGCGCCAACCCAGCCTGAGCTTGGCCAAGCTGGGCTTGGCCGGCCTGGGCCTCGCCGGCCCGCAGTTCCCCGGCGCGTTGCTCGCCCAGGCGCTGTTCGCCGGCTCGTGCCTCGCCGCTGCGCAACAGCCCGGCCATGTGCTGGCCGGCCTGTAATTCGCCGGCCTGGGCCGGGCCGCCCTGGCCCAGCCGGCCGGCGGCCGCGCCGGTCAGCGCCTGTTCCGCCGACAGCGGGGAGGCACCGGCCGGCGGGCGCGGCGGCCCGTTGGTGGTGCCCAGCGCCCGCGGCGGCTTCTCCTCGGAGGTTGGCATCTCCGGCACCGGGGCCAGCGGGCCCTCGGCCTCATCCTCGTCCACATCCACCCGCACCGGGGCCGGGCCGCGTTCCACCCGCAGCGCGCCGGCATCGCTGGCCATGTTGCCGGCCGAGTTCACCGTGCGGCCGCCGAAGGGCTGGCCGGTGCCGGTAGGCGCGCGGCCCAGCACGTTGCTGGGGGCGAAATAGTCGGCCAGGCCGCGGCGCTGTTCCTCCGTGGTGGCGTTCAGCAGCCACATCAGCAGGAAGAAGGCCATCATCGCCGTGACGAAATCGGCATAGGCCACCTTCCAGGCGCCGCCATGGTGGCCGCCCTCGACAACCTCTTCCTTCTTGATGACGATGGTCACGCCATCCCGCTTGCCCTTGCCCGCCATTGCCCCGCGCCGATGAAATTCGCCCCTGCCGGGCGGCTCTGGCGGCCAGCCTGCCCTGGCGGGGCTTAATCCGCCGCTAAGCCGCCCGGCTTCACGGCGGCGAGACACGCGCCGACGTGAGCCGACAACGGGCCGCCGCCGTAGCATTGAGTGGGCCCATGGTGGAAACTTCCCCGGTGACCATTGCCGAACCATGCCGGCTGCCGCTTGGCCGCATCCGCGCGGCCGCGCCGCGCCAGGTGCCGCAGGCGCACCCCTGGCCGGCGTTCGCGCTGCTGCTCGGCAAGCCCGGCACGGCGGAGGCCGGCCGGCATGCCGTGGCCTTCCTGCTGCTGATGGTGGCGGCGCTGCTGCTGCGCGCCACCGCCTTCATGCCGTCGGTCATCAACCCCGATGAAAGCCTGTACGCGGTGCAGGCCCAGGCCTGGCTGCGCGGTGGCTGGCCCTATGTGGCGGTGTGGGACATGCACCCGGTGGGGGCGCCGGCGCTGTTCGTGCTGGCCTTCGGCCTGTTCGGGGAAAACCTGGCCAGCCTGCGACTGCTCGGGGCGGTGGCGGTGGCCGGGGCGGGCTTCGCGCTGTACCGCGCGGTGCTGGCCAGCGGCACCGGCCGCGCCATCGGGCTGGCGGCGGGGCTGCTGTACGTGGCCGGTTCCGCCCTGCTGGACGGGCTGGCCACCAACACCGAGATCCTGCTGGCGCCCTTCCTGGGGCTGGCCATGGCGCTGGGGCTGGCGGCGGCGCGGCGGGCCCTGGTGCGGGGCTGGCCGCCCGCGCTGCGCCAGGTGGTCGCGGCCGGGCTGCTGGTGGGCCTGGCGCTGCTGGTGAAGCCGGTGGTGGTGCCGCAGGGCTGCCTGGCCTTCCTGGTGCTGGTGGGGCCGGCATTGGGGTGCGGCGCGCTGCCCTGGCGGCGGCTGCCGGGGCTGGCGCTGGCCTATGCGCTGGCCTGCGCCACACCCATGGCCCTGGTGGCGCTGGCCTATGCGCTGCGCGGCGACTTCACCGCCTTCCTGGACGGCAATGTGCTGGCGCCGCTGCGCTACGTGGCCATGGGCGTGCCCTTCGCCCAGGCGTTGCGGTTGTGCCTGGCTGCCGCCGCCACGCTGCTGTTGCCGCTGCTGCTGGCGCTGGGCACGTTGCTGCCGCCGCCCCGGCCGCGCCCGGCCCAGCAACTGCTGGCCCGCACCGCGCTGGCCTGGCTGGCCGCCGCCGGCCTGGCGGTGGTGCTGCCCGGCATGTATTTCCCGCATTACTTCCTGATGCTGCTGGCGCCGCTGGCGTTGCTGGCGGCGCTGGGCGCCGGCCGGCTGGCGCGGGTGGCCCGCCCCGGGCTGGTGCTGGCCAGCTTCGCCGGGCTGCTGGCCGTGGCCACCCTGCAATGCTGGAGCATGGTGCTGCTGCCGCGGCTGGAACACGGCATCGGCCTGCGCGGGCAGGACCCGCCACAGCGCGTGGCGGCGGCGCTGAACGCGGCGCTGCGCCCGGGCGAGAGCATCTTCGTGGTGAACTGGCAGCCGCTGCTCTACTTCCTCACCCGCACCCAGCCGCCGACGCGCTTCGTGCACCCGGCCCAGTTGAGCGGCCGCTTCGCCGCGGTGACCGGGGTGGACCCGGATGCCGAACTGGCCCGGCTGCTGGCCACCCGGCCCCGCTTCATCGTGCTGGACAGTGGCCGCTGGGGCCAGGTGCGCCCGGCCGCCCAGGCGCTGGTGACCCGCGCGCTGGAACAGGCCTATGCGCCCCATGCCCAGATGCCGGCCGAGGATGGCTCCCTGGTGGAGCTGTGGGAGCTGCGCTAGGTGCGCGTGCCGCATAAGGCGGCAATTGCATGGTTACTGGGCTGGTTGGCGCCTGGCGATGCCGCTTCAGGGCGCTTCGGGGCTGGCATGGGCTTTGCTGCCCTGGTTGCTGCCTCGCCCGCCATTCTGGCCGGGCAAGGCCACCAACCGTGACTGCCCTGCCCGGGAGCCCGCCTGCCCATGACCTTCCGCCGTTCCCTGCTCGCCGCCTGCCTGGCGCTTTCCGCGGCCCTTGTTCCGGGGCTCGTGATGGCGCAGGGCACCATCCGCATCGGCATGACCGCGGCCGATATTCCGCTGACCCATGGCCAGCCGGACCAGGGCTTCGAGGGCAATCGCTTCACCGGCATCCCGATCTACGACAGCCTGACCCAGTGGGACCTTTCCGCCGCCGACCGCGCCAGCGTGGTGATCCCCAGCCTGGCGGAGCGCTGGGAGGTGGACCCGGCGGACCAGACCCGCTGGACCTTCCACCTGCGCCGCGGGGTGAAGTTCCACGACGGCAGCGACTTCACCGCCGACACGGTGGTGTGGAATGTCAACAAGGTGCTGGACCGCGAGGCACCGCAATACGACGCCCGCCAGGTGGGCCTGACCGCGACGCGCATGCCGACGCTGCGCCGGGCCGAGAAGGTGGACGACTACACCGTTCGCCTCATCACCAGCGAGCCGGACAGCCTGCTGCCGATCAACCTGACCAACCTGTTCATGGCCAGCCCGGTGCATTGGGCGGCGCTGCGGGCGCAGCACCCGACCGCCGAGGCCACCTGGAACGCCTTCGCCGCCGCGCCTTCCGGCACCGGTCCGTTCCGCGTCACCCGCTTCGTGCCGCGTGAACGGCTGGAACTGGCGCGCTTCGACGGCTACTGGAGCACCAAGGCCAAGGCGGACCGGCTGGTGCTGCTGCCGATCCCGGATGCCTCCGCCCGTACCGCCGCGCTGCTGAGCGGTCAGGTGGACTGGATCGAGGCGCCATCCCCGGATGCGCTCGGCCAGTTGCGCAGCCGCAGCATGACCATCACCCAGAACCTGCAGCCGCATGTGTGGCCGTGGCAGCCCTGCTTCGTCGCCGGCAGCCCGCTGGCCGATGTGCGCATTCGCCGCGCGCTGAACCTGGCGATCGACCGCGACGGCCTGAAGCAGTTGCTCGGCGGGCTGATGGTGGCCCCGGTGGGTACCGTGGCGCCCGGCCACCCCTGGTGGGGCAACCCGAGCTTCCAGATCCGCACCGACAAGGCCGCCGCCGCCCGCCTGCTGGCCGAGGCCGGCTACGGCCCGCAGCGCCGCCTGACCATCAAGGTGCAGATCAGCGCCAGCGGTTCCGGCCAGATGCAGCCGCTGCCGATGAACGAGTTCATCCAGCAGGACCTGAAGCCGCTCGGCATCGACATCGAGTTCGACGTGGTGGATTGGAACACCCTGTTCGGCAACTGGCGCCAGGGCTGCCAGGCGGCCTCGGCGCGCGGTGCCCATGCCACCAACGTCTCCTTCGCCGCCATGGACCCGTTCTTCGCCATGGTGCGCTTCTGGGACAGCAAGATGGCGCCGCCCACCAGCAACAACTGGGGCTTCTTCAACGACCCGCGCTTCGACGCCATGATCCGCGAGGCCCGCACCACCTTCGACCCGGTGGCGCGCGACGCGGCGCTGGCCCGGCTGCATGCCGCCGGCGTGGACGAGGCGCTGTTCATCTGGATCGCGCATGACGTCTCGCCGCGGGCGATGACCCCGCGCATCCGGGGCTATGTCCAGCCGCAAAGCTGGTTCGTCGACCTCCGGCTGCCGTACATCCAATGATCCTCTATCTGCTCAGGCGGGCGCTCTACGCCATTCCCATCGCGCTTGCGGTCGGCTTCGTCTGCTTCATGCTGGTGCAGATCGCCCCGGGTGACCCGATCAATGCCATCGTGCCGCCGGACGCGCCCGGCGACGTGGTGGAACAGGTGCGCCGCGACTACGGGCTGGACAAGCCGCTGCCGGTGCAGTTCGGCCTGTGGCTGCTGAAGGTGGTGCAGGGCGATCTCGGCCGGTCGCTGGCCACCGGGCGCAGCGTATGGTCCGACCTGCGCACCGCCATCGGCAACACGCTGATGCTGGCGGTCTGCGCCTCGGTGCTCGGCTTCATCGTCGGCTGCACGCTGGGCGGCCTGGCCGGCACCTTCCGCGGCACCGTGCTGGACCGCGTGGCCACCGGCATCGCGGTGGCCGGGGTCTCGGTGCCGCACTACTGGCTGGGCATGGTCATGGTGGTGATCTTCTCGGTGCAACTCAACTGGCTGCCGGCGATGGGCGCCGGCCCCGGCGGTTCCTCCGACTGGGCCTGGGACTGGGAGCATTTCCAGTTCCTGGTGCTGCCGACCATCACCCTCAGCGTGATCCCGACCGGTATCGTCACGCGCACCGTGCGCGGCATCGTCGCCGAGATCATGAACCAGGAATTCGTCACCGCGCTGCGCGGCAAGGGCCTGACCCGGATGCGGATCTTCCTGCATGTGGTGAAGAACGCGGCGCCGAATGCGCTGGCCGTCATCGGCCTGCAACTGGGCTACCTGATGGGTGGCTCGATTTTGGTGGAGACGGTGTTCAGCTGGCCCGGCACCGGGCTGCTGCTGAACAGCGCCATCTTCCAGCGCGACCTGCCGGTGCTGCAGGGCACCATCCTGGTGCTGGCGATGTTCTTCGTCGCCCTCAATCTCATCGTGGACCTCATCCAGGCCGCCCTCGACCCCAGGATCAAGCGCGCATGAGCACGGCAGCGGAAGCGGAACTCGCCATCCAGGCCAAGGCGGGCGACACGCGGTCCCAGGGCTATTGGGCCGGGGTGCTGAAGCGGGTCCGGCGCGACCCGGTCACCCTCATCTGCGCCAGCGTGCTGCTCATCATGTTCCTGGCGATTCTGTTCGCGCCCCTGCTGGCGCCGCACGACCCCTACCAGGGCAGCATGATCCGCCGGCTGCGCGGCCTGCACACGCCGGGCTACCCGCTGGGCACGGATGAACTGGGCCGCGACATGGTGACCCGGCTGCTCTACGGCGGCCGGCTGAGCTGGTTCATGGGCATCGTCCCGGTGGCGCTGGCCTTCGTGGTCGGCACCACGCTGGGGGTTACCGCCGGCTACATGGGCGGCAAGGTGAACATGGCCATCATGCGCACCACGGACGTGTTCTATGCCTTCCCGTCCGTGCTGCTGGCGGTGGCCATCTCGGGGGCGCTGGGGGCGGGTATCGTCAATGCCATTCTGGCGCTGACGCTGGTGTTCATCCCGCAGATCATCCGGGTGGCGGAAACCGTCACCCAGGGCGTCCGCAACCTGGACTTCGTGGACGCGGCGCGAAGTTCCGGCGCCTCGGGCTTCACCATCGTGCGGGTGCATGTGCTGGGCAACGTGCTGGGGCCGATCTTCGTCTATGCCACCAACCTGATCTCGGTGTGCATGATCCTGGCCTCGGGGCTCAGCTTCCTCGGCCTGGGCACCAAGCCGCCGGAGCCCGAATGGGGGCTGATGCTGAACACGCTGCGCACCGCGATCTATGTGCAGCCCTGGGTGGCGGTGCTGCCGGGCATGTGCATCTTCGTCACCAGCATCTGCTTCAACCTGCTGAGCGACGGCCTGC
>CANBXZ010000269.1 GCA_947373495.1 Acetobacteraceae bacterium
GCGCGGGCCCGGGCGGTCTGCCCGGACCTGCCCGCCGCCACCGAGGCCGATTTCGCCACCGAATGGCTGGACAGCATGCTCTCGGTCGCGGTGGTGGACGGCGTGGCCGGCGCCCTGGCGCATATCCGCCGCTTCGGCAGCGAGCATACCGAGGCGATCATCACCGAGGACGCCGCGGCCGCGGCGGAGTTCCTCAACGGGCTGGATAGCGCGGTGGGCATGTGGAACGCCTCGACCCAGTTCTGCGATGGCGGTGAGTTCGGCTTCGGCGCCGAAATCGGCATCGCCACCGGCCGGCTGCATGCGCGCGGCCCGGTGGGGTTGGAACAACTCTGCACCTATCGCTACCATGTCATCGGGACCGGGCAGACCCGGCCTTAAGAAACACGGGGAAGCCATCCATGCGCCGTTTCCTGCTTGCCGCCACCGCCAGCTTGGCCTTGGCCACCCCCGCCCTGGCCGCCTGCCCGGACCCGACCGAGATCGCCGCCATGGCCGGGGCGCTGACCAGCGGCCGGGTGGCCGAGCCCTTCGCCCCGCCGCTGAGCATGGCCGACGCCGAATGCGCGCGCGACCGCCTGGTGCCGCTGCTGGCGCGCAGCTTCGGCCGGCCCATCGGCTACAAGGTGGGCGCGGCCGGCGAGGCCACCCAGCGCCGCTACGGCCTGACCGGCCCGGTCTGGGGCGTGCTGTTCGCCAGCGCCACCGCCACCCGCAGCGGCGCCACCCTGGCGCTGACCCCGGCCCTGGCCGGCATGAGCGTGGAGGCGGACCTGCTGGTGCGGGTGCGCGATGCCGGCATCAACACCGCCGGCAACGACCATGTCGCGCTGCTGCGCCACCTGGACCAGGTGATCCCGTTCATCGAGTTGCCCCGCGCCGGCGTGGCCCGGGTGGCGGATGGCGTCGGCCTGGTGGCGATCAACGTCTCCTCCCGCCTGGGCGTGGTGGGGCGGCCGATACCGGTGCAGGCCACCGCCGACTTCGCCGCCCGGCTGGGCAGCATGGTGGTGACCTTCCACGACAACGACCGGCAGATTGCCCGCGAAACCGGCGCCACGCTGCTGGGCCACCCGCTGAACGCGCTGGCCTACCTGATCCAGGACCTGGCCAGGCAGGGCAAGCGGCTGCGCGCCGGGGACATCGTCTCGCTGGGTGGCTTCGCGCCTTCGGTGCCGGCAGTGGCCGGGCATCGCTATGAACAGCGCTATGAGGGCCTGGGCGCGCAGACCATCAGCGTCTCGGTCGGCATTCGCTGAAGCCGGCAGGCCCCCGCCGCTGACCATCGCCCCGCCCTGCCGGCCCAGCGCCCCGCCGCCCCAGGCTGCCCCGCCGCAGCCCGGGCCATGGGGCGACCGTCGGCGCCGGCGCATCGGCCTGCTGGGCGGCAGCTTCAACCCGGCGCATCCCGGCCACCGCCATGTGGCGGACCATGCGCTGCGGGCGCTGCGGCTGGACCAGGTGTGGCTGCTGGTTTCCCCCGGCAACCCGCTGAAGCCCAGCCGCGGCATGGCGCCCTTCCCCGAACGCCTGGCCAGCGCCCGGCGGATTGCCGGCGGCCGGGTGCTGGCCACCGGCATCGAGGCCCGGCTGGGTACCCGCTACACCGTGGATACGCTGGCGCTGCTGCGCCGGCGCTTCCCCCTGGCGCGCTTCGTGCTGCTGGTGGGGGCGGACATTCCGCCGCAGTTGCCGCGCTGGAAACGCTGGCGGCACATGCTGCGGCAAACCCCGCTGGCGGTGCTGCCGCGGCCGGGCGAAACCCGTCGCGCCCTGGCCGGCCGAGCGATTCATCTCCTGCAGCCTTGGCGCCGACGCCCAGCGGGGCTATTGGCTGGGCGAGACATGTCCCATGCGCGCTGGTGCCTTATCCCCGCGCGGGAGCATCCTGCCTCAGCCACCGCGATCCGCGCGGCGTTGGCCAGGCAGAACAATATGCCGAGGAGGCAGCCATAGCGCGCACACCGAAGGCCCCCACCGGGGGCGCCGAACCCAAGCCCCGCCGCACGGCCGCCAAGGCCACCGGACGGACCACCCCCAAAGCCGCCAAGGCGGCGGAAGCCGAAGCGTCGGTGAAGCGCCCGAAGGCCGCGCCAAAGGCGGCTGCCAAAGCCGCGCCGAAGAAAGCCGCCGCCAAGGCTGCGCCGAAAGTCGCTGCCAAGGCCGCGCCGAAGGCCACCGCCAAGGCCGCGCCGAAGGCTACCGCCAAGGCAGCCCCGAAGGCCGCCGCCAAAGCCGCCCCGAAGGCTACCGCCAAGGCTGCGCCGAAGAAGGCCGCTGCCAAGACCGCGCCGAAGGCCGCCGCCAAAGCCGCGCCAAAGGCCACCGCCAAGGCCGCGCCGAAGGCCACCGCCAAGGCCGCGCCGAAGGCTACCGCCAAGGCTGCGCCGAAGAAGGCCGCCGCCAAGGCCGCGCCAAAGGCCACCGCCAAGGCCGCGCCGAAGAAGGCCGCTGCCAAGGCCGCGCCGAAGGCCGCCGCCAAGGCCGCGCCAAAGGCCACCGCCAAGGCCGCGCCGAAGGCCACCGCCAAGGCTGCGCCGAAAGCCACCGCCAAGGCCGCGCCGAAGGCCACCGCCAAAGCCGCGCCGAAGAAGGTCACCGCCAAGGCCGCGCCGGAACCAGCTGCCGAGCCCACCGCCGAAGCGGCCGAGATCACCAAGCAGGTCTTTGCCGAAGGCCCGGACGCCGCGCCGAAGAAGGCCGGCAAGAAGCGGGAAAAGGTCACGCCGGACCGCCTGGAACAGCTGGTGGAAGCCGCCCGCAAAAGCCTGGACGATGACGGCGCCGAGGACATCGTGGTGCTGGATGTCACCGGCCGCGCCAGCTTCGCCGACCGCCTGATCATCGCCACCGGCCAGGTGGAACGGCAGATCCAGGCGATGGCGACGCATCTGGAGGACGCGCTGGAAAAGGTCGGCCTCAAGCTGCGGCGGGACAATATCCAGGCCAGCCCGGACTGGGTGCTGATCGACTGCGGCGACCTGATCGTGCACCTGTTCAAGCCGGAAGCGCGCGAAACCTATGCGCTGGAGCGCATGTGGGGGCCGGGCAGCCCGGCCGCCAACGGTTAGTCATCGCTGCGGGGTGCCGGCGGCCATGGCCACCAGGCCGGGGCAGCCGGCATGACCCCGAAGCGCCTGCTGGCGGTGGGCCGCCTGAAGCCGGGGCCGGAGGCTGACCTGTTCAGCCTCTACAACGCCCGGCTGCGGCCCCCCCTGGCGGTGACGGAGATTACCGAGGCCCGCGGCAGTGCGGCCGAGGTGCGGCGCCGCGAAGGCGCCGCCCTGCTGGCCGCCCTGCCGGACAACGCCCTGCTGGTGGCCATGGACCTGGGCGGCCTGGCGCCGACCAGCGAAGCCCTGGCCGGCCTGACCGAACGCTGGGAGGGCACCGGCAAGCCGCTGGCCTTCGTCATCGGCGGCGCCGAGGGGCTGGACCCCACGGTGCTGGCCCGGGCGGCGCAACGGCTTTCGCTGGGGCCGATGACCTGGCCGCACTTCCTGGTGCGCGGCCTGCTGGCCGAGCAATTGTACCGCGCCCAGGCCATTCGCGCCGGGCACCCCTATCATCGCGCCTGGCGGCCCTAACGCGAACCTGGTGCGCGGCAACATCCAGCACCGGCGCCAGTTGGCGCCGCCGCCAAGGCTGCTACTGTGGGCCGAATTGCCGCTTTTCCTGCCAATGGCGGTCGGCTGAGACCCAAGGGAGTTCCGCGTGTCCTTCAAGAGCACGAAAAGCTACATCGCCACCCGCGACCTGGAAGTGGCAGTGAACGCCGCGGTGGCGCTGCAACGCCCGCTGCTGGTGAAGGGCGAACCCGGCACCGGCAAGACCGTGCTGGCGCATGAGGTCTCCCGCGCGCTGGGCATGCCGCTGATCGAATGGCACATCAAGTCCACCACCAAGGCGCAGCAGGGGCTGTACGAATACGACGCGGTTTCCCGCCTGCGCGACGGCCAGTTGGGCGATGAACGCGTCCACGACATCGGCAACTACATCGTGCGTGGCAAGCTGTGGGAAGCCTTCGAGGCCGAGCAGCAATCCGTGCTGCTGATCGACGAGATCGACAAGGCCGATATCGAGTTTCCGAACGACCTGCTGCTCGAACTCGACCGCATGCAGTTCTACGTCTACGAGACGCGGAAGACCGTGGTGGCGAAGCAGCGCCCCATCGTCATCATCACCAGCAACAATGAAAAGGAGCTGCCGGACGCCTTCCTGCGCCGCTGCTTCTTCCACTACATCCGCTTCCCGGACCGCGAGACGATGGAGCAGATCGTCCAGTCCCACTTCCCCGACGTGAAGCAGGAACTGGCGCGCGAGGCGCTGAACGTGTTCTTCCAGATCCGCGGCGTGAACGAGCTGAAGAAGAAGCCCGCCACCAGCGAGCTGCTGGACTGGCTGAAGCTGCTGATGATCGAGGACCTGCCGCCCGAGGTGCTGCGCAGCGCGGACAGCAAGGTGGTGCTGCCGCCGCTGCATGGCGCGCTGCTGAAGAACGAACAGGATGTGCACCTGTTCGAACGCCTGGCCTTCCTTTCCCGCCGCCAGCCGCAGCGGTAGGCGCGGCGCCATGTTCTCCAGCTTCATCCTGGCGTTGCGCGCGGCGGGGCTGCCCACCAGCATCACCGAGCACCTGGCGTTGCTGAACGCCATGCGCTCGGGCGTGTGCGACTACAGCGTGGAGGATTTCTACTACCTCTCCCGCGCCACGCTGGTGAAGGACGAACGCCACCTGGACCGCTTCGACCGCGTCTTCGCCGAGGTGTTCAAGGGCCTGGAGCGGGTGGAGGGCGAAGACCACGAGCTGATGCAGCAACTGCCGGAAGAATGGCTGCGCAAGCTGACCGAGAAGCTGCTGACCGATGAGGAGAAGAAACTCATCGAGGCAGCGGGCGGCTTCGACAAGCTGATGGAGCTGCTGAAGCAGCGCCTGGCCGAACAGAAGGGCCGCCACCAGGGCGGTTCCAAATGGATCGGCACCGCCGGCACCAGCCCCTTCGGCGCCTATGGCTACAACCCGGAAGGCGTGCGGATCGGCCAGAATGAAAGCCGCAACCGCAGCGCGGTGAAGGTGTGGGACAAGCGGGAGTTCAAGGATCTCGACGGCGACGTGGAGCTGGGCACCCGCACCATGAAGCTGGCGCTGCGCCGGCTGCGCCGCTTCGCCCGGCAGGGCGCGGCGACGGAGCTGGATATCGGCGGCACCATCAAGGCCACCGCCAACAATGCCGGCAGCCTGGACCTGAAGATGGTGCCGGAACGCCACAACGCGGTGAAGGTGCTGCTGCTGCTGGATATCGGCGGCAGCATGGACGACCACGTGCGCGCCTGCGAGGAGCTGTTCAGCGCCATCCGCACCGAGTTCAAGCACCTGGAACACTACTACTTCCACAACTGCATCTACGAACGGCTGTGGAAGAACAACCGCCGCCGCAAGGACACCGAGACCACCACCTGGGACCTGCTGCGCACCTACGGCCCCGACTACAAGGTCATCATCGTGGGCGACGGCGCGATGGCACCCTACGAAGTCGTCAATCCGGGCGGCAGCGTGGAGCACTGGAACGAAGAGTCGGGAAAAGTCTGGCTGCAACGGCTGACCCGGCATTTCCGCCGCACCGCCTGGCTGAACCCGGTGCCGCAGGACCAGTGGCGCTACAGCGTCTCCACCGGCATGCTCAGTGAGATCATGGAAGCCCGCATGTTTCCCCTCACGCTGGAAGGGCTGGACGACCTGACGCGCGAGTTGGCTAGGTAGCCGCCGCCAGCCACAACGGCTCCTTCAGCTTCTTCAGGAAGGCGGCGTGGGCGGCCGCCTCGGCCTCGCTCACCTGTACCAACCGCACCGTGCGGGCACCTTGCAGCCCGGCGATCTCGGCAATCGGCGCCGCGCCGGCATTGGCTGTCAGCGCCAGGCCGGTCTGCCGGCCGCCCATCAACTCCAGATAGACCTGGCCCAGCAGTTGCACGTCCAGCAGCGCGTTGTGGGTGGTGCGGGCCGAGAGGTCGATATCGAAGCGCCGGCACAGCGCGTCCAGGCTGTTGGGCATGCCGGGAAAGCGCTTCTTCGCCAGCACCAGGCTGTCGATCATGCGGGCGCGGTCCAGGGACGGCCGGCCGCAGCGGAACAGCTCGGCGT
>CANBXZ010000270.1 GCA_947373495.1 Acetobacteraceae bacterium
GAGTTTCGCGCGCTTGGCTTCTGCCAGTTCGGTTTCGATCATTTCGGCCTTGGCGGAAACCAGATCGACGATGTGCTTCACCATGTCACCAGCATCAATCGTGTGGTCGGTCTTGCCGGCGTTGTAGACCATATGGCGGCCGGCGCCACCGCCGGTGACGCCGATATCAGTCATCAGCGCCTCGCCGGGCCCGTTCACCACGCAGCCGATGATCGACAGCGTCATCGGGGTTTCGATGTGGGCGAGGCGTTCCTCGAGCGTCTGCACTGTCTCGATCACGTTGAAGCCCTGGCGGGCGCAGGACGGGCAGGAGATGATCTTCACGCCGCGATGCCGGATGCCGAGCGACTTCAGCATCTCCCAGCCGACATGCACCTCCTCCTCCGGCTCGGCGGAGAGCGAGACCCGCAGCGTGTCGCCGATGCCGGCCCACAGCAGGTTGCCCATGCCGATCGCGCTCTTCACCGTGCCGGTGCGCTTGCCGCCTGCCTCGGTGATGCCGATGTGCAGCGGGTGGTCGCAGACTTCCGCCAGTTGCTGGTAGGCGGCCACGGCCAGGAACACGTCGCTGGCCTTCACGCTGATCTTGAACTCGTGGAAGTCGTTCTGCAGCAGGTGGTCGGCGTGCCACAGCGCACTTTCCACCAGGGCTTCCGGGTTGGGCTCGCCATACTTCTCCAGCAGGTGCTTTTCCAAGGACCCGCCATTGACGCCGATGCGGATGGAGCAGCCGTAGTCGCGTGCCGCCTTGACCACTTCCTTCACCCGCTCGGCACTGCCGATATTGCCCGGGTTGATCCGCAGGCAGGCGGCGCCGGCCTTGGCGGCCTCGATGGCGCGGCGGTAGTGGAAGTGGATGTCGGCCACGATGGGCACGTTCACTTCGCGCACGATCTCGGCCAGCGCGGCGGTGGCTTCCGGCGTCGGGCAGGAAACCCGCACGATATCCACGCCGGCCACTTCGGCCCGGCGGATCTGGGCGATGGTCGCGGCCGCGTCTTCCGTCGGCGTATTGGTCATGGTCTGCACCGTGATCGGCGCGCCGCCGCCCACCGGCACCTTGCCGACCATGATCTGCCGCGACTTGCGGCGTTCAATATGCTGGTACGGGCGATAGCTCATCGGTCGGAAAGTCCCTCACGCTCGGGCGCAATATGGCAGCGCCGCGGGGCTTTCCCAAGCGCCGGCAGATGACGGCCGGGCGAAAACCGGGGCAACGGCCGCCGAACCGGGGCCTTTGCCGGCGGAAACGCTGGCGGTGCGGCTCTTCCCGCGGCGAGCCTGCCGCACGCCTTCGGCGATTCTCTCTCAGGCGGCCGGGCTGTGGCGGGTGATCGCCTGCGGCGAAATCAGCGATAAACTGACGTCGCATCGGCGCTTCGGTCAGCGCCGAGCCGGACCTAGCGCGGCGGTTCGTAGGCGGCATCGCCCGGGCGTTGCGGGCCGCGATAGGGCCGGACAGCGCGGCTGGTCGCGGCCTGGCCCTGGGCTTCGGCATTCGCCGCCGGGCCGGGCACCTGGCCAAGCGCCGAGCCGGGCGCGACGGCCGCGGTGGCGGACCCGTACTGGCCGGCCTTCAGCCGTTCCGGGTCCATCGGAATGTCCCGCCGCACCGCGGTATTGGCCGGGAAGGCCGGGGTAGGCTGGCCGTCCACCAGGAATTCCACGCCCGCGGCATAGCCGGCGGTCAGCAGCAGGCCCTCGCGCGGCGGCACCGGCAGGGTCTCGCCGGCCTTCAGCAGGCGGCTCACCACGGTCTGGCTGGTGGCGCGGTCGCGCAGGCTTACCCAGGTATCGGTCTTGGCCCGCACCAGGATGCGCGGTTCATCCGACCGCGGCACCACCGGGGCCACCACGGGCGGCGGCGCCGGGGCCAGGCTGGGCATGGTGGGGGCCGTGGCGGCAATGGCGGCGGGCGGGCCGGGCGGCAGGGTGCGCTGGCTGGGCGGCAGCATGGCGCCGGCGATCAACGCCCCAGCGGCCGGGGGTTCCATGGCGGGCAGCGCGGCCGGGGCCTCGCGGGCGGCCTGTTCCAGCCGGGCCGGCATCGGCGGCACGATATCCACCGTGCGGGTGCCGCTGCCGGACCACTGGAACCAGGCGGTATAGGCGCCCACCACCAGCACCACGCCGGCCATCACCACCAGGCCGGCGGGAATGCCACGTTCCGGCACCGGTTCGGGGAACACCAGGTCGCGGCCCCGCTGCGGCGTGGTGGAGGCGCTTTCGCGGAAGCGACGCACCATGTCGTCGTCGTCCAGCCCCAGCGCGCGGGCATAGGTGCGGACGAAGCCGAGCACATAGGTGGGGGCGGGCAATTCGCGCACCCTGCCCTCCTCCAGCGCCGCCAGGTAGACCCGGCGGATGCGGAGGCTGGCGGCCATGTCCTCGATCGACAGGCCAAGCGCGATGCGGGCGTCGCGCAATTGTTCTCCGAGCCGGGCAGCGTCGCCGGCGGAGGGGTCAGGACGGGAAAGACGCTTCATGTGGGACACGCATCAGCGATGTAGCGCGCGGCTTGGGCGAGCGCAAAGCTATTCAACTGCATCCAAATTGGTTTCATGCAATCAACATCACTCGCGCGCAGGAACAAGCCCCGTGGTTCGGCCGGCATGCCGGCGGGGTTACCCGCCGCGCCGCCTGCTGGGCGTTCAGCCCTGCCGGGCCGCCAAGGCCGCCGCCGCCTGGGCCATCAACTCGGCGATGATCTCGGCCGCCGGCTGTTCCTTGGCCACCATGCCGACCGACTGGCCGGCCATCAGGCTGCCCTGCTCGACATCGCCGTCGATGACGGCCCGGCGCAGCGCCCCGGCCCAGTAGTGCTCGATCTCCAGTTGGGCGGCGTCCTTGGCCACCTCGCCGGCGATGAAGCGGGCCAGCACGCGGGCCTGATGCTCGACGAAGCGCTTGGTGCCCTCGTTCTGCAGAGCGCGCACCGGAATGACCGGGAAGCGTTCGTCCAGTTGCACGGTCGGCATCGCGTCCCGCGCGTTGCCGCGGATGAAGGCCTTCTTGAAGGCCGGGTGGGCAATGCTTTCGCTGGCGCAGACGAAGCGGGTGCCCAATTGCACGCCGGCGGCGCCCATCTCCAGGTAGGAGAGGATCGCCTCGCCCCGGCCGATGCCGCCGGCCACGAACACCGGCACGTCGCGGATATGCGGCAGGATTTCCTGCGCCAGCACGGTCAGGCTGACCGGGCCGATATGGCCGCCGGCCTCACTGCCCTCGATCACCAGCGCGTCGGCGCCGCTGCGCACCAGCTTCTTGGCCAGCGCCAGGGCGGGGGCGAAGCACACCACCTTGGCGCCGCCTTCCTTGGCCTTCTTGATGGCCGTGGTCGGCGGGATGCCGCCGGCGAAGACGATGTGGGTGACCTTGGCTGCCAGGCACACATCCACCAGCTGGTCCAGCCGGGGGTGCATGGTGATGAGGTTCACGCCGAACGGCATCTGCGTCATCGCCTGGGTGCCGGCGATTTCCTGCGCCAGCCGGTCCGGCTCCATCGCGCCGCAGGCGATCACGCCGAAGGCCCCGGCATTGGACAGCGCCGCCACCAGGTGGCGTTCGCTGACCCAGCTCATCGCCCCGCCCATGATCGCGTAGCGGGTGCCGAGGAAGGCGGCGCCGCGGGCCATCAGCCGGTCGATGCCGGCCTGGCCGGGAAGCGTCATCTCGTTCATGCGGCGGGTCCGTCCAGGCCATAGGCGGTGTGCAGCGCGCGCACCGCGAGTTCGGTGTAGTCGGCCGCCACCAGCACGCTGACCTTGATCTCGCTGGTGGAGATGACCTGGATGTTGATGCCCTTTTCCGCCAGCGTACGGAACATGGTGTTGGCCACCCCGGCATGGCTGCGCATGCCGATGCCGACCACGCTGATCTTGGCCACGTCCGGGTCGGCCAGGATGGCGTCGAAGCCAACCTCGGGCCGGGCCTTCTCCAGCGCGTCCTGGGCGCGGGCCAGGTCGGCGCGGCCCAGGGTGAAGGTCATGTCCGTGCTGCCATCGGCGCCCAGGTTCTGCACGATCATGTCCACATTCACATTCGCCGCGGCCAGCAGGCCGAAGACGGTGGCGGCAATGCCCGGCCGGTCCGGCACGCGGCGCAGCGTCACCTTGGCCTCGTCGCGGGAATAGGCGATGCCGGAAACAATCGGCTTTTCCATGATCTCGTCCTCGTCAACCACCAGGCTGCCCGGCTTGTCCTCGAAGCTGGAGAGTACCTGAACACGTACCCGGGCCTTCATCGCCATCTCGACACTGCGGGTCTGCAGCACCTTGGCGCCGACGCTGGCCAGCTCCAGCATTTCCTCATAGCTGATGCGGTCCAGCTTGCGGGCCCGCGGCACGATGCGCGGGTCCGTGGTGTAGATGCCGTCCACATCGGTATAGATATCGCAACGATCCGCCTTGATGGCGGCGGCCAGCACCACGGCCGACAGGTCGCTGCCGCCGCGGCCCAGGGTGGCCACCCGGCCATCCGGCGCCACGCCCTGGAAGCCCGCCACCACCGGCACCTCGCCGGCCTGCATGCGGGCGATCAGCGTCTCGCCCTCCACCTCCAGCACCCGGGCCTTGCCATGGGCGTCGTCGGTGCGGATGGGAACCTGCCAGCCCTGCCAGCTGCGCGCCGGTACGCCGATGGTCTGCAACGCAATGGCCAGCAGGCCGATGGTCACCTGCTCGCCGGTCGCGACCACCACATCATATTCGCGCGGGTCGTGCAGCGGCGACAGGTCCTGGCACCACTTCACCAGTTGGTTGGTGGTGCCCGCCATGGCGGAGACCACCACGGCCACCTCGTTGCCGGCCTCCACCTCGCGTTTCACCCGGCGGGCGACGTTGCGGATGCGGTCCAGGTCGGCCATCGAGGTGCCGCCGAATTTCATGACGATGCGGGACATGGCGTTGTCTTCAGTCTTGGCCGGCTGGCCCAGCGGTTGCGGGAAATCGCGCCAGGGGGGAGAAGCAAGGCGGAAAAGGGCGGGCAGCAATACCGGGGCAGGCCCCCGGCTGCAACATGGAGTGATGCGAGGCCATGGACGGAACCGCTTCGGCGACGGAAATCGCCAAGTTCGACCGGATTGCCGCGGCATGGTGGGACCCCGCCGGGCCCATGGCGCCGCTGCACCGGATGCACCCCTGCCGGATGGAATGGGTGATCGGCGCCCTGGCCGGCGCGCTGGGGCGGGATGCCGCCGCCGCCGCCCCGCTGGCCGGGCTGCGCCTGCTGGATGTGGGCTGCGGCGCCGGGCTGGTGGCCGAGTCCCTGGCCCAGGCCGGCGCCAGCGTCACCGGGCTGGACGCCGCCGCCGAGGCGCTGGTGGTGGCCCGCCGCCACGCCGCGGCCGGCGGCCTGGAGATCGACTATCGCGACGGCACCCCGGAAGCCCTGCTGGCCGCCGGCGTGGCGCCGTTCGACGTGGTGACGGCGCTGGAGGTGGTGGAGCATGTGACCGACCGGGCGGATTTCTGTGCCTCCCTGGCGCAGTTGGTGCGGCCGGGCGGGCTGGTGGTGCTGTCCACGCTGAACCGCACGGTGCGGTCGCTGCTGACCGCCAAATTCGCCGCCGAGTACCTGCTGCGCTGGCTGCCGGCCGGCACGCATGACTGGCGCGGCTTCGTGCGCCCGGCCGAACTGGGGGCCGATTGCCGCGCCGCAGGGCTGCATGTGCGCCGGATCACCGGCATGGAATTGGCGCCCGGAGGCGGCTGGCGGCTGTGCCGGAATGTCGGGGTGAACTACATGCTGCTGGCGCAACGGGCCTGAGCCGGCAGGGCTACTGCCGGGTCTGGCCGGTCTGCCGGCCGGAGGCATCATAGTGGTAGGTGGTGCCGTTGCGGGTTTCCGCCCGCCCGGTCTGCCGGCCTGAGGAATCGTAGAACCGGGTCACCTCGCCCTGGCGTTCCGCCCGGCCGGTCTGCCGGCCGCTGGGGTCGTAGTAGCGCGTGGTGTCGCCGCGGGTGTCGGCCCGGCCGGTCTGCCGCCCCGACGAATCGTAGCTGCGGGTCACGTCGTCCCGGGTTTCCGCCCGGCCGGTCTGCCGGCCGCTGGGGTCGTAGTAGCGCGTGGTGCCGTCCCGGCTTTCGGCCCGGCCGGTCATGCGGCCGGAACTGTCATAGTC
>CANBXZ010000271.1 GCA_947373495.1 Acetobacteraceae bacterium
GGCCAGCCCGGCGCGGGCCTGCGCCAGCGCCGCCTGGGCCCGGGCGCGCAGCAGGCTGAGCCATTCGGCTTCCGCCTGCCGCACCAGGCCGGACAGGTTGCGGTAGCGGTTGGCCTGGCGGGCCTGCTTCTGCAACGCCTGGCGCTGCACCTCCAACTGGCCGACCAGGTCCTCGGCGCGCAGCAGGTTCTGCTCGGCCTGGCGCAGCTTCAGCTCGGCCTCATGCTTGCGGGCGCGCAGCCCGGCGATGCCGGCGGCTTCCTCCAGCACGCTGCGCCGTTCTTCCGGCTTGGCCTGGATCAGCGTGGCGACGCGGCCCTGGCTGACCATGCCGGAAGCCCGCGCGCCGGAGCCGATGTCGGCGAACATGGTCTGCACGTCGCGGGCGCGGAACTCGCGGCTGTTGATGCGGTAGCTGGAACCGGCGCCGCGTTCGATGCGGCGGATGATCTCCAGCTCGTCGGCCGCGGTGAACGGCGCCGGGGCCAGCCCGGCGGTGTCCTCCAGCGTCAGCGTCACCTCGCAGATGTTGCGGCCCGGCCGGTTGGCGGTGCCGGCGAAGATGACGTCATCCATCTCCCCGCCGCGCAGGCTGCGGGCGGAGGTTTCGCCCATGGCCCAGCGCAGCGCCTCCACCACGTTGGACTTGCCGCAGCCATTCGGGCCGACAATGCCGGTCAGGCCCGGCAGCACCTCCACCTGGGTGGCCTCGGCGAAGCTCTTGAAGCCGGCGATGCGGATGCGCGCCAGCGTGGCCTTCACCCCCGGCGCGCGCGGGGGCGGGGCTGCGCTGGCTTCGGCCGCCTGCTGCTCGGCAGGCGGGTCCTCCGGGGCCGGCGTGGCTTCGCTCAAGCCTACCGGGCCTCCTGCACGTGCCGGGCGAAGACCTCGAACGCCATGTTGCCGGACTGGCTGCGGCTGCCGAACACGAAGGCCGGGGTGGCGGTGACCTGGAATTCCTGCTCGGCGCGGGCGCGGCCTTCCAGGATGGCGCGCTGCAGCGCCTCGTCGGCGAAGACCTGGTCGTACTGGGCGCGGTTCATGCCGGCCAGGGCGGCCATCTTCGCCAGTTCCTCCTTCGGGTCGCCGCGGGTGAAGGCCCAGCGGTCCTGGTTGTTCAGCAGCGCGCCGATGAAGCCCTCATAGCGTTCCACCGGCAGGCTGCGGGCCACGGCGGCGGCCACCAGGGCCAGCCGGTCCAGCGGGAAGTCGCGCCACACCAGCCGCACCTGCCCGGTGGCCACCAGGTCGGTCTTCACCTTGGGGAAGGTTTCCTTGTGGAAGGCGGCGCAATGCGAACAGGTGAGGGAGAAGAACTCGATCACCCGCACCGGCGCCTCGGCCTTGCCGATGGAACGGTCGGCCAGCCGCGGGTCGGCGGCTGGGGCGGCGGCGGCGGGCGGCGCGCCCTGGGCCAGGGCCGGGGAGGCCAGACCCAAGGGAGCCAGGCCCAAGGGAGCCAGGCCCAAGGGAGCCAGGCCAAGGGGAGCCAGGGCAAGGACGGTACGGCGAGGCAGGGCCATCTCGGGAACTCCGGAAGGGGCGAGAACGGATCAGCGGGCGTTCCGATAGACGCCCTGGGCCAGCTTTGCCAGTGCGGCGCGCAATTCCTCGCCCGGAACCTGGGCCAGGCCGGCCGCCACCTGGGCCGGCAAGGGCGCCGGCGCGGCCGGCCGGCGGGGCATGAAGGGCCGGGCGCCGGCCAGGGCTTCCTGGATGAATTTCAGTTGCGCCACCGCCTGGCGGCCCAGGTGGCCATTCACCCGGCTGATGATCTGCGGCGCCAGGTGCGCCAGTTCCATCGCCACCGGGCCGGCGCAGGCAATGGTGAGGGTGGTGCCGGAAAGCCGCCGCGGTGCCGTCACCGCCGCCAGCGCCGGGCCGATGATCTCGGCCCAATCCGCCATCAACTGCGCGCCCGAGGGGCTTTTCTTGCGGAAGATCGGCTTGGTGAGCTTCGGCAGCAGGGCGCCGAGGTCACGCGGGCCTCCGAAGAATCGCCGGTCTTCGCTATCCTTCGCCATGATGCGCCCTGACCCCGATGCCCTGTTGACCTGGTACGACCGCCACCGCCGCGCCATGCCCTGGCGCGACAACGGGGGAGACCCTTACCACGTCTGGCTCAGCGAGGTGATGCTGCAGCAGACCACGGTGGCCACCGTGGGGCCGCGCTTCCGGCGCTTCCTGGCGCGCTTCCCCACCGTGGCGGCGCTGGCGGCGGCCGAGGACGCGGCGGTGATGGAGGAATGGGCCGGGCTTGGCTACTACGCCCGCGCCCGCAACCTGCTGGCCGGCGCCCGGGCGGTGGTGGCGCTGGGCGGGTTCCCGCGTTCCGTGGAGGGGCTGCGGGCGCTGCCGGGGGTGGGGCCCTATACGGCGGCGGCGGTGGGGGCCATCGCCTTCGGCCTGCCGGTGGTGCCGCTGGACGGCAATGTGGAACGGGTGATGGCCCGGGTGCACGCGGTGCGGGAAGCCCTGCCCGGCGCCAAGCCCCGGCTGGCCGCGCTGGCGCAGGACAGCATGGCCGATGCCGCCGCCCGCGCCCGCCCGGCGGATTTCGTCCAGGCGCTGTTCGACCTGGGCGCCACCATCTGCACCCCGCGCAACCCGGCCTGTGCGCTGTGCCCCTGGCGCGGCGGCTGCGCTGCCCAGGCCGGGGGATTCGCCGCCGAGCTGCCGGCCAAGGCGGCGAAGCAGGCGCGGCCGCTGCGGCATGGCAGCCACTTCCTGCTGCGCGACGCCGCCGGGCTGGTGCTGGTGCGGCGCCGGCCGCCCAAGGGCCTGCTGGGCGGCATGCTGGAAATCCCCGGCACCCCCTGGCGCGAGCAGCCCTGGCCGACGGCCGAGGCGCTGGCCCATGCCCCGGTGGCCGGGCTGGCCTGGCGCCCGGCGCCGGGCGTGGCCGAGCATGGCTTCACCCATTTCGCGCTGGAGATGGTGCTGCTGGTGGCCGAGGTGCCGCGGCTGGTGGCGCCGGATGGCATGGAGGCGCGGCCGCTGGCCGGGCTGGCCGCCGGGCTGCCCACCGCCATGCGCCGGGTGCTGGCCCTGGCGGACTAGGCCCTGGCGATCTAGGCCCTGGCGGTCTAGGCCCTGGCGGCACCGGCGCTGGCCGATTGCTTCAGCGCGCACATCCTGCCGTTCGGTGTCCCAGCCCCACCGGCATTGGCGCTATTCCGCCGGGCCGGGCCGCCGCGCCGCGAATAGCGCTGCCAGGGCGTCCTCCACCTCGGCGGGGGGCGGGGCCTCGGCCAGGGCACGGCGGGCCAGGCCGACGCCGTGGCGCAACTGGCGCAGGTATTCGCGGCAGTTCGGGCATAGCCGCAGATGTGCCCATACCGCCATGCGGCGGCCGCGCCCGGTGGCGCCTTCCATGTAGTCGGTGGCTTGCTCGGCAACGTCGTGGCAGGTCAGCATGCGGCATGCTCCATGGGGAGCAGTCTGGTGGGCGGGCGCTGGGTTACAGCCTTGTAAGCATATATTTGTCTCATCGCGGTCGCACCAGCCTGTCGGCCGCGTCCCGCAGCTTCACCCGGGCGCGATGCAGCAGCACGCGCAGATTGGCCTCCGAGATCTCCAGCGCCTGGCAGATGGCGGCGCTGTCCAGCCCTTCCACGTCGCGCAGCAGCACCACCGCGCGCTGCGCCGGGGGCAGCCTTTCCAGCGCCTCGGCCACGCCGGCCAGCAATTGGCGGTCGCCGGCCTCGCGTTCCGGGGTCAGCGCGTCCCAGGGGGAAAAGCGCTCGGCCCAATGGCCATCGGCCAGGAAGCGCTCGGGCTCGAAGGTGTCGCCCGCGGTCTCGGCGCGGGCCAGGTCTGAAAACGCCACCATCCGGCCGTCCCGCACCGCCCTGGTCTTGGCCTTGTTGACCAGGATGCCGTTGATCCAGGCCGCCAGCGGCGCTTCGCCGCTGTAGCCGTGCAGCCCGGTGATCACCGCCAGCCAGGTGTCCTGCACCACTTCCTCGGCGCTGGCGCGGTTGCGGCAGAAGGCGCTGGCCAGGCGCAGCAGCCGGCCATGGCGGGCGCGCACCAGGGTACGGAACGCCGCCTGGTCGCCGGCGCGCAGCCGGGCCAGCAGCACCGCCGGGTCCTCCGTTGCTTCCTCGCCCCTGGGGGCCACGCCGATTCACCCGCTGTTGCGCCGCCATGCTTGGCCTGTTGCGGCAGCGCCGGCAAGCCGGGGCAGGGCGGGCTGTAACGCCGGCGCCCCGGGCGTGACACCAGGGGGCAGCCCGAGAGGACCCCGCCATGACCCAGAACCGCCCCTTGCCCCGCCCGCTGGCGACGCCGCCGGCCCGCCTGTTGGCGCTGCTGGCCTGGGCCGCCGCATTCTGGGTGGCCTATGAGTTCCTCTGGTACGAACAATACAAGCTGACCGGCCCGACCCTGGTGTTCGAACGCCTGTCGGCCTGGTCCGGCATTGCGGAACAGCCCTTCCGCCTGTTCGTCGCCAGCATGGAACTGGTGGCGGTGGCGCTGGTGCTGGTGCCGCGCACCCAGGCGCTGGGCGGGCTGCTGACCCTGGGCATCATGAGCGGCGCCATCGGCTTCCACCTGTTCACGCCGCTGGGGGTGGACCCCTACGGCGATGGCGGGCGGTTGTTCAAGGAAGCCTGCTTCACCTGGGCCATGGCCGGGCTGATCGTGCTGGCGCACCGGGTGGCGCTGCTGGCTCTGGCGCGGCGGCTGCTGGCCGGGCTGGCCCCCGCCACCGCCGCCAGCCGCTGAGAGCGCCGCCCCGATGCGCGCCCTTGCCACCCCGCCGGCGCTCTCCCCGCGTGACAGCCTGCCCGCGCGGGGATCGCGTGACAGTCTGCCCGCGCGGGCATCGCGTGACATCCCCCCAGCCCGCCCACCGCGGGACACCCGGCTGGATATCATCCGCGGCTGGATGCAGGTGTCGATCTTCATCTCCCATGTCGCCGGCAGCGTCTTCGCCTGGGGCATCCATGCCGCCTGGGGCCTAAGCGACAGTTCGGAGCAGTTCATCTTCCTGTCCGGCCTGGCGCTGGGTTCGGTGTTCACGCTGAAGGCGGCGCGAGACGGCCACATGGCGGCACAGCGAGACCTGCTGCGGCGGACGCTGAAGCTGTACCGTACCCAGATGCTGCTGTTCTTCGGCTTCGCCACCATGGTGCTGCTGGCGGCGGTGCTGCTGCGCGATGGCGCGGAGCTGATGCGCGGCGGCTGGTGCCTGCTGGTGGACTACCCCTGGGTGGCGCTGCCGGCCGCCTTCGCCCTGCTGTACCAGCCGGAGCACATGGGCATCCTGCCCGGTTTCATCTTCGGCATGCTGCTGTTGGGGCCGTTCCTGTGGCTGGTGGAGCGCATCGGCAACTGGGCTTTGCTGCCGAGTGTGCTGGTCTATGCCGCGGTGCAACTGGGCTGGGTCGCCACCCCCGGCTTCGGCGAGGGCGGCATCGGCTTCGACCCGCTGGCCTGGCACCTGCTGTACGTGCTGGGCGGGCTGCTGGGGCGGCGGGCGCTGCTGGGCCAGCCGCTGCCGCGCGGCGCCTGGCCCTGGGCCGCGGTGCTGGCGGTGCTGGCGCTGGGCTTCGCCGCCCGGCTGGTGGAGCATGGCTTCATCCCCGGCCCGGCCCTGGCCTTCCAGATTGGCCAGCATAAGGAAATCCTGGCCCCGGCGCGGCTGCTGCACGCGCTGGCGCTGGCCTATGCGGTGGCGCTGCTGGTACCGCGGGAAGCCGGCTGGATGCACGGCCGGGTAGGCGCCTGGCTGGCCATGGTCGGCCGCCACAGCCTGCCGGTGTTCTGCCTGGGGCTGTACCTGGCCTGGGGGCTGAACACCACGACGCGGCTGCTGCCGGCGCAGGGCTGGTGGCTGCACCTGCTGCTGGTGCCGGCCGGGGTGGTGGTGCTGGGGCTGCGGGCGCGGCTGGCCGATGGCGGCCTGCTGCGGCAACTGCGGGCGGGCCGCAGCGTGCCGGCTTGAAGCGGGGGGCCTGAAGCGGGAGCCTGAAGCGGGGAGGGGGGCGGTTCAGGCCGCCTGTTGTTCCCAGGCCGGGCGGCCCTTGTGGTTCCGCAGGCGCTGTCGCAGCCGCAGGACCGGCTGTTCCACCAACCGGAAGCTCAGCGCGCTGAGTCCG
>CANBXZ010000272.1 GCA_947373495.1 Acetobacteraceae bacterium
TGACCCTGCCATCGCTGCGCGACACCATCGCGCGGCACGGCCTGGACGCCCGCAAGTCGCTCGGCCAGCATTTCCTGCTGGATGAGGCGCTGTGCGGCCGCATCGCCCGGCTGGCCGGCGACATGGCGGGCCGCCACGTGCTGGAAGTGGGCCCCGGCCCCGGTGGCCTGACCCGCGCCCTGTTGGCCGGCGCCGCCGAGCACGTCACCGCCGTGGAGTTGGACCGCCGCGCCGTGGCCGCGCTGGCCGAGTTGGAAGCCGCCTACCCCGGCCGGTTGCGGGTGGTGGAGGCGGATGCGTTGAAGTTCGACGCCACCAGCCTGCCGGCGCCACGGAAAATCGTCGCCAACCTGCCCTACAACGTCGCTTCCGTGCTGCTGGTGGGCTGGCTGCGCCAGGCCGCCGGGCTGGACAGCATGACGCTGATGTTCCAGCAGGAAGTGGCCGAACGCATCTGCGCCGCGCCCGACACGGAACCCTATGGCCGGCTGGCGGTGCTGGCGCAGTGGCGCTGCCGCTGCGAGTTGCTGCTGCGCCTGCCGCCGGGGGCATTCTCGCCGCCGCCCAAGGTGTTCTCCGCCGTGGTCGGCTTCACCCCGCACGCCGAGGACCCCGGCGAGGCGCTGTTCCGCTGCATGGAAAAGCTGACCGCGGCCGCCTTCGGCCAGCGCCGGAAGATGCTGCGCGGCGCGCTGAAGTCGCTGGGCAATGCCGAGGCGCTGCTGGCCGGCTGCGAGATCGCCGGTGACCGCCGGGCGGAAACGCTCAGCGTGGCGGAATTCGACCGGCTGGCGCGGGCGCTGCTGGCGTGGGGCTGAAGCCAGCGGTCGTCGGGTTCAGCACAGGGTTGAGCCCAGGGTTCAGCCCAGCCACACCAACAGCCCGCTCAGCGTCAGCACGCTCAACAGCGTGCCCAGCAGCACCGCGGCGCCGGACTGGTCCGCCGCCACGCGGTAACGCTGGGCCAGCAGGAAGGCGTTGGCCCCGGTGGGCAGCGCCGCCACCAGCACCGCCACCGGTACCTGCTCCGCCGGCACCGCCAGCAGCCGGCAGGCCAGCCACACCAGCACCGGCATCACCAGCAGCTTCAGCAGCAGCGCCAGCGTGGTTTCCCGCCACGCGGCGCGGGCATTGAAGCCCAGCAGGCTGCCACCCAGGCAGAACAGCGCCACCGGCGGGGCCGCGGCGCCCAGCATTTCCAGCGTGCGCCGCACCACGCCGGGCGGCGCCGGCAGCCCGGCGGTGCGCCACAGCAGCGCCAGCAGCACCGCCATCACGATGGGGTTCCGCGCCACGCCCCGCACCGTGGCCCACAACACCCGCGGCAACGGCGCGCGCTGATGCTGGCCGACCTCGGCCACGATGGTCGCCACGCTCAGCAGCACCAGGGAATGCAGCGCCAGGATCGCCAGCATCACCGGCATGGCCGGCGCGCCGAAGCCGGCCGCCACCAGCGGAATGCCCATCATCACGGTGTTGCCGAAGCTGGCATTCAGCGCGAACAGCCCGGCGGCCGAAAGCGGCAGCCCCAGCAGGCCACGCCCGGCCAGCAGCGCGCCGGCATACAGCACCGCCGTGCCGCAGAAGAACGCCAGCGCCGCCGGCCCGCCGCCGCCCTGCATGGTGATGCCACCAAGGAACAGCAGCGAGGGTGCGCCCAGGGTGAAGGTGAAGGCGTTCAGCCCCTTGAAGCCGCCCGGGTCGATGAAGCCGAACCGCGCCGCCGCCCAGCCCAGGGCGACGATGATGAAGACCGGCGCGACGACATCCAGCACCAGGTTCATGCGGTGGCCAGCAGCCCCGCGACAAAGCCCTCAAGCCCCGGCTGGCGCCGCCGGGCGGAACGGGCGGCGCGCAGGATGGCGCGCACCTGTTCCACCGTGCCGGCGAAGTCGTCGTTCACCAGCACATGGTCGAACTCGTCCCAGTGGCTGATCTCGGCCTGGGCGGCGGCCATGCGCTTGGCCACTTCGGCCTCGCTGTCGGTGCCGCGGCCGCGCAACCGGCGCTCCAACTCCGCCAGGCTGGGCGGCAGCAGGAAAATGCTCACCAGGTCCTGCGGCAGCCGGGCCTTCACCTGGCGATGGCCTTGCCAGTCGATGTCGAACAGCACGTCCCGCCCGGCGCGCAACGCCGCTTCCACCGGGCCGCGCGGGGTGCCGTAGCGGCGGCCGAACACCTCGGCATGCTCCAGCATCTCGTCGGCCGCGACCATGGCGAGGAATTGTTCCATGCTGCGGAAGTGGTAGTGGACGCCGTCCTCCTCCCCGGCGCGGGGCGCCCGGGTGGTGGCGGAGACCGACAAAGCCAGGTCCGGCTCACTGTCCAGCAGGGCGCGGGAGACGCTGGATTTGCCAACGCCCGAAGCCGCGGCGATGACCATGCAGACGCCGCGACGCGGCAGCGGGCTACTCGACATTGGCCGCCTGCTCCCGCAGCCGCTCGATCGCCGCCTTCAGGTCCAGGCCCACGCGGGTCAGCGGCACGCTGGCGGATTTGCTGCACAGCGTATTGGCTTCGCGGACGAATTCCTGGGTCAGGAATTCCAGCTTGCGCCCGGCGCCCTCGCCGGCACGCAGCAGGGCGCGGGCGGCCTCGATATGCGCGGCCAGGCGGTCCAGTTCCTCCCGCACGTCGGATTTCTGCGCCAGCAGCGCCACTTCCTGCGCCAGCCGTTCCTCCGGCACGCGGGCGGTGCCGGCCTCGCCCAGCAGGGCGGCCAGTTGGTCGCGCAGCTTGGCGCGCTGCGCCTCGGGCTGGCCGGCGGCCTCGCGCGTGGCGTCGGCGTGCAGGCCGGCGATCTCGTCCAGCAGGGTGGCCAGCACCAGGGCCAGCTTGTCGCCTTCCGCCTGGCGCGCCGCCACCAGCCCGGCCAGGGCGCGGGTGAAGGCGCGGGCCAACTCGGCGCGGCGGGTTTCCTCCATCGCCTCATCCGGCTCCACCGCCTCGCTGCGCATCACGCCGGGCAGCGCCAGCAGCGCCTCGGCCCGTGGCGGGGCGCCGCCGGGGATGCGCGCGGCCAGGGCCAGCGCCAGGTGCAGCGCCTGGTCCAGCGCGGCGGGGTCGGCCACCAGGCGGGGGCGTTCCTCCCGCTTCAGGTTCAGGTTGGCCGAGACGTTGCCGCGCTTGAGGCGCTTGCCGGCGGCTTCCTTCACCGCCGGCTCCAGCGCGTCCTGGCCATTCGGCAGGCGCAGCCGCAGGTCAAGGCCGCGGCCATTGACGCTGCGCAATTCCCAGATGAAGGCGGTGCCATCGGCCAGAACACCGCTTTCGCGGGCGAAGCCGGTCATGCTCATAAGGCTCATGCGCGGGGTTTTCGCCCCGGGAGGCATCTGATGCAAGCAATGTGGCCGTGGCGGCATGTCCTCATCACCGGCGCCTCGTCCGGCATTGGCCGCGCGCTGGCCGAGGCGCTGGCCGCGCCGGGGGTGACGCTGCACCTGGGCGGGCGGGATGCCGGCCGGCTGGCGGCGGTGGCGGCGGCCTGCGCGGCGCGCGGCGCCACGGTATGCCAGCAGGTGGCGGAGGTGCGCGACGCCGCGGCGATGGCGGCCTGGATCGGTGGCGCCGGCCCGCTGGACCTGGTGTTCGCCAATGCCGGCATCGGCGCCGGCACCGGCAGCGGCTTTGAAAGCGCCGCCGACGCCCGCGCGGTGTTCGAGACCAACGTGACCGGGGTGCTGAACACCGTCATTCCGGCCGTGGCGGCCATGGCGGCACAGCCGCCGGGGCCGGATGGCGTGCGGGGCCGGGTGGCGGTGGTGGCTTCGGTGGCCGCCTTCATCGCCACGCCGGGCGCCCCGGCCTATGCCGCCGGCAAGGCCGCGGTGCAGCGCTGGGCGGAGGCGCTGGACGCCACCGAGCGCCGCCGTGGCATTCGGCTGCACAGCATCTGCCCGGGCTATATCCGCACCCCGCTGACGGCGCGGAACCGCTTCCCCATGCCGCTGCTGATGGAACCGGAGGAAGCCGCCCGCCGCACCCTGCGCGGGCTGGCGGCCGGGCGCATTCGCGTGGTGTTCCCCTGGCCGATCTATGCGCTGGCGCGGCTGGTGGGGGCCCTGCCGCCAGCCTGGCGCGCCGCGCTGATGCGCGGCTTTCCCGGCAAGGACTGAGCGCCGGGGGGTCAGCCCAGGCTTTCGCCGTGCAGGGCTTCGTCCAGGCCCTGGCGTTCCTCGTCCTGGCTGACGCGCAGCCCGACCAGGAAATCGGTGGCCTTCAGCAGCAGATAGGTGCCGCCCGCGCTCCAGGCCGCCGCCGCCAGCACGCCCAGCGCCTGCACCCCCAGCAGCGCCAACCCGCCCACATAGGCCCCGCCCGGCGCCGCCGGCGTGGCCGAAAGCGCGCCATAGGCGAAGACGCCGGTGGCCAGCATGCCCAGCATGCCGCCGATGCCATGCACGCCGAAGGCGTCCAGGCTGTCGTCGTAGCGCAGCCGCGCCTTCAGCACCGTGACCGCGTAGTAGCAGACAATGCCCGCCGCCAGGCCGATCAGCAGCGCCGGGCCGGGCAGCACGAAGCCGGCCGCCGGGGTAATGGCCACCATGCCCGCCACCGCGCCGGAAATGGCGCCCAGCACGGTCGGCCGGCGATGCTGGAACCATTCGATGAAGGTCCAGGACAGCGTGGCGCCGGCGGCGGCCACCTGGGTCGCCACGATGGCCATGGCGGCGCGGCCACCGGAAGCCAGCGCGCTGCCGCCGTTGAAGCCCAGCCAGCCCACCCACAGCAGGCTGGCGCCCACCACGGCATAGGCCAGGTTGTAGGGCGCCATGTTGTCATGGCCGTAGCCAAGCCGGCGGCCCAGCACCAGGGCGCAGACCAGGCCGGCGATGCCGGAGTTCACCTCCACCACCGTGCCGCCGGCGAAATCCGCCATGCCCATGGCGTTCAGCCAGCCCAGCGGCGCCCAGGCCCAATGCGCGATGGGCGCATAGACCAGCAGCGACCACAGCGTCATCAGCACCAGCAGGGCGCTGAACTTCATGCGGTCGGCGAAGGCGCCGGTGATGACGGCCGGGGTGATGATGGCGAAGGTCATCTGGTACAGCATGAACACCGGCTCGGGGATGGTCAGCGCCACCTCGGCCCCGGTGCCGGCGCCCAGCGTGAAGGCCTGGTCGAAGCCCACCTCCATGCCGCCCAGCATCACCCGGGAAAAATCGCCGATCAGGCTGCCGCCATTGCCGAAGGCCAGGCTGTAGCCCAGCACCACCCACACCACGGTGATGAGGGCACAGAGCACGAAGCTCTGCGCCATGATGGCCAGGATGTTCTTCTTGCGCACCATGCCGCCGTAGAACAGCGCCAGGCCAGGCACCGTCATCAACAGCACCAGCACGGTGGACAGCAGCATGAAGGCGGTGTCGCCGGTATCGGCGGGGCGGAATTCCGCGGCCAGGGCTGGCGCGGAAATGAGCATGAGGCTGCTGGCCAGCATGCCGGTGAGGCTACGAGACATAGGTAGCGGCGACCCCCAAAACAATTGTGCCCAACCACCAGACAAGTGGCGTGGCTTTGGGCAAGCGTATTGCCATCGAATTGGGCGGGCGAAAATAGTCTTCTCGCAAGCTCGCGAGCAGCCAGGCCCGGCGACGGGGCCGGGCGGGAGCAAGGGCTCAGCAGGGGGAAAGGGCGGCCACCGGGCCGCCCGCAGGGCTCAGCCCTTGGTCTTTTCAGCCGGGGCGGCGCCGAAGCCAGCCACCAATTCCTGAATCCGTTCCGGGTCGGATTGTTCCATCACCCGGCGGGCGAAGCGGGCGCAATCGTCGATGTCCAGCGCCCGCACCGCCTGCTTCACCCGCGGAATGCTGCTGGCATTCATGCTCAGGCAGCGGATGCCCAGGCCCAGCAGCAGCGGCACCAGGCGGGGGTTGCCGGCCATTTCGCCGCACACGCTGACCGGCATGCGCAGCCGCAGCGCGGCTTCGGTGGCAAACTGCATCAGCCGCAGCACCGCGGGGTGCAAGGGGTCGTACAGATGCGCCACCTCGGCATCCGCCCGGTCCACCGCCAGCGTGTACATGGCCAGGTCATTGGTGCCGATGGCGAAGAAATCCGCCTCCAGCGCAATGGCGTCGGCGGCC
>CANBXZ010000273.1 GCA_947373495.1 Acetobacteraceae bacterium
CCCCGGCAGCGAGCCGGTGCTGCGCGACGCGCCGCAGGAATTGCTGCCGGCGCCGGAAAGCCTGGACCTGGCCCGCCGCACGCTGCCGACCTCGCCGCGCGCCGCCTGCCTGGCCGCCGCCCGCCGCGCCGAACAGGTGCACGAACTGCCGCCCGGCCTGCTGGTGGCGGTGGCGATGAGCGAAAGCGGCCTGCACGCCCATGCCATCAAGCTGGGCAGCCGCAGCTATCACCCGCGGGAACTGGAGCGGGCGCGCGAGATCCTGGCCCATGCGCCCGGGCGGGTCAGCCCGATGGTGGGCTGCGTGCAGGTGAATGCCCGGGTGCATGCCCGTGGCAGCGACTGGCCGCTGGACCCGCTGCGCTCCACCGACTGGGCCGGGGGCATGTTGCGCCGCTGGCACCAGGAAACCGGCGACTGGGTGAATGCCCTGCGCCGCTGGCACGGCGGCAGCGCCCGCACCGAACACGCGGTGCTGTGCCGGGTGCGCGCCAAGCTGGAAGTGGTGAACCCGGAAAACGCCATGCTGCGCGACTATGCCTGCGCCGAAACCGAGGTTGCCCGCGTGCGTCGCCACGGCCGCGACCTGCTGGAAGTGGCCGAATACCCGGAACCCGAACTGGCCGCGAACTGAGCCCAGCCCCACCGGCGGCCGTCGTTCAGGCCGCCGTCGTTCAGGCCGCCACCGGGAACAGCAGCCGGGCCCGGGTGCCCTGGCCCGGCCGGGACTGCAGCGTCAGGTGGCCCTGCGACTGCCGCATGAAGCCATAGACCCCGGAAAGCCCCAGCCCCAGCCCGCTGCCGCCGCGCCCCGGCTGGCCTTGCCGGGTGGAAAAGAACGGCTCCGGCGCGCGGCGCAGCACCTCGGCCGTCATGCCATGGCCGCTATCCTCCACCTCCAGCGCGCAATAGGTGCCGGGCGTCACGCCCTGGTGCGGCGGGGCGGGGGTGGTCACCGTGGTGGCGGAGGTGTGGATCACCGCCTCGCCGCCGCCCGGCATGGCGTCCCGCGCATTGGCCAGCAGCGCCACCAGCGCCGCCTGCACCTGGGCACGGTCCACCCGCACCGGGCAGGGCATGGGGTGCAGGTTCAGCCGCAGCGAGATATTCGGCCCCAGGCTGCCGCGCGCCACGGCCTCGAAGCCTTGCACCAGGTCGTTCAACTCCTCCAGCCTCGGGTCCAACTGCTGGCGGCTGGCGAAGGCGAGCAACTGGCCGGTCAGCCGGCGGGCGCGGGCCAGGGCTTCGCGCATGCGGGCCGCGCTGCGCTGGCGGCGTTCCGGCAAGGCGGTGCCGGCCACCACCTCCAGCCCGCCCACCAGCACGGTCAGCAGGTTGTTCAGGTCGTGCGCCACGCCGCCGGTCAACTCGCCCATGGCCTGCATCTGCTGGGCCTGGCGCAGGGTGGCCTCGGCCTCGCGCTGGCGGGTCACGTCCAGCTGGGTGCCGAAGTAGTAGCGCAGGCCGCCATCCGGGCCGAACACCGGGCTGAGGAACAGCGCATTCCAGAACACGCTGCCGTCCCGCCGGTAGTTGCGCAGCTCGATGGTCAGTTCGCTGTGGTCCGCCACCGCCTGGCGAATGGCGCCGCGGGCCGCCGGGTCGGTCTCGGCGCCTTGCAGGAAGCGGCAATTGCGGCCCAGCACCTCGGCCACCGGGTAGCCGGTGAGGGCGGTGAAGGCCTGGTTGGCGAACACCACCGGCATGTCCGGCTGGCTCGGGTCGGCGACGGTCATCGGCAGGCCGGCAGCGGCAACGGCGGCGAAGAAGGCGGCGTCCTGCCCGCGTGGGGCACGCAGCCTGCCGGCCTCGTTTTTCCTGCCTGTCTTCACCATGCCACCCGACCTTGCTGGTGGCTTAACGCCGGGACCCGCCTTGCAGTCGCGTGCCGGTCACAGACCCTGCGTCACGGAGTCGTCACCGGGCGCTGCGGCAACGCTGGCCGGCCGCGCCACTTCCTTCCTGGGGATGGAGTGTTCCGCATGGCCGAGCCGATGCCCGTTCACGGGCCCGTTTTACTGGTGGTGGAGGACGATGTGCTGGTGCGCATGACCCTGGTTGACGCCCTGGGAGACGACGGGTTCCATGTGTTGGAAGCCGAGGATGCGACCCAGGCGCTGGACCTGGTCTGCACCCGGCCGGACATCGTCGCCATGCTGACCGACATCAACCTGCCCGGCGGGTTCGACGGCTTTACCCTGGCGCGAGCGGTGCGGGCGGTGCGGCCGGCCTTGCCGGTGCTGTACGCGTCCGGCCGCTATAGCGGGATGGAGGCGGGCAAGTCGGTGGAAGGCGGGCGCTTCCTGGCCAAGCCCTTCACCCCGTCCCTGGCGGCGATGGCGCTGCGCGACCTGATGCAGACGCCAGTGCCGCGGCCGCTCGCGCCGGGTGCGGCGGCCGGGCCGGCACCGCCCCGGAGCTAATGGGCGCCGGCCGTGAGCCATGCTCACGGCCCGGCTTGCCCATGGTGCGGCTGGTGCGCCGCTCGACGCCCCTGGTCCCGGGCGAGCAGGCCCCGGCCATTGTTCCGCGGCGGCCTGTTCGGGCGCGCCGTTCGAGTTAGAGCGGCCGGCTGTCGCGGGCATGCCGGAAACAGCCGTCCGATCAGGGTTGCCTCAGCGCACCGCGCGGTCCACGGCGCGGCCCAGGCGTTCGCTCGGGCCGCTCGGCGGGTCCACCGCGTCGCGCAGCCGTTCCCCGGTGCGGTCCAGGTTGCGGCCGGCGCGTTCGGCCGGGCCTTCATTGTCGCAGGCCGCCAGGCCCAGCGTGCCCAGCAACAGGCACGCCATCAACACACGCATCGCCACTCTCCTCCGGTTGCGGAGGAGTAGCAGCGCCCGGCGCCGTTGCCGGTTCGCCGGGCGGGGCCGGGTCCGGGCGGCCTCCCCCGAACGTGTGCCGGGGTGGTGGCGGCTGGCCCGGGGCCGGCGGGGCCGCGGGCGTGCGGCAGCCGCTGCATCGCAGCGGCCGGCGCCTGGCGTCAGGCCGAAAGCCGCTTCAGCACGTTGTCGATGAAGGCCTGGGTGCTGCCCAGGTAGGCGCTGGGGTCGCACAGCGCCGCCACCTGCTGCGGCGTCAGCCGAGACGCCACCAGCGGGTCCTGCAACAGCGCATTGGCCAGCGGCACGCCCTGGGCCAGCGCCAGGTCGCAGGCGTGGTGCACCACATGATGCGCCTCGCCACGGCCCAGCGCCGGGGCCAGGCCCATCATCACCTGCTCGGCCACGATCAGCCCGCCGGTGCTTTCCAGGTTCTGGCGCATGCGGCGGGCGTCCACCGTCAGCCCCTCGGCGATGACGCGGGCCTGCACCAGCGCGCCGTGGGTCAGCAGGAAGGCCTGGCCGATCGCCAGCGGCTCGGCCTGCCAGGGGCCGGTGCCGCGTTCCTGGTCCTGCGCCATGGCGCTGAGCATCTGCGGCACCAGGGCGTGCACGCCGCGCGACTGCGCCAGGATGTATTCGCAGGAAATCGGGTTGCGCTTCTGCGGCATGGTGCTGCTGCCGCCGCGGCCGTCCTGGTGGGGTTCGGCCACCTCGGCCACCTCGGTCTGCATCATCAGCATCACGTCGGTGGCCAGCTTGGAGAGGCTGCCGGCCAGCAGGCCGAGGAAGCACACCGCCTCCGCCAGGCCGTCCCGCGCCACGTGCCAGGGAATGTCCGGCACCGCCAGGCCAAGCTCGTTGCCCAGTTCGTGCTGCACCTGGATGCCGCCGCTGCCCAGGCTGGCCAGGGTGCCGGCGGCGCCACCGAATTGCAGCTTTTCAACCCGCGGGCGCAGCTGTTCCAGCCGTTCCTGCATGGTGATCAGCGGGCTGAGCCACACCGCCACCTTGTAGCCGAAGGTGACCGGCAGCGCCTGCTGCAGATGGGTGCGCCCGGCCATCACGGTGTGGCGCTGCGCATAGGCCAGCTTGCCCAGCGCGGCGGTCAGGCCCATCAGGTCGGCGCGGATCAGCGACAGCGCCTGGCGCACCTGCAGCACCACGGCGGTGTCCATGATGTCCTGCGTCGTCGCGCCCCAATGGGTCCAGCGGCCGGCTTCCGGCCCGGCCAGCATGGAAAGCTGCCGCACCAGCCCCACCACCGGGTAGCCGGTGTTGCGGGTGGCGGCGGCCAGTTCGGCGAAGTCCAGCCGGTCCACCAGCGCCACCTGGGTGATGGCGGCGGCGGCCTCCGGCGGCAAAATGCCAAGGCGGGCCTGGGCGCGGGCCAGCGCCGCCTCCACGTCCAGCATGCGCTGGAGGAAGGCGCGCTCGCCCATCGCGGCGCGCATCGCATCGGTGCCGTACAGGGCGCCGAGAACCGGCGAATCAGCTGGGTTGACGCTCACGGTCTCAGACCTCCAGGAACACGGGTTCGTTGTCGCCCTGCAGGCGGATGTCGAGGTTCCAGACCCCGCCGCCCACCGGCAGGGCCAGCAGCGTGCCGCGACGTTCGGCCGGCACCGCGTTCAGCACCGGGTCGGTTTCATTCAACGCCTCGCCGGCGAAGTAGAGCCGGGTGACCACCTGCGTCATCAGGCCGCGGGCGAAGAGGGTCAGCGTGGCGTGCGGCGCCTGGGTGGCGTTGCCGCGGCCCTTCACCGGCCCGGGCTTCACCGTGGTGAAGCTGAAGCGCCCCTCGGCGTCGCAGCCGCTGCGGCCATAGCCGTGGAAGCCGGCCTCATGGTCGCCCCGCGGGTCGGCCTGCCACAGTTCCACCACCGCATCGGCGGCGGGCAGGCCGTCGCCATCGGTGATGCGGCCGGTCAGGGTGATGCGCTCGCCCTGGTCGTAGCCGGCATTGGGGCCGTCGGCGCGCAGCAGGTTGGCCCATTCCGGGTGCTCGATCAGCGCCCAATAGGGGCCGATGGTCTGCGAGGCGGTGGCGACCAGCGCGGCCGGCCCCGCGGCGCCGCGGTCATCGGCGGGGTTGCTCATTGCGGGTTCTCCATCGGCGTCGCCGCACGGCCGCGCAGCACGAAGTCGAAGCGGTAGCCCAGCGCCCATTCCGGCTTGGTCAGGCCGAGGTCGAAGCGGCTCACCAGCCGTTCGCGCGCCGCCTGGTCGGCCACGGCGTGAAAGACCGGGTCCAACGCCAGCAGCGGGTCGCCGGGGAAGTACATCTGCGTCACCAGGCGCTGGGCGAAGCCGGTGCCGAACAGGCTGTAGTGGATGTGGTTGGGCCGCCAGGCATTGGCGTGGTTGCGCCACGGGTAGCTGCCCGGCTTGATGCTGGTGAACTGGTAGTTGCCATCCGCATCCGTGAATACCCGGCCTTCGCCGTTGAAGTTCGGGTCCATCGGCGCGTCATGGGTATCGAGCGGGTGGTGGTAGCGGCCGGTCGAGCACGCCTGCCAGATCTCGATCATGCAGTGCGGCACCGGCCGGCCATTCTCATCCAGCACGCGGCCGCCGACGATGATGCGCTCGCCCTGGGCCTGGCGGCCCTGATGCACCGAAAGGTCGGCGATGGCGGGGTAGGCGCCCTGGGTCATGCGCGGCGCCAGGCTTTCGGTCAGCGTCGGCGCGATGCGGATGGCGGCCTGCTTCGGGTGGCGCTTGTGCGTGCTGCCATAGGCCGGGCTGTTCAGCGGCGGCTGGCTGCCGGTGGCGGGCGGCAGGTAGCTGGCGGGGTCGCTCATGCGTCCTCCTTCAGGATGTCCTTGGCGAGTTTCAACGCGGTATTGGCCGCCGGCACGCCGCCATAGACGGCCACCTGCAACAGCACCTCGGCGATCTCCTCCGGCGTCACGCCGGTGTTGCGGGTGGCGCGGACGTGCAGCTTGAACTCGTCGTGGTGGCCGAGCGCCGCCAGCATGCCCAGGCAGAGCAGGCTGCGGTCCCGGTGGGACAGCCCCGGCCGGGTCCAGACGCTGCCCCAGGCGCCTTCCAGGATGAAGTCGCGGAACGGCAGGTCCATCGGCGTCAGCGCCGCTTCGCTGCGGTTCACATGCGCGTCGCCCAGCACCTGGCGGCGCACCGCCATGCCGGCCTCGGCCCGGTTCGCCGGCAGCGCCGTGACCGCGGCCATGTGGGCGAGCAGGGCGCGGGTCATCACCGCCTCCTGCTCGAAGT
>CANBXZ010000274.1 GCA_947373495.1 Acetobacteraceae bacterium
GGCGACGAAGTTGATGTTCACCGCCAGCAGGATCAGCTCGATGCTCATCAGGATGACGATGACGTTCTTCCGGTTCAGGAAGATGCCGAAGATGCCGAGGACCAGCAGGATGGCGCTGACCATCAGGTAATGACCGAGACCGATATCCATCTCAGTGGTGCCCCCCATGCCCATGCGCGTCGTGCTGTTCCACCGCCTTCGGTGCGTCCTTCGGCGGCGGCCGCAGGATGCTGCCGGGGCTGACGCCGGCGCCGGTGGCCACCTGTTGCAGCACCACGCTGCCGCTGCGGCTCACCTGGTCGGCGATGACCTGGCGGCGGGAGCTTTTCGGCTGGCGATGCGTCAGCACGATCGCGCCGATCATCGCCACCAGCAGGATCAGGCCGGCCGCCTGGAACATGAAGACGTAGTCGGTATAGAGCAGCCGACCGATCGCCTGGGTGTTGGTGACGTTGCCACCCGGGTTCGGCGCCAGACGAAGCGAGGCCGCCATGTCGGTGAAGCGCCAGCCGGCCAGCACCAGCACCAGTTCCAGGAACAGGATGCCGCCGATGACGGCGCCGATCGGGGCATAGCGCTGGAAGCCTTCGCGCAGTCGCGCGAAGTCGATGTCCAGCATCATCACCACGAACAGGAACAGCACCGCGACAGCGCCGACATAGACGATGACCAGGATCATCGCCAGGAACTCGGCGCCGGCGATGAGGAACAGCGCCGCGGCGTTGAAGAACGCCAGGATCAGGAACAGAACGCTGTGCACCGGGTTGCGGGCGGTCACCACCATCACCGCGGAGGCGATGAGGATGGCGGCGAAGACGTAGAAGGCGAGCGCGATAATCATGGCGTGCCTCCGTGGCTGCGGATGGTCATGGCGTCCGTCTCAGCGATAGGGGGCATCGAGTTCGAGCCGCTTGGCCAGAATCGGCTCCCAGCGGTCGCCGTTCGAAAGCAGCTTGGCCTTGTCGTACAGCAGTTCCGCCCGGGTTTCGGTGGAGAACTCCATGTTCGGGCCCTCGACAATGGCGTCCACCGGGCAGGCTTCCTCGCACATGCCGCAGTAGATGCACTTCACCATGTCGATGTCGTAGCGCGTGGTCCGGCGGCTGCCATCCTCGCGCGGTTCGGCCTCGATGGTGATGGCCTGGGCCGGGCACACCGCCTCGCACAGCTTGCACGCGATGCAGCGTTCCTCCCCATTGGGGTAGCGGCGCAGCGCATGCTCCCCCTTGAAGCGCGGCGACAGCGGCGTCTTCTCATACGGGTAGTTGATGGTGGCCTTCGGCTTGAAGAAGTAGCTCAGCGTCAGCGCCATGCCCGAGACGATTTCGGACAGCAGCAGGCTGCGCGCGGTGCGATCCAGCATTCCCATTGTTCTCACCTTACGCCGGCAGCCAGCCGGTCAGCTTGAGCACCGCGGCCGTCAGCACCAGCCACACCAGGCTGAAGGGCAGGAACACCTTCCACCCCAGGCGCATCAACTGGTCATAGCGGTAGCGCGGGAAGGTCGCCCGGACCCAGATGAAGGTGAACAGGCAGACGCAGATCTTCAGCGCCAGCCAGATCGGCCCCGGAATCCAGTTGAACGGTTCGATGTCCATCGGCGGCAGCCAGCCACCCAGGAACAGGATGCTGGTCAGCGCCGACATCAGCATCATGTTCGCGTATTCGCCAAGGAAGAACAGCGCGAAGGTCATCGCGCTGTATTCCACGAAGAAGCCGGCCACCAGCTCGCTCTCGCCTTCCGGCAGGTCGAACGGGGCGCGGTTGGTTTCCGCCAGCGTGCTGATGAAGAAGATGATGAACATGGGGAAGAGGGGGATGAAGAACCACACCTTCTTCTGCGCCAGCACCACGTCCTGCAGGTTCAGGCTACCAACGCACAGCAGCACGGTGACGATGACGAAGCCCATGGAGACTTCGTAGCTCACCATCTGCGCCGCCGAACGCAGCGCGCCAAGGAACGCGTATTTCGAGTTCGACGCCCAGCCGGCGATGATGACGCCATAGACGCCAAGCGAGCTGATGGCGAACAGGTACAGCACGCCCACATTGATGTTGGCGATGGCCCAGCCCTCATTCACCGGAATGACGGCCCAGGCCAGCATCGCCAGCATGAAGGTGAGCATCGGCGCCATGATGAAGAGAAGCTTGCTCGCCCCCGTGGGGATGATGGTTTCCTTCATCAGCATCTTCAGCGCATCGGCGAAGGGCTGCAGCAGGCCGAAGGGGCCCACCATGTTCGGGCCGCGACGCAGCTGCATCGCCGCCATGACCTTGCGTTCCGCATAGGTCAGGTAGGCCACGCCGATCAGCACCGGCACCAGCAGCGCCAGCGCCTGGGCCACCGTCAGGGCCAGCACGCCCAGCGGGGTGGCCAGGAAAGCGTTCAATTGCTCCATCATGGCTTACTCCGCCGCCAGCGCGGCGGGCGCCGCATAGGTGCGCGCGCATTCCGCCATGGTCTCGGAAGCGCGGCTGATCGGGTCCTGCTGCCAGTAGTTGCCCGGCGGCAGCAGCAAGGCGTCGTCGCGCAGCGCGGCGGCATCGCCAGCCGGGCCGGCAGTGTCGGTGCAGACGAAGCGCGGCAGCGTGTCGCCCTGGGCGAAGACCGGGTAGCCGGCCACCAGCTTGGCACGCAAGGCCTCCAGCGTGTCATAGGGCAGCGGCTTGCCCAATGCGGCGCTGGCGGCACGCACCACCTTCCAGTCCTCGCGCGCTTCACCGGGCGGCGGCACCGCCTGGTAGCCAAGCTGCACGCGGCCTTCGGTGTTCACCCAGGCGGCGTCCTTTTCGGTATAGGCCGCGCCGGGCAGGATCACATCCGCCCGCGCAGCCGCGGCTTCGCCATGATGCCCCTGCACCACCACGAAGGTGCTGGCCGGCACCGCGGCCAGGTCCAGCCCATCGGCGCCGAGCACCCACAGCGCATCCACCCCGCCGGAGAGCATCTTCGCCATCGGCTGGCCGGAAACGAAGCCGACATCCAGCGCGCCATGCTGGCCGCCGAAGCGGTGCAGCAGGTTGAAGCCGTGCCATTCGGCCTGCAGCATGTTGTTGGCGGCGGCGATCTGCCAGGCCACCGCCAGCAGCGCGGCGCCATCGGCCCGGGTCAGCGCGTGGCGACCCAGGATCAGCATCGGCTTCTTCGCCGCACGCAGCGTTGCACAGAACCGGTGCGTGCCGTCGGCCAGCGCCTTCAGCGTCGCCCCGCCCTCACCCAGCCAGTCCTGCGCATAGGTCAGGTCCATGCCGCGCGGGCCAACCACCCCCACCGGGAAGGTGCCGGCCACGCTGCGCTTGCGGATGCGGGCATTCAGCACCGGCGCCTCGGTACGCGGGTTGCTGCCGATGATCAGCAGCGCATCCGCATCCTCGATGCCGGCGATGGAGGTATTGAAGGTGTAGAAATCGCGGCGGCTGGTGTCGATCGCGGCGCCATCGGTGCGGCAATCCAGGTTGTCGCTGCCCAGCGCGGCCAGCAAATCCTTCAGCGCCAGCGCGCTTTCCACATCCACCAGGTCACCGGCCAGGGCGCCGATGCGGCCGCCGGGCATGCCCTTCAGCTTCGCCGCGATGGCGGCGAAGGCCTCGGCCCAGGTGGCCGGCACCAGCTTGCCGCCCTGGCGCAGCCAGGGGCGGTCCAGCCGCTTGCGCTTCAGGCCGTCGAAGGCGAAGCGGCCGCGGTCGGCCAGCCATTCCTCGTTCACATCCTCATTGATGCGCGGCAGGATCCGCAGCACCTCGCCGGAGCGGGTGTCGATGCGGGTATTGGTGCCGGTGGCGTCCAGCACGTCGATGCTGTCGGTCTTGCGCAGTTCCCAGGGGCGGGAGACGAAGGCGTAGGGCCGGCTGGTCAACGCGCCCACCGGGCAGATGTCGATCAGGTTGCCGGAAAGCTCGCTGGTCAGCGCCTTCTCGACATAGGTGCCCACTTCCATGTGCTCGCCGCGGTTCGTCGCGCCCAGTTCGGCGGTGCCGGCAACCTCGGTGGTGAAGCGGATGCAGCGGGTGCACTGGATGCACCGCGTCATGATCGTCTTGACCAGCGGGCCCATGTACTTGTCTTTGACCACCCGCTTTTCCTCGCGGTAGCGGCTCTTGTCGCCGCCATAGGCCATCGCCTGGTCCTGCAGGTCGCACTCACCGCCCTGGTCGCAGATCGGGCAATCCAGCGGGTGGTTGATCAGCAGGAATTCCATCACCCCGCGGCGGGCGCGGCGCACCATCTCGGTGTCGGTGAACACCTTCATGCCATCGGCCACCGGGAAGGCGCAGCTGGCCACCGGCTTCGGCGCCTTCTCCACTTCCACCAGGCACATGCGGCAATTGCCCGCAACGCTCAGCCGCTCATGATAGCAGAAGCGCGGAATCTCAACGCCCGCCGCCTCGCAGGCCTGCAGCACCGAGGCGCCGTTCGGCACCTCCACTTCAATGCCGTCTACCGTGACCTTCGCCATGCCGCTTACTCCGCCGCCAGGGCCACGGGGGCCGTGCGCGCCTTATGGGCCGCGATGCGTTCTTCCATCATCGGCCGGAAGTGACGGATCAGGCCCTGCACCGGCCACACGCCGCCATCGGCCAGCGCGCAGATGGTGTGGCCTTCGATCTGCCGGGTCACCTGCTCCAGCAGGTCGATCTCAGCCACTTCGGCGCGGCCTTCGACCATGCGGTCCATCATGCGGCTGACCCAGCCCATGCCTTCGCGGCAGGGCGTGCACTGGCCGCAGCTCTCATGCTTGTAGAACTTGGACAGCCGCGCGATCGCCTTGATGAGGTCGGTGGACTTGTCCATCACGATCACACCGGCGGTGCCCAGGCCCGACTTGTGCTCACGCAGCGCGTCGAAATCCATCAGTACGTCGTCGCAGACGCTCTTCGGCAGCATCGGCGTGGAGGAACCACCCGGGATCACCGCCAGCAGGTTGTCCCAGCCGCCACGCACGCCGCCGGCATGGCGGTCGATGAGTTCCCGCATCGGGATGCTCATCTCCTCCTCCACGTTGCACGGCTTGTTCACATGGCCCTGCAGGCAGAAGATCTTGGTGCCGACATTGTTCTTGCGGCCAAAGCCGGAAAACCAGGCGGCGCCGCGGCGCAGGATGGTCGGCACCACCGCGATGGTCTCCACGTTGTTGACCGTGGAGGGGCAGCCATACAGCCCGACGGCCGCCGGGAATGGCGGCTTCAGCCGCGGCATGCCCTTCTTGCCCTCAAGGCTTTCGATCAGCGCGGTTTCCTCACCGCAGATGTAGGCGCCGGCGCCACGATGCACATACAACTCGAAGTCGAAGCCGGTGCCGCAGGCATTCTTGCCGATCAGCCCCGCCGCATAGGCCTCGTCGATCGCGGCCTGCAGCACCAGGTGCTCGTTGTAGTATTCGCCGCGCACATAGATGTAGCCGGCATTGGCGCCCATCGCGACACCGGCGATCAGGCAGCCCTCGATCAGCGTATGCGGGTCGTGCCGCAGGATGTCGCGGTCCTTGCAGGTGCCGGGCTCGGATTCATCCGAGTTCACCACCAGGTAGTGCGGCCGGTCGCTGGCCTGCTTCGGCATGAAGGACCACTTCAGCCCGGTCGGGAAGCCGGCACCGCCCCGGCCACGCAGGCCGGAGTTCTTCATCTCGTCGATGATCCAGTCCCGGCCCTTCAGGATGATGTCCTTGGTGCCGTCCCAGTTGCCGCGCATGCGCGCAGCCTTCAGGCCCCAATCCTGCAAGCCGTACAGGTTGGTGAAGATGCGGTCCTTGTCGGAAAGCGCCATGGCCTTACTCCGCTCCCGGCACGTCGATGAGAGTGGTGGGTCCGCCCACCGGCGCGCTGGTCTGGCGGCCGATGACGGAACCCGGCTTCGGCCGTTCGCCGCGCTTCAGCGCCTCGATCAGCTTCACCGTGCTCGCGTAGTCCAGGTCTTCGTAATAATCGTCGTCCACCGCCAGGATCGGCGCATTGACGCAGCCGCCCATGCATTCCACTTCGCTGAGCGTGAAGTTGCCGTCCGCGCTGCTGTCGCCATAGCCCTTCAGGCCACCGGCGTCCTTGCAGGCG
>CANBXZ010000275.1 GCA_947373495.1 Acetobacteraceae bacterium
CACTTCCTTGATCCGCTCGCCCTCCACCAGCACCTCCAGCCCCTCGGCCAGGGTGGCGCTGCCGTCGAACAGCCGGAAGTTGCGGAACAGCGTGCGGGCGGCGGGCTTGGGCATGATGGGGCTCCGGGCGGCGCGGCGGGGCGGGGGTGCCGCGCGCGGGGCTGATTTCGCGGTGCCGCGGCGGGCGCGTCAAGCCGCCGCGGCCATGGCGGGCTATTCCACCTTCAGCCCGGCGCTGCGGATCACGGTGCCCCACTTGGTCAACTCGGTGCCCAGCAGGCTGCTGAAGCGGGCCGAATCCTGCGGCCACAGCGTGGCGCCGGCGCGGCGCAGCTTCTCCCGCGTCTCCTCGCCCTGGACGATGCGGGTGATGCCGGCGCCCAGCGCGTCGCGGATGCGGGGCGGCAGGGTGCCGGGGCCGACGAAGCCGAACCAGACATACATCTCGTATCCCGGCAGCCCGGCTTCCTGGAAGGTGGGCACGCTGGGCATGGTGGGGTCGCGCTCGCCACCGGTGACCGCCAGGGCGCGCACCTTGCCGGATTCCACCTGCGCCAGCACGTTGGGCAGGTTGTCGATGCTGAAGTCCACCCGGCCGCCGATCAGGTCGATCATGCCCGGGGAGGAGCCGCGATAGGGGACGTGCACCACCTCCAGCCCGGCCTGGTGCTTCAGCAGTTCGGCCGCCAGGTGCGGCGAGGACCCGGCGCCCGAGGAGGCATAGCTCAGCTGGCCAGGCGCCGCCTTGGCGCGGGCGATGAGGTCGCGCAGGTCGCGGATCGGGCCATCCGCCCGCACCGCCAGCGCGTTCATCAGCCGCACGCTGACGCAGATGGGCGAAAGGTCCTTCTGCGGATCGTACCCGGTATTGGCGAACAGGAAGGGGTTCATGCAGAGGTTGGCGGTATTGCACACCGCGATGGTGTGGCCGTCCGGCGCCGCCTGCGCCGCCGCGGCAATGCCCAGCGAGCCGCTGGCGCCGGGCCGGTTCTCCACCAGGCCGGGCTGGCCGAGCACTTCCTGCATCTTCTCGGCCACCAGGCGGGCCAGGATGTCGTTGATGGCGCCGGGGGTGTAGGGGACGATGACGCGGATGGGCTTGTCGGGCCGCCATTCGCCCTGTGCCAGCGCCGGGGTCGCCAGTATGGGGGTTGCCAGTATGGGGGTCGCCATGGTGGTGGCCAACAGGCCGCGGCGGGTCAGCATGGTGTTTTCCTCCCGGTTTTGCCGGGAGCCTAAAGCACCATCAGGCCGGATGGATACTCCGACCTGATGGCGGCTTCAGCCGACAGGGCTGGTGGTGCCGGCCCTAGCCGTTGACCGCGCCCCAGGAAAAGAAGTCCTTGCCTTCCTTGCGCAGCCGGTTGGCCAGCACCATCCGGTGCACCTCGCTGGCGCCGTCCACCAGCCGGGCCTGGCGGGCGTAGCGGTACATCCACTCCACCACCGTGTCCTTGCTGTAGCCCTTGGCGCCGAGCAGCTGGAGCGAGGTGTCCACCGCCTTCTGCAACGCGTCCGCCGCCACCACCTTGGCGGTGGAGACTTCCTTGCGGGCCAGGCTGCCCTGGTCCAGCGCCCAGGCGGCGCGCATGGTCACCAGCCGGGCGATATCCAGTTCCATGGCGGCGGAGCCGACCATCTGCTGGATGCTCTCCTTGTCGATCAGCTTGCCGCCGAAGCTGGAACGCTGCTGGATATGCGCCATGGCGATCTCCAGCGCCCGGCGGCCCATGCCGGTCCAGCGCATGCAGTGGGTCAGCCGTGCCGGGCCCAGGCGAATCTGCGTCAGCCGCAGGCCGTCGCCCACTTGCATCAGGCGGTCTTCGTCGGGGATCTCCAGGCCATCGAATTCCAGCTCGCAATGGCCGCCATGTTCCTCCGGCCCCATGATCGGGATGCGGCGGACGATGCGCCAGCCCGGCTGGTCCTTGTGGAACATGAAGGCGGACAGGCCGCGGCGGTCGTCGTCGCTGGTGCGGGCCATCAGGATGAAGTGGCTGGCGGCCTCGGCCCCGGTGATGAACCACTTGCGGCCGGTGATCACCCAGCGGTCATTCCCCTTGCGGTCGGCGCGGGTATAGGTCAGCGAGGGGTCGCTGCCGCAGCCATCGGGTTCGGTCATCACGAAGGCCGAGCCGACCTTGCCCTCGATGATCGGCTGCAGCCACTTGGTCTTCTGCGCCTCGGTGCCGACCTGGTTCAGCACGCGCATGTTGCCGTCCTCGGGCGCCGCGCCGTGGAACACGCAGGGGCCGAAGATGCTGCGGTTCATCTCCTCATAGCAGGCCGCCAGGCCGACCATGCTGAAGCCCTGGCCGCCGCGTTCCTTCGGCATGCCCAGCGCCCACAGGCCCTGCGCCTTGGCTTCGGCGCGCAGCGTCTCCAGCAGCGGCTTGGCGATGTTCTCATGCTCGTCATAGCTCGCCGGGTCGGATTCCAGCGGAATGATGCGGTCCTCGACGAAGGCGCGGATGCGCAGCCGCGTGGCGTCGATCTCGGGCGAAAGGGCGAAGTCCATCTTGGGGCGTTTCCTATGTTCAGACGGGCGGATTCGCGCCGCCGGACCCTGCGGTCCTGTGGCGATCCGACCTACAGCGGGTTCACGGAATGGCCGCCATCCACCACCAGGGCCGCACCGGTCATGTGCGCGCCGGCGGGGCTGGCCAGCAGCAGCAGGGGGCCGGTCAGGTCTTCCGGGGTGCCCAGGCGGCGCTGCGGCACGCGCCGCACCACGGCCTGCCCGGCCTCGGAGGCGAAGAACTCGGCATTGATCGGGGTGGCGACATAGCCCGGGCACAGCGCGTTGACGCGAATGCCGTAGCGCGCCAACTCCACCGCCATCTGCCTGGTCAACTGCACCAGCCCGGCCTTGGAGGCGGTGTAGCCCGCCACGCCCTGCAATATGCGCAGGCCGCCGATGCTGGCGATGTTGATGATGCTGCCGCCCCGCTTGGCCGCCACCAGCCGGCGCGCCGCTTCGGTGGCCACCAGGAAGCAGCCGCGCAGGTTGACCTCCAGCACGCTGTCCCAGTCGGCCGCGGTCTGTTGCAGTACCGGCTTGGAAACCGCGACACCGGCATTGTTCACGATGATGTCGCACAGCCCGGCGGCGTCCAGCGCCGCCTTGATGCTGGCTTCGTCGGTCACGTCCAGCGCCACGGCGCTGGCGCCGGCGCCCAGTTCGGCGGCCAGCGCGGCAATCGTCTCAACCCGGCGGGCGGCCAGCACCACCTCGGCCCCGGCGGCGTGCAGCACGCGGGCGAAATGCGCGCCCAACTGGCCGGAAGCCCCGGTGACGAAGGCCCGGGAACCTTCCAGCGAGAACAAGGATGCGGTCATTGGCGGCTCCTCCTGGCCCGCCAATTGCCCGCATCGCGGTCAGTTGGCCAGCCCCATCCGGGCCACGATGGGCGCCCAGCGGGCAACCTCGGCCTGCACATGCGCCCGCGCCGCGGCCGGGGAGGGGTCGGCCCAGGTCTCCACGCCGGCGCGCAGCAGGCGTTCCTTCACCGCCGGGTCCGCCACCACCTTCAGCGCGGTTTCGGTCAGCAGGGCCAGGGCTTCCGGCGGAGTGCCGGGCTTGGCGAACAGTACCTGCCAGGCGGTCATATCGTAGCCGGGCACGCCGGATTCGGCGATGGTCGGCAGGCCCGGCAGCATGGCGGAGCGGTCGGCGCCGGTGACCGCCAGGCCGCGCACCCGGCCGTCCTGCATCAGCGGGCGCAGCATGGTCGGGCTGTCGATGGTGAAGTTCATCCGGCCTGCCACCAGGTCCTGCACCGCATTGGCGGCGGTGCGATAGGGCACCACGGTGAAGTCGGTGCCGCTGAGCTGCTTGAACAACTCCCCGGCCAGGTGGTTGCTGGCGCCGGGATTGGTGGCGCCGTAGTTGGCCGCGTCCTTCTGCTGGCGCAGCCAGGCCAGCAGGCCGGGCAGGTCCTGCGCCGGCACCGAGGGATGTACCGCCAGCATGAAGGGCTGCTTCGCCGCCAGGCAGAACGGCACGAAATCCGTCACCGGGTCGAAGGCGAAGTCCTTGTCCATCGCCTTCATCACCGGGTGGTTGTTGGTGCCGATGAAGAAGCTGTAGCCATCCGCCGGCAGCCGCATGAAGGCGGCGGCGCCCACCCGGCTGCCGGCGCCGGGAATCGCCTCCGGCACCACCGGCCGGCCGAGTTGCTGCGCCATCGCCTCCGCCAGGATGCGCCCGACCACGTCGGTGACGCCGCCCACGCCCACCGGGATGATGAGCCGCAGCGGCCGCGACGGAAAGCGTTCCTGCGCCAGCGCGGGGGTGGCCAACAGCGGCACGGCAAACAGGCTACGGCGAGACAGCATGGAGAAAACCCCCGACCAGGTTGGCGCGTGGCGGAGAATACGCCACCTTGTGCGCCCGACAATGCAAGGCTGGCGCCATGACCCCTATCCGTTTGCAGGAACCCTTCCGCGCCGTGTTCTACGCGCCGTTCTACGCGGCGCTGGCGCGCGGCGCCTATGCGGCGGAAGGGGTGCAGGTGGAACTGCTGGGCGGCTTCATCCCCGGCAATGCCAAGGACGTGGTGCTGGCCGGCCACGCCGACCTGGCCTGGGGCGGGCCGATGCGCATTCTGCTGGCGCATGAGGCCGATCATGCTTCGCCGCTGCGCAATTTCGGCAGCGTGGTGATGGGCGACCCCTTCTTCCTGATGGGCCGCGACCCGAACCCCGGCTTCAAGCTGACCGACCTGGCCAAGCTGACGCTGGGCATCGTCAGCGAAGTGCCGACGCCGTGGTGGACCTTGCAGGAGGATGTGCGCCAGGCCGGGCTGGACCCGACCACGGTAAAGCGCATCACCGACCGCACCATGCCGCAGAACGCCGAAGCCGTGGCCAATGGCACGCTGGACGTGGCCCAGGTGTTCGAGCCGATCGCCAGCCAGTTGGAGATGGCCGGCCGCGCCCATGTCTGGCACGTGGCCGCCAGCCGCGGGCCCACCGCCTACACCACCTTCTACACCACGGTGCAGAACCTGCAGGCCAAGCGCGCCGAGTTCAAGGCCATGCTGCGCGGGCTGGCGAAGACGCTGGCCTGGGTGGCGGCCAGCCCCTCGGACGAGTTGGCCGAATGCGTCGCCAGCTACTTCCCCGACCTGCCGCTGCCGCTGCTGAAGGCTGCCCTGGCGCGCTACAAGCGGCAGGGCATGTGGACGCCCGACCCGTTCTACCCGGAGGAAGCCTTCCTGCGGCTGGAACACGCCATGTTCACCGCCGGCGCCATCACCTGGAAGCCGGGCTTTTCAGGCACCGTGGACAACGCCATCGTCGCCGAGGCGCTGGCTGGCTGAGCGCACCTCCGCCTCGATCGCGTCGAGCAGCCTGATCGGCCAGTAGGGCGGAATGCCCTGGCCGATCAGCACGATGCGGCTGCGATGGTCGGCGCTGGGCCAGGCTTCCAGCCAGGTGGGCGCGTGCATGACATGGCCGATGCCGTGCAGCACCGCGGGCAGTTCCGGCGCTTCCGCCACGCAGACCAGGCCCTTCAGCCGCAGCAGCTTGGTGCCGAGGTGCTCGGCCAGCCCCTGCAGCCACAGCGTCAAGGCCATGGCCGGAATCGGCGCCTCGCGTTCAATGACGACGCTGCCGAGGTTGGCGCTGTGGCGCGCGGTGGCGTCCAGCCATTCATCGGTGCGCGGCGCCGGGGCCAGCAGCCATGCGGCCGGCACCGCGCCATGCAGGGTCTCGCGCACCGGCGCCGCGGGGTTCAGCGCCGCCAGCGTGGCGCGCAGGGCGGAGGTGTCCGCCAGGTCCGGCTTGGTCAGCAGGATGCGGTCGGCCAGCCGCACCTGGCGCTGCGCTTCCGGGTGGCGCTCCAGCGCGCCGGGGCCGTGCAGCGCATCCACCAGCGTCGCCACCGCTTCCAGCCGGTGGGTTTCCAGCACCGGCTGCTCGGTCATCAGCGCATGCAGAATGGGCGCCGGGTCAGCCAGGCCGCTGGTCTCGATCAGCACGCGCTTGTAGGCCGGCACCTCGCCGTATTCGTTGATGATGACGGCGCTGTCGGCATAGCC
>CANBXZ010000276.1 GCA_947373495.1 Acetobacteraceae bacterium
ATGAACTCCATGCGCGGCGCGGCGGCGTGCGGCAGGCCGCGCAGCAGGCTCACCAGCTTGGCCGGCAGCAGCAGCGTCATCGCCAGCAGCGCCAGCGGCAACAGGCGGGGGCGAGGCCAGCGCATCACCGCCCCCCCGCCGCGGTGCCGCGCACCAGGGCGCGCATCAGGTCGCGTTCCGCCTGGCTCTGGCCGCTGCCGGGCTCGGTCTTGGGCGCCACCGGGGGCGGCGCCGCGGCCTCCGCGCTGCGGCCTTGGCGCAGCAGCGCCTCCAGCCGGTCGGCCAGGGTTTCGGCGCGTTCCACCAGGTAGCGCAGGTCATCGCGCAGCGGGTCCGCCACCGCCAGCTTTTCGCTCAACTGCCGCCCGGCCGCTTCCGCCGAGGCGCGCAGGCGCAGCGAGGCCGATTCCGCCAGCCGCGTCGCCTCGTTCAGGCCCTGGGCGCCACCTTCCAGCGCGGTGCCTTCGGTGCGCAGCGCCGCCAGTTGCCGGTGCAGCCGCAGCGCGAAGGGCATGGCGGCCAGCAGCAGCAGCACGGTCACCAGTTGCAGCAGCCATTCGATCCAGCTCATGCCATGCTCTGCGCGCGACGCAGCTCCCGGCCTATCCGTACCGCCAGGCGGTTTTCCCGCCGGCCCAATTCCGCCTCGAACATCGGCACGTCGCCGCAGCGCAGCCGCACCGGGGAACCCGGGGCGCAGCCCAGCGTGATGCGGTCCCCGGGGCGCAGGTTCACGATGGTGGAAAGCGGCATGGTCTGTTCGTCCAGCACCACGTCCAGCGCCATTTCGGTGTGGCGCAGTTCCTCGGCCAGGTGGGTTTCCCAAATGCTGTCGCGGCCGAATTTCTCACCCATGAACTGCTGCAGCAGCAGCTCGCGCACCGGCTCCAGCGTGGCATAGGGCAGCAGCAGCTCGATCCGGCCGCCGCGATCCTCCATGTCCACCCGCAGTTTTGATAGTATGCAGGCGTTGCTGAGGCGGGAGATGGCGGCAAACCTGGGATTCACCTCCAGCCGCTCGAAGCGGAAGGTCACCGGCGTCAGCGGGCTGAACGCGTCCGACAGGTCCTTCAGCACCACGGTGATGAGGCGTTCCACCAGCGTGCGTTCGATGGTGGTGTAGGGCCGGCCCTCGATCCGCATGGCCGCGGTGCCGCGCCGGCCGCCCAGCAGCACGTCCACGATGCTGTAGATCAACGCGCTATCGATGACGAGCAGGCCGAAATTGTCCCACTCCTCCACCTTGAACACCGCCAGCATGGCCGGCAGCGGCACACTGTTCAGATAGTCCCCGAAGCGCAGCGATACGATGCTGTCGATGCCCACTTCCACGTTGTCGCTGGTGAAGTTGCGCAGGCTGGTGGACATGATCCGCACCAGCCGGTCGAACACGATCTCCAGCATCGGCAGGCGTTCGTAGGAAACCAGCCCGGCGCTGACGATGCGCTCGATGCCGCTTTGCTCGTCCTGCTTCTGCTCGCCGCCGCCGAAGCCCAGCAGGCTGTCGATTTCCGCCTGGTTCAGCACCCGGGCGGCGTCGGGCGCCTTGGTCTCGGCCTGTTCCTCCTGCTCCAGCGCCGCCCCCCAGGAAGCGGCGAGGTCGTCCTCCTCCGCGCTCATTGCACCAGGATCTCCTGGAACAGCACATCAGTGACGCGGGCCGGCGCGGCCACCAGGTTGGCGCGGGCCATCAGCTCTTCCCGCAGCCGCTGGGTGCCGGCGCTGCCGCGCAATTCCTCCGGGCGGATTTCGCGCAGATAGGTGGTGAACAGGTCGAGCAGGCGCGGCATGGCGGCCTGCAACACGGCATTGTCTTCCGCCCGCGCCAGTTCCAGCTTGCTGCGCAGCTTGATGTAGCTGGCGCGACGGCCCGGCGCATTCAGGTTGGCGACGATCTCCGGCATGTCGAAGAACACCGCGCCACGGCCACTCGCCGCCGCCGCCGGCGCGGTACCATGGCCAGCCGCCGGCGCATGGCCCGCTGGTGCATGGCCCGCCGCCGCGGGGGCATGGCCACCGCCGCCATGGCCGGCCTCGGCCGCCGCCGCGTGCTCCTCGGTGCCGCCCATGCCCAGCAGGCCGGGCAGGATGCCGGTGAACCACAGCCCGGCCCCGGCCAGCACCAGCACCACCGGCAGCGCCAGCAGCAACAGCTTCTTCCTGCCGCCCGCGGGCTTGGCTTCCGCCTTGCCCTCCGCCTTGTCCGCAGCCTTGTCCTTCGCCACCGGAACCGTCCTGTCGTGCCGGGGATTTTCCCGCGCCACCGGCATCATCCCCGCCCAGGCTTAAGGAAGGCTTGCGCCACGCCACTCCGGCGGTTCGGCCCAGCGCCAAGGCCCGGCACCGGCATGGTTGCGGCAAGCCCGGCCGGCGGGCGGCAGAAGCTGCCGGCCCCGGGCAGCACCGGCCGGGCAAAACCCCCGGAATCCCTGGCACGCCGGATGCAACACCCCCCTCGCAAGCCAGCCCACCGCAAGCCAACCCAGGAGGCGACGCATGGACCAGACCGGCTACATCCTGCTTTCCCGCATGAGCGCCATGCTCCGCGGCACCGACGTGCTGGCCACCAACCTGGCCAATGCCGAAACCCCGGGCTTCCGCGCCAACCGGCCGATCTTCGCCACCCACCTGCAACGCCAGCGCGACGTCACCGGCCCGCAGGGCGGCCAGTCCGTCGCCTTCGCGCTGGACCGTGCCACCTGGCGCGACGGCGCCAGCGGCCCGCTGACCAGCACCGGCAACCCGCTGGACGTGGCGCTGCAGGGCCCTGGCTTCTTCGCGGTGGAAACCCCGCGCGGCGAACGCTTCACCCGCGCCGGCCGCTTCACCCTGGCCGGCGATGGCCGCCTGGTGGACATGGAAGGCAATGCGGTGCTGGACAGCGCCAACCGCCCGGTGACCTTCGCGCCGAACGACACCCGGATCGAGATTCTGGGCGACGGCACCATCCGCACCGAAAACGGCCAGGTCGGCAAGCTGCGCGTGGTGCAGTTCGGCAATGAACAGGCGCTGCGGGCCGAGGGCGGCCGGCTCTACGCCAGCGACGAGACACCCGAACCGATGGCTCGCCCCAGCGTGGTGCAGGGCAGCCTGGAAGGCAGCAATGTCAACGCCGTGCTGGAGATGACGCGGCTGACCAGCGATGTGCGCGCCTTCCAGATGGTGGCGCAGTTCATGGAAACGGAAGGCAAGCGCGCCAGCGATGCGGTCAGCCGCATCCTGGCCCGCGCGGCATAAGGGGGCAGTACCATGCGTTCACTCGACATCGCCGGCACCGGCATGCTGGCGCAGCAGACCAATGTGGAGGTCATCTCCAACAACATCGCCAACCTTTCCACCACCGGCTACAAGCGCCGGCGCGCGGAATTCCAGGACCTGATCTACCAGAACCTGCGCCGCGTCGGCGCCGCCAGCAGCGACAACGGCAGCGTGCTGCCCTCCGGCGCGCAGGTCGGCCTGGGCGTGAAGACCGCGGCGATCTACCGGATCAGCGAACAGGGCAACCTGCAGCAGACCGAAAACCGCTTCGACCTGGCCATTCGCGGCAATGGCTACTTCCAGGTGCAGTTGCCCAGCGGCGAAATCGCCTTCACCCGGGATGGCACCTTCGGGCTTTCCCCGGAAGGCGTGATGGTGACGGCGGAAGGCTATGTGGTGCAGCCCGGCATCACCATTCCCGCCGCCGCGACCGACGTGACCATCAACGCCTCCGGCCAGGTGCTGGCCAAGCTGGATGGCCAGACCACGCCGCAGAATGTCGGGCAGATCGCCACCGCCATCTTCCCCAATGAAGGCGGGCTGGATGCGCAGGGCGGCAACCTCTACCTGGCCACCCCGGCTTCCGGCGCCGCGCTGGCCGCGGCCCCCGGCCAGCCCGGCCATGGCCAGGTGCTGCAAGGCTTCGTGGAGACCAGCAACGTCAATGTGGTGCAGGAAATCACCGCCCTCATCACCGCGCAGCGCGCCTATGAGATGAACAGCAAGGTCATCACCGCCAGCGACCAGATGCTCTCCACCCTGACGCAGATGCGGTGAGCGGGATGAGGCGCGGAACTCTCGCGGCGGCGCTGCTGCTGCTGGCCGGCCCGGCCTGGGCGCAGGAGATGGTGACGGTGAAGCCCGTGGCGGTGGTGGACAGCGCCACCCTGCACCTGGGCGACATCTTCGCCGGCGTCGGCGCGCGCGAAGCCGTGGTGGTCGGCACCGCCCCGGCGCCCGGCCGGCGGCTGGTGGTGGAAGCGGCGCAGCTGGCGGCGCTGGCCCGGCATCACGGCCTGGTCTGGCGCCCGCTGATGGCCGGCGAGCGCAGCATCATCGAACGCCCCGGCCGGCCGGTACCGCAGGAGGAAGTGGCGGAACTGCTGCGCGCCGAGTTGCTGCGCCTGGGCCTGCCGGCGGAAAGCGAGCTGGACCTGTCCGGCTTCGCCGCGCCGCTGGTGCCGCTGACCGCGCTGCTGAACCTGGGGCTGGAAGGGCTGAGCTACGACGCCGCCCAGGGCCGCTTCGCCACCACGCTGGTGGTGATGGCCGAAGGCCAGCCGACGCTGCGCCTGCGCGTGGCCGGCCGGGCGATGCCGACGCTGCCGGTGGTGGTGGCCACCCGCCGGCTGGCGCTGGGCGATGTGCTGCGCGCCGCCGACCTGCGGCTGGTGCGGCTGCGCGCCGAACGGGTGCGCCCCGGCACCGCCGAGACGGCGGAACACCTGGTCGGCCAGCAGTTGCGCCGGCCGCTGGCCGAGGGCCTGCCGGTGATGCTCGGCGACCTGGGGCCGCCGGCGGTGGTGGCGCGGAACGCGCTGGTGGTGATGACGCTGGAAGCGCCCGGCCTGTCCCTGACCATGCAGGGCCGCGCGCTGGACAACGCGCCGCAGGGCGGCCTGGTGCAGGTGATGAACCTGGAAAGCCGCGCGGTGGTGGAAGCCCAGGCCATCGGGCCCGGCCGGGTGCGCGTGGCCATGGGCGCCGTGCCGGTCATCAGGTGAGGAGACGCAGGATGCGCAAGCTGATGGTTCTGCCGCTGCTGGCGGCGCTGGCGGGCTGCAATGCCGCCGAACGGCTTTCCCGCATCGGCGAGGCGCCGCGGATTTCCGCCGTGACCAACCCGACGCAGGAACCCGGCTACCGCCCGGTGACCATGCCCACCCCCGCCCCGCAGGACCCGCCGCCCAGCGGCGCCAGCCTGTGGCGCCACGGCAGCCGCACCTTCCTGCGCGACCAGCGCGCCGCGCAGGTGGGCGACCTCATCACCGTGCTGGTCAGCATCCAGGACACGGCGAGCATGAACAACCGCACCCAGCGCACCCGCAACGGCACCGACAATTTCGGCATCCCGAGCATCTTCGGCATGCAGACCCGCTGGCTGCCGCGCGCCGCCGACCCGACCAACCTGTTCCAGGCCAGCGGCGGCCAGACCAGCGACGGCAACGGCGTGATGGCGCGGGCCGACACCATCACCCTGCGCGTCGCCGCCACCGTCACCCAGCTGTTGCCCAACGGCAACCTGGTGGTGGGCGGCAAGCAGGAAGTGCGGGTGAACTCCGAACTGCGGGAGTTGGCGGTGCAGGGGGTGATCCGCCCGCAGGACATCGCCAGCGACAACACCGTGCAGCACGACCGCCTGGCCGAGGCGCGCATCGCCTATGGCGGCCGCGGCACCATCTCGGATTTGCAGCAGCCGCGCTATGGGCAGCAACTGATGGACATCATCCTGCCATTCTGATGCCGGGCGCCCGGTGCAGGCTTTCGCCTGTGCCCGCACCGGGCGCCTGGCACGTCAAGCCGCTCGATTTGTTGCGATATCGCCTTCAAGCCGATCCCACTTGGCGGCGCATCGGCCGGTGCATGCGCGGGCCTGCTTCGCGCCAGGCCAGGCTCCAACGCCAATTCGGCCCCGTGCCAACCGCCTGCCGGTCGCCCGCTCACGGCCATGCCGACACCTCATCGACAGACCCTGCATCGGCCCTGCGGTGCGCCCCCGCCAAGGGGCCAAGACGTTCAAATGATTGGTGAAAATCAGGCCCGCGAACAACCGCCGCGCGGCATCGCC
>CANBXZ010000277.1 GCA_947373495.1 Acetobacteraceae bacterium
TGTCCTTGCCGCGCCGGTTCAGGTCCAGCATCACATAGCCGGTCACCTGGCCCGGGCCATGATAGGTCCATTGCCCGCCCCGGCCGGCGGCGAAGGTGGGGAATCGGGCATCCACCAGGTCCTCCGCCCGGGCCGAGGTGCCGGCGGTATAGGTCGGGGGGTGTTCCAGCAGCCACACCAGCTCGGGCGCGGTGCCGGCGCGAATGGCGGCTACCCGCGCTTCCTGGGCGGCCAGCGCTTCCGGATAGGGCACCGGCGCGGCAGAAATCGACCATTCGACGCCAGGAGCGTCACGGTGCGTTGAAGCCGGCGGAATCATGGGCTATACGGCCCCGCTCTACACACCGTGCGGTCATGGCGGAATGGTAGACGCGCCAGCTTGAGGTGCTGGTGGGGGAAACCCCGTGGAAGTTCGAATCTTCTTGACCGCATATTCCCCGTCCTGGGCGCTGACGAAAACAGCCCCGCCCGCAAGGGTTTAGCGCAACGCCCGGTGGCGGCAAGCGCGGCATTCCCCAGCTCTACCGGCTTGCTTTCCCGGCTTCGCGAGCCGTGACACAATCGCCCCCGCTGAGCCGGAGGGGACGAGACATGCGGATTCCAGGCGTGATCGCCTCCCTGTTGCTGCTGGCGCTGGCCGGTTGCGCCGCGCCGGTGCCCGGCATGGGCGGCGCGGCCCAGCGCTTTGCCGAACTGCGCGACTCGCCGCCGATGCTGCGCGCCTTCCTCGCCCGCATGCCCAAGGGCGGCGACCTGCACAGCCATCTCAGCGGCGCCGCCTATGCCGAAGGGCTGTTGAGCCAGGGCGCCGCCGCCGGGCTTTGCGTCGACCCCACCACCACCACTGCCTCGCCGCCGCCCTGCCGGCCGGGCCAGCGCCCGCTGGCGGCGGCGCTGGGCGACCCGGCGCTGCATCGGGCGCTGGTGGATGGCTGGTCGATGCGCAGCTTCGTTGCCAGCGCCGGCCGCAGCGGCCACGACCAGTTCTTCGACGCCTTCGCCCGCTTCGGCGCCGCGGTGGACAATGCCGCCGCCGCGGCCGAGGTGGTGGACCGCGCCGGCCGCCAGCGCATGCGCTACCTGGAACTGATGGTCACCTTCCAGGGTGGCGCGGCGCGGCGGCTGGGCGCGAGCATTCCCTGGCAGGGCGACCCCGCCGCCTTCCGCGCCCGGTTGATGCAGGCCGGCATCGCCCGGCTGGTGCCGGCGGCGCGGGCGGAACGCGCGGCGCTGGACCAGGCGATGCGCGCGGCGCTGCGCTGCGGCACGCCCGAGGCCCGGCCGGGCTGCGACGTGGATGTGCGCTGGCTGGCCCAGGCTTCCCGCACCAATCCGCCCGGCCAGGTGGCGGCGCAGGCGTTGCTCTCGGCGCTGCTGCAACAGGCGGATGACCGGGTGGTGGGCCTGGCGCTGGTGGCGCCGGAGGACCATCCGGTGGCGCTGGCCGACTATACCCGGCAGATGCACCTGCTGGCCGACATCCACGACGCCGTGCCGGGCACCAACATCGCCCTCCACGCCGGCGAGTTGGTGCTGGGCCTGGTGCCGCCGGAGGCGCTGCGGTCGCACATCGCCGAGGCGGTGCGGCTGGGCCGGGCCGCGCGCATCGGCCATGGCGTGGCGGTGATGGCCGAGGACGACGCCTTCGCCCTGCTGCGGGAGATGGCCCGGCGGCGCATTGCGGTGGAGATCAACCTGTCGTCCAACGACGTCATCCTGGGGGTGCGTGGGCGCGACCACCCGTTGCCGGTCTACCTGGCCGCCGGGGTGCCGGTGGTGCTGACGACGGATGACGAAGGCGTCTCCCGCATCGACCGCACCAATGAGCTGCAGCGGGCGGTGCAGGAACACGGGCTGGACTGGCCGACGCTGCTGATGCTGGAACGCTTCACGCTGGAATACGCCTTCCTGCCCGGCGCCAGCCTGTGGGCCGATGCCCGTACCGCCCAGCGCGTGCCGGCCTGCGCCGGGGCCGACCCGCAGGCCGCGCCGCCGGCCGCCTGCGCCGCGCTGCTGGCCGCCAGCCCCAAGGCGGCGCTGCAATGGGCGCTGGAACGCGACCTGGCGGCGTTCGACGCCGAGGCACCGACCCTGCGCTACTGAGTGGCCTTCCCCCCGAAGCGGCCTGACGCCGCGGCCCGGCTTTGGCTATAACCGTCCGATTGCCGGAGGGTAGGGCGGCTCCGCCCGGGGCCGTTCGGCCGCGCAGCAACCAGCACCGGAACAGCGGCGCTTCTGCCTGAAGCGGCCCTGCCCCGAGGGGATCGCATGGACGAGGACATCAGGAAGGACGCGCTGGACTATCACCGGCTGCCGCGCCCCGGAAAGCTCTCCATCGAGCCGACCAAGCGCATGGCCAACCAGCGCGACCTGTCGCTGGCCTATTCCCCCGGCGTGGCGGCGGCCTGCGAGGAGATCGCCCGCGACCCCGACAAGGCCTGGGATTATACGAGTCGCGGCAACCTGGTGGCTGTCATCACCAATGGCACCGCCGTGCTGGGGCTGGGCGCCATCGGCGCGCTGGCGTCCAAGCCGGTCATGGAAGGCAAGGCGGTTCTTTTCAAGAAATTCGCCTCCATCGACAGCATCGACATCGAGATCGACGAACGCGACCCGGACAAGCTGATCGAGGTGATCGCGGCGTTGGAGCCCAGCTTCGGCGCCATCAACCTGGAGGACATCAAGGCGCCGGAATGCTTCGAGGTGGAGCGCCGCCTGCGCGAGCGGATGAAGATCCCGGTCTTCCACGACGACCAGCATGGCACCGCCATCATCGTGGCCGCCGCCGTGCGCAATGGGCTGCTGCTGCAAGGCAAGAAGCTGGAGGAAGTGCGGCTGGTGAATACCGGCGGCGGCGCCGCGGCGCTGGCCTGCCTGGACCTGCTGGTGGCCATGGGCCTGAAGCGGGAGAACGTCACCGTCTGCGACATCAAGGGCGTGGTCTACCAGGGCCGCACCGAGATGATGGACCCCTACAAGGCGCGCTACGCCCAGGCCACCAACGCCCGCAGCCTGGAGGAAGTGCTGGAGGGCGCCGATGTGTTCCTCGGCCTGTCGGCGCCGCGGGTGCTGAAGGCGGAATGGCTGCACAAGCTGGCGCCCAGGCCGCTGATCCTGGCGCTGGCCAACCCCGAGCCGGAGATTCTGCCCGAGGCGGTGCGCGCGGTGCGGCCGGACGCGATCGTGGCCACCGGCCGCAGCGACTACCCGAACCAGGTCAACAACGTCCTCTGCTTTCCCTTCATCTTCCGTGGCGCGCTGGATGTGGGCGCCGAGCAGATCAACGAGGCGATGAAGGTCGCCGCCGCCGATGCCATCGCCAGCCTGGCGCGGCAGGAGGCGAGCGAGGTGGTGGCCGCGGCCTATGGCGGCCATGCCCCGGTGTTCGGGCCGGACTACATCATCCCGCGCCCCTTCGACCCGCGGCTGATCCTGGAGATTGCCCCGGCGGTGGCCCGCGCGGCGATGGACAGCGGCGTGGCGCGGCGGCCGATGGCGGATTTCGACGCCTATCGCCGCCGCCTGGAAGGCTATGTGTTCCGCTCCGGCGACCTGATGCGCCCGGTGTTCGAGGCCGCGCGCAAGCGCCTGCGCCGCGTGGCCTATGCCGAGGGCGAGGATGAACGCACGCTGCGCGCGGTGCAGACGGTGCTGGACGAGGGCATCGCCGAGCCGGTGCTGATCGGCCGCCGCGCCGTCATCGAGGGCCGGGCGCGGGCGATGGGGCTGCGGATGGATTTCTCCGAGAGTGTCGAGATCTTCGACCCCTCCGAGGGCGGGCCGCGGGTGGAGCAACTGGCCAGGCTGTACCAGGAACGGGTGGGCCGGCGCGGGGTGCCGCCGGAAGCGGCGGCCCGGCGCATCGGCAACCGGCCGACGGTGACGGCTTCCTGCCTGCTGGAAGCCGGCATGGTGGATGCGGCGCTGTGCGGTGGTTCCGGCAACTGGATGCGGCAGTGGCATTATGCCTTCGACATTGTCGGCAAGCGTGCCGATGTTTCCCGGGTGTACGGGCTTTCCGCCGTGATCCTGCCGCATGGCACGCTGTTCGTGGTGGACACCCACCTGCTGGTGGACCCGGATGCCGAGCAGGTGGCGGAAATGACCGTGCTTGCGGCCGAACAGGTGCACGCCTTCGGCATCTCGCCACGGGCGGCGTTGCTGTCCCATTCCAGCTTCGGCGCCAGCCATGCGCCTTCCGCCAAGAAAATGCGGGATGCGCTGGCCCTGGTGCGGGCCCGGGCACCGACCTTGCAGGTGGATGGCGAGATGCATGCCGACGAGGCGCTGGTGCCGCTGCTGCGCAACAAGGCCGTGCAGGACAGCCCGCTGGAGGGCGCCGCCAACCTGCTGGTGATGCCGAACCTGGATGCCGCCAACATCGCCTTCAACCTGGTGAAGGCGGCCAGCGACGGCTTGCAGGTGGGGCCGCTGCTGCTGGGCATGAACAAGCCGGTGCACATATTGGTGCCGGCGGTGACGGCGCGGGGCATTGTCAACCTCACCGCGCTGGCGGTGCATCAGGCCAATGCGCTGCGGGATGAGCGTCGCGGCTGAGGCCGCGCGGGACGCGTTTGGCTGAGGCCGCGCGGGACGCGTGAGGCCAAGGCCGCGCCGAGACGTGCGCGGCCAGGCCATGCTGCCGGGCCGGCCGCGCCGGGCGGGCTGCACCGGCAACCGCCGGCCCAGCCGCGCCCGGGCCGCCGGGTCAGCGCGCCACGGCGCCAAGGCCCAGGCGCTGGGCCGCCTCCGCCGGGTTGGTCATGGCGGGTTGCTGGAATTCGGCCAGCGGCACCGGCTGCGGCGGATGCAGGGTGATCTCCACCTCATGCGCCTGGCCGCGGATGAAGCGTTGCACCGCCTCGCGCACCGGGGCCAGGGCGGGCTGGGCCATCACCCCGCCGGCCATGTTGGCGTATTGCTCGCGCAACTGGGCTTCAGGGGTGCGGCCTTCGCGCGCCTGCTGCGCCATCAGCCGGCCGAACAGCCCCTGGTCGATGTAGCGCAGCCCGGCCGAGAGCAGCCGCAGGCCGGACCAGTCGCCATTCTGCATGGCGGCGGCGGCGGCGCCATCGGCGCCGAAGGCCAGCGACAGGGTGCCGATGTCGCGCCCCACCAGGGAAAGCGAAGTCAGTTCCATCCGCCCGCCAACCGGGTCGTAGCGGCTGTCCGCGGTCAGGTCGAACAGCAGGGCGGTGTAGCCCAGCCGGCGCATCCAGGTGTCCATGCCGGCCACCGGGTTCAGTCGCAGCGCGCGCACCGCGAAGTTGCCCACGCCCACGCCGCCCTCGGGCTGGTCGCTGGTCAGGCGCAGCGAGCCGATGCCGGCCACCGGCCGGTTGTTCGGGCCGGTGGCGACCACCTCCTCCAGTTCCAGCGCCAGGCGGCCGGCGGTGGGCGGGGTTTGGTTGCGGCTGACCATGGTGGCGATGGTGGCGACATCCATGCCGCGCAGCACGGCGCGGCGCAGGGTAACGCTTTCCACCGTGTCGCCCGGCTTCAGCTTCACCGCCAGGCCGCCCAGGGAGAATCGGGTCTGCCGGCCCGGGCCGTAATCCTCCAGCACCGCCTGGGCCAGGCGCACCTCGGAATCCGGGCCATCGCGCACCAGCAGGCCCTCCACCCGCAGCGAATCCAGCGTCACCAGGTCCGCGGTGCGCGGCTGGCCGGTGGGGGCGGGGCGCACGGTCAGCCCGGCCAGTTGGGCGCGTTCCAGGGTGACGCGGGTGGTGCCGTCCTGGAAGCTGAGGTTGCGGGCGTCGGCTTCGCCCAGGCCGTCGTCGCGCAGGTCGTCCAGCGCCAGGCTTTCGATCCGCAGCGGCTTGCCGTTGCTGGTGATGGTGACGCCGGTGAGCCGTACGGTGCCGCGCGCCGGGTCGGTGACCTCGGCGGCGGTATAGGCCAGGGTGGATTCCGGCCCCAGCAGGCTGCGCAGCCGGCCGATGGCGGTGGGCTCGTCGATCGGTGGCTGCACCGTGGGCGCCTGGGCGCGCGGCGCGGCGGGCGCGTCTGGCGCCGGCGCGCCGGGGG
>CANBXZ010000278.1 GCA_947373495.1 Acetobacteraceae bacterium
CGGCCGCGGGCAAGCATGTGTTCGTGGAAAAGCCCTTCACCCTGACCAAGGCCAGCGCGCAGGCCGCCGTGGCCGCCACGCGCCAGGCCGGCGTGGTGCTGGCGCTGGGGCATAACCGCCGCTTCCTGCCCGCCGTGGCGGAGATGAAGCGCATGATCGCCGCTGGCGAACTCGGCACCGTGCTGCACGCCGAGGGCAACATGTCCGGTGGCCAGGCCTTTGGCTGGAAGGCAGGCATGTGGCGGGCCGACCGGCATGAAAGCCCGCTGGGCGGCATGGGCGGCATGGGCATCCACATGATCGACATGCTGATCAACCTGATGGGTCCCTTCGCCTCCGTGGCGGTGAACAGCTACCCGCGGGTCTCCGAGCACGTGGACGACACCACGGCCATGCTGGCGAAATTCGCCTCCGGCGCTTCCTGCACCTTCGCCACCATCAACCTCACCACCCGGGTGTGGCGGGTGGCGCTGTACGGCACCAAGGGCATGCTGGAGCTGTTCAACCACGAGCGCCTGTTCTTCCGCCCGGTGGAAGGCGCCGAATGGACCCGCGACTTCCCGCCGACCGATATCGAGGCGGCGGAGCTGGAAGCCTTCGCCCAGGCCGTGGCCGGCGGCCCGGCCTACCCGCTGCCGCTGGAGGACGCGATCCATGGCGTTTCGGTGTTCGAGACCATGATCGCCGCCGCCAGCGCCGGCAGCACCCTGGCGGTGCCGTAGCCGCCCGGCTGGCGCCTGATCGGCGCGGACTGAGGCGCCGATCAGGCTCCCGCTTGTTGTTTGGTCGCGTGATTCACGCCTTTCGGTGATTCCACCGCAGGCGATCACGCTCTAGAACCCACCTCACCATCCGCAGAAGGAGCGCCGACATGGCCAAGATTATCCGCATGGGCAGCAACAAGATCCTGTCCAGCTCGGTCGAGTACCATAACTTCGTCTTCCTCGCCGGCATGACCGCCGACGACCTGACCCTGGACATCATCGGCCAGACCAAGCAGGTGCTGGCCAAGATCGACGCCAGCCTGGAAGCCAATGGCACCGACAAGAGCCACCTGCTGAACGCGCAGATCTGGCTGAAGGACATCACCCAGCGTGACGCGATGAACACGGTGTGGATCGAGTGGCTGGGTGAGGAAGGCCGCCCGGCGCGCGCCTGCGTGCAGGCCGAGATGGCTTCCCCGGGCATCCTGGTGGAAATCATGGTCAACGCCTGCCGCTAAATCGCGCAATTGCCGCCAAAATCGGCGGTATTTTGGGCAAATATTCCAGGCCGGGGTGGCAACGCCCCGGCCTGTGTCTTTTGGAACCGGCCGAATCAGCCGTGTCTTCCATGCCGCAACACTGTGACATCGCATCGCAGCGCAGCATTACCTGGGAATATGGTCCGTTCGAAGCCGGCCTTACCCCCCTGCCCTGGACGAATCACGCCACATTACGCGCTGTATCAACGCAGCGGGTTGCCTCCCCCGCCCCGGCTTGGGTAAGCCTGGGTCAACGGCGCGGCATCACGGTTTGGTGAGGTCCATGTCGGCAGGGACTTCGGCTGCATCCAAAAACGGGGGCGATCTACGCATGGGGTTCAAGGGTACTGCATTGGCTTTCGGGGTCCTCTTCGGCGCGATGGGCGTTTGCCCCGACGCGGAAGCGGCGCGACCCGGACGGCAGCAGACCCATGCAGCCAGCCCGGCGCAGGCCGCCCGGCATGCCGCCCTGCCCCTTCGCACCACCGCCGCCACCCGGCCGGCCAAGCCGCAGGTGCGCTTTTCCGTCGTCTCCGGCGCCCATGCCGCCAGCCGCCCCGCCAGCTTCCGCCGCAACGTGGTGCGCGCCAGCTACGGCGGCATCTCCTGCGTGCCCTATGCCCGCCAGGCCACCGGCATGGCCATTTCCGGCAATGGCTGGCAGTGGTGGGGCAACGCCGCCGGCAGCTACGCCCGCGGCCATCGTCCCGAATCCGGCTCGGTCCTGGCCTTCCGCTCCTCCGGCAACATGCGCCACGGCCATGTCGCCGTGGTCTCCCGCGTCGTGGCCCCGCGCCATGTGCTGATCGACCACGCCAACTGGGGCGGTCCCGGCATTCGCCGCGGTTCGGTGATGCAGGATGTGCACGTCATCGACGTTTCCGAGGCGAATGACTGGACCGATGTGCGGGTGCAGATCGGCCGGGACGCCCAGAGCTTCGGCCGCAGCTATCCGACCTATGGCTTCATCTACAACCGCCCCGACAGCGGCCGCTACCTGGCCCAGGGCGAAGCCCGCCAGGTAGGCTATGAGGAAGTGGCCGACGCTGGTGAGCCGATGAACGCCCCGCGCGCCGGCCAGCGCAGCAGCACCCGCCGCAACGCCCGCCGCTAAGCCGCGGCCCGAACATAAAAACGCCGGCGCGTGGGCCCCCCGTGCCGGCGTTTTCGTGTCTGCGTCGCCGCGCCACCCTGGGCGCGGCGGGTGCGGTGGTTCAGGCCGCCTTCATCTCGTCGCTGCGGTCCCACAGGTTGGGCACCACGGTGTTGCTGTAGCCGCTGATGAAGCGCTTGGCACCACTGGTGCCCGGGTTGAACACGTGCCGCGACACCGCGCCGATATTGCCGCCATAGACATGGATGCTGATGCTGGCACGGTCGGCATAGGCGTTCTCCACCACATGGATGTCCTGGCCGTTCGGGGTTACGTGCTCCACCATGCCGGGGGAAAGCGTCGCCTTGTCCAGCACCGCCATCGGCTGGCCATCCGGTTGCACCGCGTAGTTGGTGGCAATCTCGGAACCGCGCAGCATGCCGATCAAGCCCCACACCAGGTGGTCGTGCACCGGGGTGCGCTGGCCAGGGCCCCAGACGAAGCTGACCACGCTGAAGCGTTCCAGCGGGTCGCAATGCAGCAGGTACTGGCGGTAGCTCGGGCCGGCCTGGGCGAACGCCTCCGGCAGCCAGTCATCCTGCGCCACCAGGCTGGCCAGCAGGTCGCGCCCCTCATGCAGCCAGCGGCCCTCCTCGGCCCCCTGGTCCGCCAGGCGGGTCATGCCCTGGATGAAATCGCGCAGGCGCTTGATGCCGGCCATGCCTTGTGTCTCCTGTTGCCACGCCATCGTGCCGCCCGTTGGGGCCTTGGACGTTGATCCACATCACAGCACGGAATGCGGGCCTTGGCGCAGCCGGTTTGCGGACGATGGGCCCGAAAAAGCCGGCCTGTGGAAGCCGCTGCAACAAATCCCGCCCCCGCGAGACCATGACAGGCCAGCCAAGGAGACCTCGCCATGGGCAAGGGTTACGCCAGCATCGCCTTCACCGCCGCCGTACAGGCCGAGCAGGCCCGAATCGGCTCCCGCGCCCGCTTCGCCGCCATGGCCGAAGGCGGCCGGGATGACAGCCTGCTGGGCGAGGCGGAGCAGGCGTTCCTGGCAAGCCGGGAGAGCTTCTACCTCGCCAGCACCGGCGCCGGCGGCTGGCCCTACATGCAGCATCGCGGCGGGCCGCCCGGCTTCCTGCGCGTGGCGCCAGCGGGCGACGCGCTGGCCTTCGCCGACCTGTCCGGCAACCGGCAGCACGTTTCCATCGGCAACCTGGCCGGCAATGACCGCGTGGCGCTGTTCTGCATGGACTACGCCGGCCAGCACCGGCTGAAGCTGCTGGGCCATGCCCGTGCCCTGCCCCCGGCCGAAGCACCGGCATGGGCCACCAACCTGCCCACCCCGGCACACGGCAAGGTGGAGCATGTGATGCTGGTGCAGGTGGCGGGGTGGGAGTGGAATTGCTCCCAGCACATCCCGCGGTTGATCCCGCTGGCGGAGGTTGCCGCCGGGGTGCGGCAATTGGCCGAGCGGGTGGCGGCGCTGGAAGCCGAGAATGCCCGGCTGCGCGGCGAATAGAGCCAGGCTCCGTTCAGGGTTGGCGACCTGGACGGAGCCTGGCTGGCTTCAGGAAGCGGTCAGCACCACGCGGCCGGTGATCTTGCCTTCGCGCAGCCGGTTCAGCACGGCGTCGGCATTCCTGAACGGCTCCAGCGCCACCGGAATGCCCGGGATCTTGCCTTCGCGGGCAATGGCCACCAGTTCGCGCAGTTCCTTTACGTTGCCGACGTAGCTGCCCTGCACGGTCAGGGCGCGGATCGGCATCAGTGGCAGCGGGATGGTCATCTCACCGCCGAACAGGCCCACCTGCACCAGCTTGCCGCCCTTGCGCAGCGCGTCGAAGGCGAAGCGGCTGGTCTCGGTGCCGTTCACCAGGTCGATCACGCCCGCCACCTGGCCACCGGCCGCGGCGATGATGCGCTGGGTGGTGCCTTCCTTGCTCGCCAGCACCACATCCGTGGCGCCCTGCGCCAGGGCGGCGTCCAGCTTGTCCTGCGCCACATCCACCGAGACGATGCGCTTGTGGCCCAGCGCCTTCAGGATGGCGATGGCGTTCAGCCCCAGGCCACCGGCGCCCACCAGCACGATCGGCTCGTTCGGGTCCATCGGCAGCAGCTTGTTGATGGCCGAGTACACGGTGATGCCCGAGCAGGCATAGGTCGCGGCCAGGGCCGGGTCCACACCCTCGATATCCACCAGGTGGGACCAGCGGGTGGCCAGCACATGGGTGGCGTAGCCGCCATTCTGGTACACGCCGAGCGACCGCGGCGTGAGGCACATGTTCTCCTCCTCGGCCAGGCAGACGGCGCACTTGCCGCAGCCAACCCAGGGGAACACGGCGTAGGTCTTGCCAACCTGCACCTTGCCCTCGGCGGCGGGGCCGCACTTCAGCACGCGGCCGACAATCTCATGCCCCATGGCCAACGGCAGCACCACGCCGCGGTCGGTCAGCTTCATCTGGCCGCGGCTGCCCAGGTCGTAGATGCCTTCCCAGATATGCAGGTCGCTGTGGCAGACGCCGGCATGCGTCACTTCCAGCAGCACTTCCTCGCCCTGCGGCTCCGGCGTGGCCCATTCAAGTTCCTGCAGCGGCTTGCCACATTCAACAACGGCCCAGGCGCGCATCTGCGTTTTCTCCCGATCAGGTTTTAAGTCGATGTCATGGGACCAAGCCGGCGCAGCCTGGTCAAGCCGCGCGCAGGCGCGGGGCCTCCCAGGCGGCGGACGGATGGTCCACCAGCACGGCATAGCTCCGCAGCCGGCCTTCCGCCATGGCCCGCGCGGCGAGGGTGCCCGGCAGCGCGGCCATTTCGCGGGCGCCCCGGCGGAACACCGCCGGCACGCGGCGCACCACGGCTTCCAGCCAGGGGCGATCATGCTCCAGCGCGGCGCGGGTGCCCTCGGTAATCTCGCTGACCTGGCGCAGCACCAGGCCGGTTTCGTCGGCGGCGGCGGCGAACAGCGCCAAGGCCTGCTCCGGCGCCAGGGCGAAGGCGGCGGTGATGGACACCAGCCCGCCGGGCGCCAGCAGCCGGGCGCATTCGCGCAGCAATTCCGTCGGGCCGATGGCATTGACCGAGCCGATGCTGACGATGAGGTCGAAGCTGTGCGGCGGCAGCCGGGTGCGGTCCCCGGGGACCTGGCGCAGTTCCACCTGCTGCACCTTGCCCAGGCGCTTCCACGCGTCCTTCAGCGCCGGGGCGCAGACATCCACCCCCACCAGCCGGGCCTGCGGAAAGGCGGCATGGGCATACAGCAGCCCGCCGCCGGCGCCACAGCCGATGTCCAGAATGCTGCGCGGTGCCGGGCGCGGGCCGGGGTGGGCCCGCAGCGCCAGCTCATACAGGTTGGCCTGGCTGCGCGCCTTGGCCAGCGCCGGCACTTCCAGCAGTTGCGGCAAGGGCGGCCAGAACCCCCCGGTGAAGAAGCCACGCTCCCGCACCTCCTTCAGGCCATAGGCCAGGGCATAGGCGAACCGGACGCGGAGCGAACCAAACCAGCGCTTCAACATGTGGCGAGCCTACACCGAAAGATATTGCTGGTAGGTCGATTCGTCGGCGAGCAGCGCCGCCATCTCGCCTTCCCAGCGAATGCGGCCCTGTTCGATGATCACCGCCCGGTCGGCCACGGCATGGGCGAAGTGCAGGTTCTGCTCGGCCAGCAAAATGGAAAGCCCCTCGG
>CANBXZ010000279.1 GCA_947373495.1 Acetobacteraceae bacterium
GCCGTCCTCAGCGCCGTGCGCAGCGCCTTCCCATCCGGCGTCTTCGCCCAGAGCGCGGGGCCGGAAACCAGCAAGGCAGTGCTCGGCTATATCGCGCTAACCGATTCCGCCCCGCTGATCATTGCCAGGGAAAAAGGCCTGTTCGCGAAATACGGCATGGCGGATGTCGAGGTGACCAAGCAGGCATCGTGGGGCGGATTGCGGGATAACATGGTGCTGGGCGGCGGGTCCGGCGGCATTGATGGTGCCCATATCCTGACCCCGCTGCCCTATCTGATGGCGACCGGCAGGGTGGTGCAGAACGGACAGAAACTGCCAATGGCAATCCTCGCCCGGCTTAACACCAACGGGCAGGCGATCAGCGTGTCCAAGGCCTTGCAGCCGCTGGGTGCCACGATCGACGCCACCCCGCTCAAGGCTGCCTTCGCCGCCAAAAAGGGTAGCAACAAAATCGCCATGACCTTTCGCGGCGGCACCCATGATTTGTGGATCCGCTATTGGCTGGCCGCCGGCGGGATTGATCCGGACCGCGATGTCGAGACCATCGTGGTGCCGCCGCCGCAAATGGTGGCCAACATGAAGGTCGGCACCATGGACGCGTTCTGCGTCGGCGAACCGTGGAACGACCAGCTGGTGCACCAGGATCTTGGCTATAGCGCGTGCGTCACTGGCGAAATCTGGCGCGATCATCCGGAAAAGTCGCTGGGGGTGCGCGCCGAATGGGTGGCGAAGAACCCGCGCGCCGCGCGTGCCCTGACGGCCGCGGTGATGGCCTCGGCCGCGCGCGGGTTGGCCGCCACCCATTCGCCGCGCATCGCCAGCGACTTTTCCGGGTGGTCGCGCCACAACTCGCCGGTGGTCAGCGCCGAATAGCCCAGGTTCTGGTGCACCAGCTGGTCGTTCCACGGCTCGCCGACGCAGAACGCGTCCATGGTGCCGACCTTCATGTTGGCCACCATCTGCGGCGGCGGCACCACGATGGTCTGCACGTCGCGGTCGGGGTCGATGCCGCCGGCGGCCAGCCAGTAGCGCAGCCACAGGTCGTGGGTACCGCCGCGGAAGGTCATGGCGACCTTGCTTTCCTGCGTCAGCTTGCCCTTCAGCGGGCTGCTGTCCAGCCGGGCGCCCAGCGCCTTGTGCTTCTCGGCCACGCTGATCGCCTGGCCGTTGGTGTTGAGCCGGGCCAGGATCGCCATGCTGACCGGCTGGTTGTTCTGGGTCACCCGGCCGCTGTGGATCAGGTAGGGCATCGGCGTCAGGATATGCGCGCCATCGATCCCGCCCGAACCGCCGCCCAGCACCAGGTTGTCCCGCGTGGCGCCCCAGCTGGCCTGCTTGGTCACCTCCACGTCCGGCATGCCGTGCTTGGCGAACAGGCCCTTTTCCTTGGCGATGATAAGCGGCGCCGCATCGGTCAGGGCGATGTAGCCCAGCACCGCCTTCTTCACTTCCGGCGTGGTGGCGCCCTGGGCGAAGGCACCGTGCGGCGTGGCGGCACGGGCGGCGGCGAAGATCGCGGCGGTGGCGGCAAGCGCGTGGCGACGGGTGATGCTCATTGGCCAAGGGTCTCCGGCAGGTCGGCAGGGGGTTGGGGGGCGGCGGGCGGCTCGGCTTCCCGCAGGCGGGTGGCGGCGGCGCGCCACAAATCCTGTTGCCAGGGCGCCAGCGCCTCGGCGTCGGTGACGTAGGGCGGCACATGGCCCCAGTGGCGCATCTGGCGCAGCCACCAGGCGGCCTGTTCCGGCCGCGGCAGGGTGGCGCCGCGGAAACGCAGCGGGTTGCGCAACTCGGTGTCCATCGCCCGGCCCTCGAAGGCGGCGGCGATGGTGCTGCGCTCCAGCCCGGGGAAGGCCCGCTTGCGCAGGATCTTCACCGCCTCGGTGTGGTTTTCCGGGTCGTCCAGCCAGCGCGCGGCGGCGATGATGGCGGCGGTGGCGGCGGCGGCGGGTTCCGGCTCGCGCTCGGCATAGTCACTGCGCAGTGCCAGCACCTTTTCCGGGTGGTTCGGCCAGATATCCCCGGTGGCCAGGGCGATGCGCCCGGCGCCCAGCGCGGCGGCATGGCTGCCCCAGGGCTCGCCGGCACAGAAGCCGTCGATCACGCCATCCTGCAGCGCCTTGGCCACCAGGGTCGGCGGCACCACCACCAGGCGCAGGTCACGGTCGGGGTCCAGCCCGCCCTTGGCCAGCCAGTAGCGCAACAGGTAGTTGTGCGAGGAATACGGGAACACCACCGCCAGCTTCACCTCGGCGGCGCCGCGGCCCTGGCGGCGGCGGATGGCGGCGGCGAAGGCGGTGGCGGAGAGCGGGTGGCGGAACGGGCCGACTTCCTCGGCCAGTTCCTTCGAAATGGTGATGGTATTGCCGTTCACCGCCAGCCCGGCGGCGACGGTGACCTTGGCCTTCACCCCGTCCAGCCCGGCGGCCAGGGCGATGGGCATGGGCCCGAGCAGGTGGGCGGCGTCCAGCGCGCCGAAGGCCAGCTTGTCGCGCAGCGCCGCCCAGCCATGCTCGGCCGAAAGCGACACCTTCAGCCCGACGCTGTCGAACAGGCCGATCGCTTCCGCCACCAGCAGCGGCGCCGCGTCGGTCAGGGGTACGAAGCCAAGCCGCAGCGTACGCAGGCCGGGGCCGGCACGGCGGGTACTGAGGCGGGAGGGCGGCTGGGTATGGGCGTTCACGCGCGGCTCCTGCGATCATTGCTGACCGGGGCTGCGGGCCGCCCTTGGACCGCGATGGGATTGCGCCCTGACCTGCGATGCCCTTCATTGGGTTTCGCGGCGCTGTTGCAATGCAGCAGAAATCGGCGGGCCGGATCAAGCGGGATTTTGCGCGATTGGAAGGCAAAATCCCATACTCAGCGCCGAAACGCTGCTATTTTACCTTACTTGCCTCTTTATCAAGCAGAACTTCAGCCGCCACTTGAGCCAGCTTGCGGCCCGTGTCCATCGCCATCCGGCGCAGCCGCTTATAGGCTTCCGGCTCGGTCAGCTTGTGGCGCTGCATCAACGCCTGCTTGGCCTGGTCGATCGCCAGCTTGTCGGCCAGGGTCTGCCGCGCCTCGGCCAACTCACGCGTCAGCGCCTGGTGGGCGCGCCAACGGCGGATCGCCACCTCGATCACCGGCCGCACCCGCGCCGGCGCCAGGCCCTCCACCACATAGGCGGCGACGCCGGCTTCCAGCGCCGCCTCGATCTGGTCCGCGTCGCCCTTTTCGGCGAACAGCACCACCGGCCGGGGCTCGTCCCGGTGCAGCGCGCGCATGCCTTCCAGCGCATCGCGCGAAGGGTCGTCCAGGTCGCAGACAATCACCTCCGCCCCGCAGTCCCGCACCAGGGCGGTCAACCCGGTGACATCCGCGGCGGTGGCCACCACCATGCAGCCAGCCGCCTCCAGCCCCGCCTGGACAGCGGCGGCTCGTTCCGGGTCGTTATCTACAAGCAATACGCGCAGGGTCTGGTTCTCCTGCCCCGGGACTATCAAGAACCGTGCCGTGGCACGCAGCTGCGCCGGGAATCGCGCCAGGCGATGCCGTGGCAGGTAACCGGGGGCTTGCCGCCGGCGCTTCACAACCAAGCTCCATGCCGGGCGGTGGGATAAGGATGCAAGGGTGGCAGGGATACTGAAACGCAAGGCGGCCCTGGTGCTGGCCCTGCTGGCGCTGCTGCCGGGCTGTGCCGCGCTGTTCCCGGCGCAGGTCGGCACCGAGGCCCGGCTGGCCGCCCTGCCGCGCCAATTGCCTGGCCTCACCCGCCCGGTCACCATCCGCTGGAACCAACACCTGGTGCCCTGGATCGAAGCCGAGAACGACACCGACCTCGCCTATGCGCTGGGGCTGGTCCACGGCCATCTGCGCGGCGCGCAGATCGAGATCATGCGCCGCATCGCCCGGGGCCGGCTGGCGGAAATGGCCGGGCCGGTGGCCACCGATATCGACCACGCGCTGCGCATCCTGAACTTCGGCCGCGCCGGCGCCGCGGTGGAAGCTGCCTGGCCGGCGGAAACCCGCGCCTTCGTCACCGCCTTCCTGGCCGGGCTGAACCAGGTGGTGATGCACGGCCCCCGCCCGCCGGAAGCCGGGCTGCTGGGGCTGGAGCGCGAGCCGGTGACCGCGCAGGACATGCTGGCGGTGGGCCGCGTCGCCGGCACCGACATCAACTGGCTGCTGCTGTTCAGCCTGCTGGCCGAACGCGGCACCCCGGGCTACGAGACCCGCTGGGCCCGCCTGCGGGAGGCCGGCAATGGCGTGGAGCCAGGCGCCGGCGCACTGGGCGCCCTGCTGCTCGGCAACAGCCGGGCGGGCAGCAACGCGGTGGCGGTGGACGCCCGGCACAGCGCCACCGGCGGCGCGCTGCTGGCCAGCGACCCGCACCTGTCGCTGAACCTGCCCAACCTGTGGCTGATGGTAGGCATGCGCAGCCCGGGCTACGATGTGGTGGGCATGATGGTGCCCGGCCTGCCGGTGGTGGGCTTCGGCCGCAACCGCCACCTCAGCTGGGGCGGCACCAACCTGCGCTCGGCGGCTTCGGATGTGTTCGACATCTCCCGCCTGCCACCCGACCAACTGCGCAGCCGTACGGAGGAGATTGGCCAGCGGCTGTGGTTCGGCGCCCGGCGCCAGGTGCGGGAAAGCCCGTTCGGCCCGGTGGTCAGCGACGTGCCGCTGCTGGCCACCCGCCCCGGCGATGTGCTGGCGCTGCGCTGGGTGGGGCATGAGCCGACCGACGAGATCACCGCCCTGCTGCGCGCCGCCCGGGCCCGCAACAGCACCGAATTCCGCCATGCCTTCAATGGCTTCGGGGTTTCGCCGCAGAACATGATCTGGGCCGACGCCGAGGGCCATGTGGGCCGTATCGTCGCCACCGTGCTGCCGCGCCGCGCCGGCTTCCCCAACCGCGACCCGGTGCTGGACGCCGCCGACCCCGCCGCCAGCGCCCCCTGGCAACAGCTGTGGGACTGGCGCGACCTGCCGCAACTGACCGACCCGGCCGAGGGCATCCTGGCCAGCGCCAACGAGAACCCGGCCAGTTGGGCGCCGGGCGGGCCGCCGGTGGGGTTCTTCTTCTCCGATGGCGACCGCGTGGCCCGGCTGCGCGCCCTGTTGCAGGCCCGGCCTCGGCTGCGGCCCGAGGACCTGGCCGCGCTGCAGGCCGACACGCTGGCCCCCAAGGCGGCGGAACTGGCCGCCGCCCTGCTGGCCCGGCTGGAGGCGCTGCCCGGCGGCGCGCCCGAGCCGACGCTGCTGGCGCGGCTGCGCGGCTGGAATGGCGACTATGCCGCCGAAAGCGAGGCGGCGCTGGTGTTTGAACTGCTGCTGGGCCGGCTGGCCCCGGCGGTGGCGGCGGCGCAGGGCATGCGGGCGGAAAGCGGCTGGGGCTACATCACCCGCTTCCTGCTGCGCGACCTGGACGCCCTGCCCAACCGCGCCGCGCTGCTGCGCGAGGCCGCGGCACAGGCCGCCCCGCTGGCGGCGCAGTACCGCAATTGGGGGCAGGTGCACCGGCTGCGCGCGGCGCATTGGCTGGTGAACCTGCCGCTGCTGGGCCGCCGCTTCGTGCAGGCCAGCTACCCGGCCGGCGGTTCGCGCGAAACCCCGATGAAATCCGGCCATGGCTTCGTCAGCGGCCCGCATGAGGTCAGCTTCGGGTCCATGGCGCGGCATATCTCCGACATGGCGGACCCGGACGCCAACTGGTTCACCCTGTGGGGCGGCCAGGATGGCTGGCTGGGCAGCGCCGCCTTCGCCGACCAGGTGCCGCTGTGGCTGGGCCGGCAGGGCATTCGCATGCCGTTGCGCCCGGCCACGGTGGCGGCGGAATTCCCCAACGTCACCCGGCTGGAACCGGCGCGATGAGCCTGCCGCCGTTCAACGCCACGCCCTTCATGCGCGCCCTGGCCTGGGCGCGCGTGGCGCAGCTGCGGCGGCAGGATGGCGTGGCGGCGCAGCTGCGGATGCTGCGGCAGTTGCTCCGCCGGGCCGCCCGCACACGATTTGGTGAGGCGCATGGCTTCGCCGCCATCGAC
>CANBXZ010000280.1 GCA_947373495.1 Acetobacteraceae bacterium
CGCCAGGTTGCCGTCCGGCGCGGCCCGGGCCGGCAATGGGCGCCGCTGGCAGCCGGCGGCCGAAGCGGGGGGCATACGCGGCGCCCTACAGCAGCAGGCCGGCCGGCACCGGGGCAGTTGGGGCGGGCTGGTCCAGCGGGCGGGCGCCGCAGCCTCGCAGGTAGTCGGCGACGGCATCCAGTTCGACGGCATCGCGGGTTCTGTCGTGCCAGTCGGTCCCGGCGCGGGAACCCGGCGGCACCCAGATGATGGTCTCGTAGCGCGCCCGGGTCAGCAGCACACGGTAGGTGTTGCGGATGAAGCGCTGCTCCTCGGCGCTGTTGACCACCTGCCAGGCATGGCCGGCGAAGCGCCGCGGCTGCCAGGCGCCGCCCTGCCGCACCTGATCACCGCCCCAGGCCAGCCCGACCAGGTCCAACTCCAACCCTTGGCAGGCATATTCGGTCGCGGCCACTTCCAGCGCGTCGGAAGCGCGGATGTCCGGCCAACGCTCCAGGAACCAGTCCACCGGCTCGTCCGTGCCCATCAGCTGCGCGTCGAAGCCTTCCGCCCGCAATCGCCGCGCGCCGGAGGAGCGCACGAACCCCGCCCGCCGCCGCCCCGCCGCCAGCGCCCGCAAGGCTTGCCGCGCCGCGGGCAGGGAACGCGTCAGCAGGAAGGGCAGGCTGGCCCGCGTGGCCAGCGCCGCGGCCTCGGCCGGCGCATTCCGCAGCACCGCGTCCACCCAGGCGGCGGCGATATCGTCGCGCACGCTGCGCATCGGCACGGTCAGGTCCAGGTTCTCGTCCAGCCGCAACCAGGCCGGGGCCACCGTCGCCAGGCGCTGCACCGCCTCCGCCGCCCGCAGCACGCCCGGCGCCGCCACCGCGCGCCAGCCTGGCGCCGCCGCGATCACCTTGCCCCATTCGCTGAGGCCGGCCTCGCCGGTGTTGATCTCCTGCCCGCCGCCGATCAGCGCGACCACGGCGGCGAAGCCCTGGTGCCGGCCCATGATGTCCAGCGTATGCGCCGGCTCGCTCATGCTCAGCGTGCTGGTGCGCCGCTGGGTATCCCGCATCGCCTGCTGCGCGTCCCAGGCGCGCTGGGCCTCGTCGAACACGATCACCCGCTCGGCCGGGGCCGTGGTGCGGCCGGCATTGTCGGCCAGGAAGCGATGCACGTTCTGCAAGGCGGCCGCGGTTTCATGCCGCGCCTGGCGCAGCCTGCCCGCCCGCTTGCGCCGCTCGGGGTCGTTGCTCGGCCCCAGTTCCAGGCTGATGCCGGCCTTGTTGCAGGCCAGCGCCTCCCGCAGCACCGCCACCAGCGGCGCATTGCCGGTGAGGAACGCGCTGCCCTCATGCCGCGCATCCCCGAACACCACGTTCAGCCCGCACAGCGTCTTGCCGGCACCAGGGATGCCGGTGACGAAGACCACCACGCGCTCCCCGGCCTGCCGTGCCGCGGCCAGCGCGGCGTGGATCGCATCCGTGGTGCGGTTCAGGTTTGGCGCATCGGCCCGCGCTTCGGCAATCTCGGTCACGCTGTTGCGGGAGAACAGCGTCGCCGCCGCCTCGATGATGGTCGGCACCGGCCGATACGGTGCATCCAGCCACGCCGCGCCATCCAGTGCCGCAGGCGGCGGGGGCAGCGCCTGCACCGCCCGCAGCAGCGCCGGCAGGGTTGCCGCGCTGGCCTCCGCCACCACCGCCACGCCCGGCACGCCCAGCGGCGGTTGGAACGGCGCCGGCCGCGCGCATTCGGTCGCCACCACCACCGGGATGATCGGATGCGACCGGCTGCCGGCATGGAAATCGCGCAGGTCCAGCGCGTAGTCCTCGGCCTGTGCCCGGTCGGCGTGGCTCACGGTGGTGGCGCCGACCTTGAACTCCAGCACCAGGATGGCGCGGTCGGTCAGCAGCACCACGTCGATGCGCTTTTCCAGCCGCAGCAGGTCGAACTCGAAGGCCAGGGTCCAGGCGGCGCCACCGCCATCCCGCACCAGGGCGCGCAGCAGGGCCGCCTCGCGCTTCCAGGCGGTGAGTTGCGTCGGTTCGCCCGAAAGCCGCCGCGCCATCTGGCTGGCAGCCAGCGCACCAGCCACCGCCGCATCGTCCAGCGCCAGCAACTCGGCCCCGGTGCAGGCAAACCAGGCCCTCATCGCTCCCCCTCGCGCCGCGCCGGCCAGGTGGCCAGCAGCAGGCTGGCGAGCATGAGGGCAAATCCAACCGCATGCAAAACGGTGACCGCTTCCCCCAGCACGAACACCGCCAGCACCGCCGCGCTGGCCGGCAGGAAGGCGGTGAACACCCCGGCCACGCCCGCCGGCACCCGCCGCAGCCCGGCGTACCACAGCAGCAGGCACAGCACGCTGGCGGTGAGGCTATGGAACACCAGCAGCCCGGCCAGCCGCGGTTCGGCCAAGGCGGCCACGGCGCCGAAGCCCGGCAGCGCGAAGGGCAGCAGCACCAGGGCGCTGAACGCCTGCATCCACAGGCTGGCGGTCACCACCGGCACCTGGCCGGCCAGGCGCTTGGCCAGCAGCACATACACCGCCTCGCCACACAGCCCGGCGAACACCAGCGCATTGCCCAGCGCCGAGCCGCCCGCGCCGCTGCCCAATCGTGCGAGGGTCAGCCCCGCCATGCCGAAGCTGGCCAGCGCCACCGCCGCCCAGAGCCGCGGCGCCAGGCGTTCGCGCAGCCACAGCGCGCTGCCCAGCGCCACCACGGCGGGCAGCGTGGCCAGTACCAGCCCGGCTTCCAGCGCGCTGGTATGGCGCAGCCCGGCCAGCAGCCCGGCATTGTACAGCGCGGTGCCGAATACCGCCTGCCAGCCCAGGTTCCAGCGCGCCGCGGCCGCCACCCGCACCGGCCCTTCCATCACGCGCGCCAGCGGCCACAGCACCAGGCAGGCCAGGGCGCAGCGCAGGCAGGCAATCAGCGGGATCGGCAGGGCTTCCGCCAGCAGCTTGGCCACCGCCACATTGGCGCCCACCAGGGCCATGGCCGTGGCCAGTTGCAGGTAGGCCAAGCGCAAACAGGCCAAGCGCACTGGGGGCTACTCGGCCTCGTCGGCTTTCCGGAACGGCGAAAGCCCGGCCAGCGCCGCCATCTCCGCCAGCATCGCCGGGCGTTCCTGCTTCAGGAAGTCACCCACCGCGCGGCGCAGGCCGGGGTGCTGGATCCAATGCGCCGAATAGGTCGGCTTCGGCAGGTAGCCACGCTGGATCTTGTGTTCGCCCTGCGCGCCGGCTTCCACCCGCGCCAGCCGGTTCTCGATGGCGAAGTCGATGGCGCGGTAATAGCAAAGTTCGAAGTGCAGGAACGGCGCGTGGACAATGGCGCCCCAGTTGCGGCCGTACAGCGCCTCGGTGCCCAGCAGGTTCAGCGCGCCGGCCACCGGGGTGCCGTCCTGCTCGGCCACCATCAGCACCACGCGGTCGCCCAGGCGTTCCCCCAGCATCGGCCAGAAGCGCGGCGTCAGGTAGGCGCTGCGGCCCCATTTCTTGTCCGTGGTGGCGCGATAGAAGCTGTGGAACGCGGCCCAGTGCCGGCCGGTGATCTCATGCCCGCGCAGCGTCTTCAGCACATAGCCACTGGCGGCGGCGTCGCGGCGTTCGCGCTTGATGGCCTTGCGCTTGCGGCTGTTCAGCGCGCCGAGGAAGTCGTCGAAACTGCCATAGCCCGGGTTTTCCCAATGGAACTGGGTGCCCAGGCGTTGCAGCCAGCCGGCCTGGCCCAGCGCCTCGTACTCGTCCTGCTGGCAGAAGGTGAGGTGCACCGAGGACATGTCCAACTGGTCGCAGGCCTGGCGCAGCCCCTGGGCCAAGGCCGTCACCGGCACGTCGCAGCCCGGGCGCACCAGCAGGCGCGGGCCGGGCACCGGGCTGAACGGCACGCAGACCTGCAGCTTGGGGTAGTAGCTGCCGCCGGCGCGCTCGAACGCCTCGGCCCAGCCCCAGTCGAAGACGTATTCGCCCTGGCTGTGCGACTTGGCATAGGCCGGGGCGCAGGCCAGCGTGGTGCCGGCCGCGTCCTTCAGCACCGCATGCTGCGGCAGCCAGCCGGTGCGGGCGGTGGCGCTGCCGGATTCCTCCAGCGCCAGCAGGAAGGCGTGGCTGAGGAACGGATTGTCGGCGCCGGCGCAGGCGTTCCAATCCGCAGCCGGAATTTCGGCGATGGAGCGATGGAGCGAAAGCGAGAGGTCGGGCGCGCTGTCGGGCATGGCCGCCATCTTGGCCCGGATGGGCGGGATGCAACAGCCATGGCGCGTTTTGGCGACAACGGGTGTGCCGACGGCGAGGTCCCGCGGCCTTCGCCGTCGGCACACCCGCCGTTGTTTCAACGGGCCTGCTTTTCCTTGGTGCTCAGCGTGACCGGACGAACGCCGTGGGCAGGACCCGGGCCGCCTCAACCGATCTCGAACATGCCCTCGACCTCAACCGGCGCATCGGCCGGCAGGCTGGGCACGCCGATGGTGGTGCGGGCGTGCTTGCCGGCGTCGCCGAACACCGCCACCGCCAGGTCCGAGGCGCCGTTCATCACCAGCGCATGCTGGGTGAACTCGGCCCCGGCGGCGATGAAGCCGCCCAGCCGCACCACCCGCTTCACCTTGTCCAGGTCGCCATCGCAGGCCGCCTTCAACTGCGCCAGCAGGTTGATGAAGCACAGCCGCGCCGCCTGCTGCGCCTGTTCGAGGCTGATGGCGCCGCCCACCTTGCCAGTGCAGGCCAGCTTGCCCGCCACCAGCGGAATCTGGCCGGAGATCACCACCAGCCCGGCACGGCGGCCGAAATCGGCGGTGTAGTCCACCACGTTGAAGCCGACATAGCTGGCGATCGGCGCCGGGGGCGGCGGCAGTTCAATGCCCAGTTCCGCCAGCTTCGCATCCACACGTCCGGCCATCATGGGCTCCATCGGTTCAGGTTCAGGCAAGCCCGGTTCAGGCCGCCACCACGCGCAGGCCGCGCCGGCGGCCGCGCGGGCTGTTGGTGGGCGCTTCCGGCAGGTCCAGCGGCAGCAGCGGGCCCAGCGGGGCGGCGCTGGCCAGCGTGTCGCTGGCGCAATCCTCCTCGCTCGGCTCCGGCAGGTCGCGCCGGCCGAGATAGTCCAGCGCCAGCCGGCGGAACGCCCAGTCCAGCACACTGGTGGCGCGGGTGATGGCGGGGTCGCCTTCCACCACACCGGCCGGGCCGAAGCGGGTATAGGCGAAGGCCTCGACGAAATCAGACAGCGGCACCCCGCGCGCCAGCCCCAGCGAAACCGCCTGGGCGAAGCCGTCCATCAGGCTGCGATAGGCGGCGCCTTCCTTGGACAGGGTGAAGGCCACTTCCAGCAGCCGGCCATCGGCATCCTCGGCGGTGCGCAGCGCCACGCGATGCCCGCCCACGGTCACATGCAGCGTGGTGCCGCTGTGCCGGCGCAGCGCCACCGCGCGCGCCACCGGCCGGGCCGGCGCGGGCAGCGCCACCGGGCCGGGGGCCACGGCGTGCAGGAAGGGCGAAATCGCCTCGCGCATTGCCTGGCGGGCAACCTCGCCCACCGGCGCCAGCAGGCCGGCGGCGCGATGCGGAAACGCCTGCTGCGCCCGCAGCGCGGCGCGCGTCGGCAACTCAACCGCGGCGCCATTCGGTGCCAGCGCCAGCCGGGTCGCCCCCGGCATCGGCGCCATGCCGCCAACCTCGGCCCCCAGCAATGCCTCGGCCGCATCCGGCAGGGCCAGTGCCACCAGCCCGGCATGGCGCAGCCCCTGGGAGGCGGCCGCCTGGTCCAGCGCCGCGCGGGCGGCGGCGGCCAGGCCGGGCAGCACGGTCTCTCCGGGCGGGGCGGGCCACAGCAGCGCCACCGGCTCCCGCGCACCCATCCGGGCGGCGATACGGCCCGACTCGGCCTCGGCCGCGCCACGGGTCAGCGCGGCGATGCCGGCGGCCACGGCGCGCGACTCGGCGCTGTCGTATTCCAGGCCCAGCGCGGCCAGCAGGCCGGACAGGTCGGCAAAGCCCAGGCG
>CANBXZ010000281.1 GCA_947373495.1 Acetobacteraceae bacterium
GAACTCCCGCACCGAGCGCACCGGCAGGTCGGCGCCCACCACCAGCGCGTCCGGCGTGGTGGAAACCAGGCTGATCGGCGCGAAGTCCTTCAACGGGTCAATCCGCAGGCTGCGGGCAAAGACCGAGGCATTGATGGCCAGCGTGCCAATATTGCCGAGGAACACCGTATAGCCATCCGGCGCCGCCCGCGCCGCGGCCTCCATGCCGACATTGCCGGCCGCCCCGGCCCGATTCTCGATCACCACCGACTGGCCCAGCGCCTCGGCCAGCGGCTGTTGCAGGATGCGGGCAACGAAGTCGGAGGAGCCGCCCGGCGCGAAGGGCACGATGATGCGGATGGGCCGGTCTGGGTAGGCGCCCTGGCCCCCCCCTTGGGCATGTGCGGCAAACGGCAGCCCGGCCAGGGCAAACGCATGGCGACGACGGACCAGACTGGCCATCCTGAACCCTCCCACTTGGTTGGGCCCAGCCTAGAGCCTGATCGCCGGGGCTGTAATCACCGAAAGGCGCGCAGCACCCGGCAAATCAGCCGGCAGGAACGCGGTGACCGCCCATTGCGGCGAGGCCCATGCTCGCCGGCCCTCAGGCCGTCGCGGCGATGCGCCCCTCGATCGGGTATTGCGGGTCGTTGAAGCCTGGCGAGGAAGGGTGGCCCGGCGCCACCAGTTCCGCCACCAGCGCCTCATCCGCCGCGGTGAAGCGGTAGTCCAGCGCGGCCAGGTAGTCCTCCAGGTGTGCCTCCGTGCGCGGGCCGCAGATGGTGCCGGTGACCAGCTTGTTGTTGAGCACCCAGGCAATGGCGAAATGGCTGGCCGGAATGCCCGCCGCCGCCGCATGCGCCTGGATGCGCTGGGCGATGGCCAGGGATTCGGGGCGCCATTCGGTTTCCATCATCCGCTTGTCCTGGCGGGCGGCGCGGCTGTCGTTCGGCGGCGGCGCGTCCGGCCGGTACTTGCCGGTCAGCACGCCGCGGGCCAGCGGGCTGTAGCTCACCACCCCCAGGCCATGCGCCACGGAAGCCGGGATCACCTCCACCTCCGGCTGGCGGTTCATGATGTTGTAGTAGGGCTGGCACACCACCGGCCGGTCGATGCCCAGGCGGTCGCAGATGGCGCAGATGGCGGCGATGCGCCACGCCCGGTAGTTGGAAACGCCGAAGTGCCGCAGCTTGCCGGCGCGGATCAGGTCGCCCAGCGCGCCGATGGTGGTCTCCAGCGGGGTCTCGTGGTCTTCCTTGTGCAGGTACAGCACGTCGATGCAGTCCGTGTTCAGGCGGCGCAGGCTGGCCTCCACCTCCCGCATCACCCAGGCCCGGGACAGGCCGCGTTCGTTCAGGCCGCGGCCCATCGGGTTGGCCAGCTTGGTGGCCAGCACCCAATGGTGGCGGCGGCCGGCGATGGCCTGGCCCACCACTTCCTCCGAGGCGCCGGCGTTGTAGTTGTCCGCCGTGTCGATGAAGTTGCCGCCGGCATCGGCGGCGCGGGCCACCAGGCGGGCGCTGGTGGCGGCATCCGTGGCGCCGCCGAACATCATGGTGCCCAGGCAGAGCCGGCTGACCTTCAGGCCCGAACGGCCCAAGACGCGATATTCCATGGCCATTCCCCCGGTTTGCCAGGTTTCAGCTTAGGCCGGGCTTATTCGCACCGGCAGGGCTGGCGCAATGTGAAAGCCGATGCTACATGCGGCGCCCTGTCGGAGCGTAGCGCAGTCTGGTAGCGCACTTGTCTGGGGGACAAGGGGTCGTGGGTTCAAATCCCGCCGCTCCGACCATTCGGCTCACCCAAGCCCGTCCAATCGTCTCATCAGCCATCATCCAGGCCGCGGCTTGCCAGGAACCAGTACCGGTGTTGCGGTGCCTGGCCGTGCATGCCATGGCGGTGGCCCATAGGGGTACGCCCAGGCGATGCCCGCAGCCTCCCGACTGGCGCGGAGCGGCCTGTACGGGCGTTGGGGACTGAGAGACGGCATGCGCAACCCGGTACGGCGCCTGAAGGAAATCTTCGGCGAATTGTTGCTGAACGGCCAGCAAAGCCGGCTCGACGCCGCGCGGATGGCGCAACGATTCGACGCGCTGGAACAGAAGCTGGCCTTTCTCGCCGCCGATGCCGGACCATCGCCGGTGCGTTCGGAACCCCCGCCGGCCATGGTGGTGCCGCCGCGGATGGAGTCGGAGCCGGTCTTCTTCGGCCTCGATGACCTGGACCGCCGGCTGGCGGCACACCTGAATTGCGACAACGGCTATTTTGTCGAACTCGGCGCCAATGATGGCGTGGCGCAGTCGAATACCTTGCACTTCGAGAGATTCCGCGGCTGGTCCGGCGTTCTGGTGGAACCGACCCCGCATAACTTCCTCAAATGCCGGGCCAACCGGTCCGAGCGGGCGCGGATATTCTGCTGTGCCTGCACCGCCTTCGGCTACCCCGACCGGTTCGTGGAACTTGTGTTCGCCAACCTGATGTCCACGCCTCTCGGGCTCAACTCCGACATTGCCGACCCGATGGCGCATGCCGAGGCAGGGCGCCAATTCCTGGCGCCCTCCGATGAGGTCTTCACGTTCGGCGCCCGGGCACGGCCGCTGAACGACGTGCTGGTCGAAGCCGGCGCCCCGGGCGCGATCGACCTGCTGTCGCTGGATGTGGAAGGCGCCGAGTTGGAGGTGTTGCAGGGCGTGGACCACGCCCGGTTCCGCTTCCGCTTCATCTGCGTGGAATGCCGCGACCTGGGGCGGATGAGCGCCTATCTGGCCGACCAGGGCTACGAGCTGGTCGAACAACTCAGCCACCACGACTACCTGTTCCGCGATACCCGCCGTTGAGCCGCGGCGGCGTGCTGGCCGGGGCGCCAGGGCGCCGACGTTCCCCTGCTTGGCAATACCCCCCGCCCGTCCCTACCCTGCACGCCATCAGCAAGGGTTGCCCGCGGCATGGCGCAGGATTCCGACAGCTTTGACTATGTGATCGTCGGCTCCGGGGCCGCTGGCTCGGTGCTGGCGGCACGGCTGACCGAGGACCCCGGCACCACGGTTTGCGTGCTGGAAGCCGGCCCACCCGACACCAACCCCTATATCCACATCCCCGCCGGCTTCATCAAAACCCTGGCCGACCCGGGGGTGACCTGGCAGTTCAAGACCGAGGCCACGGCCAATACCGGCGGCCGGCAGATCAGCACGGTGCAGGGCCGTACCCTGGGCGGCTCGTCCTCGGTCAACGGCATGATCTACAATCGCGGCCAACCGGCCGACATGGACAGTTGGGCCCAGCGGGGCAATCGCGGCTGGGGCTATGCCGATGTGCTGCCCTACTACCGCCGCAGCGAACATCGCGTCGGCCATGGCGACGACCAGCGCCGCGGCCGCGAGGGTGGCCTGCCGGTCACCGACATGGACTGGTTCCACCCGCTGACCGAAGCCTTCATCCAGGGCTGCGTCGGCATGGGGATACCGCGCAACCCGGACTACAACAGTGGCGACCAGGCCGGCGTGGGCTATTTCCAGCGTGCCATCGTCAACGGCCGCCGGGTTTCCGCCGCCCGCGCCTTCCTGCACCCGGCCGTGGCCCGTGGCGGGGTGGAGGTGCGCACCAATGCGCGCGCCTGCGGCATCATGCTGGAAGGCAAGCGCGCCATCGGCGTGCGCTACCAGCAGGAACGCAACGGCCCGCTGCGGGAAGTGCGGGCGCGGCGCGAGGTGATCGTCTCCGCCGGCACGGTGAACACGGCGCGGCTGCTGCAGGTTTCCGGCATCGGCCCGGCGGCGCTGCTGGGCCGGCTTGGCATTCCGGTGCAGCACGAGATGCGTGGCGTGGGCGAGAACTTCCGCGACCACTATGCCTCGCGCATCGTCATGCGGGCGCGCAAGGGCGTCACCACGCTGAACCAGATGTCGCGCGGGCTGCGGCTGGCCGCCCAGGTGGCGCGTTGGGCCGCCGGGCGGCCGAGCATCCTGGCCACCGCACCCAGCCATGTGCACGTATTCTGGAAAAGCTTCGAGGGCCTGGACGCGCCGGACCTGCAATGCGTCTTCACCCCCGGCAGCTATGCCGAGGGCAAGGTGTACGTGCTGGACGAAATCCCCGGCGTCACCGCCGGCGCCTGGCAGCACCGCCCCGAATCCACCGGCTGGGTGCGCGCCCGCAGCGCCGATGTGTTCGAGGACCCGGAGATCAACCCGAACTACCTGGCCGACCCGATGGACCGCCAGGTGCACCTGGGCGGCATCCGCCTGCTGCGCCGCATGCTGAACACGCCGCAACTTGGCACCTTCCTGGAAGCCGAGTCGCTGCCCGGGCCGCAGGCGCAGACCGATGACGAACTGCTGGACTTCGCCCGCCAGAACGGCAGCACCACCTACCACCTGATCGGCACCGCCCGCATGGGCCCGGCCAGCGACCCCAGCGCGGTGGTCAGCGACCAGTTGCTGGTCCACGGCTTGCAGGGGCTGCGCGTGGTGGATGCCTCCATCATGCCGCACATGCCTTCCGCCAACACCTACGCCACCACGTTGATGATCGCCGAGAAGGCCGCGGACATGATCCGTGGCCGCCCGGCCCCGGAGCCTGAGATCCTGCCCGCCTGAAGGAGACCCGCATGCGCCGCCTGAGCCTCGCCTTCCTGGCCCTGCTGGGGCTCGCCGCCCCCGCCGGGGCGCAACCCAACGTGCTGCGCGCGGTGCTGAACCTGGAATTGCAGGTGCTGGACCCGATCATCACCACCAGCAACGTCACCCGCGCCTATGCCTACCTGGTGTACGACACGCTGGTGGCGCTCGACAGCAAGGGCGAATACCGGCCGCAGATGCTGGAGGGGTGGGAGGTCAGCACCGACCGCCTGACCTGGACCTTCAAGCTGCGCGAGGGCCTGGAATGGCACGACGGCGCCCCGGTGACCGCCGAGGACTGCGTCGAGTCGCTGCGCCGCTGGGGCCGGCGGGACGGCCTGGGCGCCCGGCTGATGGCCGCCAGCAAGGGCCTGCGCGTGGTGGATGCCCGCACCTTCGTGCTGGAACTAAGCTGGCCGTTCAGCCAGGTGATCGAAGCCATCGGCAAGCCGGCGGCGCAAATTCCGTTCATGATGCCGGCCCGCGTCGCCAGCACCACGCCCATCACCCAGGCGGTGCCGGAAACGGTGGGCAGCGGGCCGTACAGCTTCAACCGGGCGGAATGGCGCAGCGGCAGCCTGGCGATCTTCCGCCGCAACCCGCGCTACGTGCCCCGCGCCGAGCCGGCCGATGGCTTCGCCGGCGGCAAGCGCGCGCATATGGAGCAGGTGCACTTCATCAGCATGCCCGACATCGCCACCCGCGTGGCAGCGTTGCAGGCCGGCGAGGCCGACTACCTGGAACTGGTGCCGGGTGACTTCATCGAAAGCTTCCGCCGCAACCGCAACATCCGGCTGGTGGAACCGCCGCCGCTGGGCAGCATGATCGGCGCCATCTCCATCAACCACACGCTGCCGCCGTTCAACAACCCGGCCGCCCGCCGCGCCCTGCTGCTGGCGGTGGACCATGAGGAGGTGCTGGCCGCGCTCGGCCTGCCGCGGCAGATGCGCTACGGCTTCTGCGCCAGCATCTTCATGTGCGGCTGGCCCTATGCCTCCGAGGCCGGGGTGCCGGCGTTGCGCGCCGCCACGCTGGAACAGGCCCGCAGCACGCTGCGCGCCTCGGGCTACAACAACGAACCGGTGGTGCTGCTGCACAGCATGGACAGCACCATCCTGAACCCCACCAGCCTGGTGGTGGCGGACCGGCTGCGCCAGGCCGGCTTCAACGTGCAGGTGGCCTCGGCCGACTATTCCACCCAGGCGCAGCGCCGCAACAGCCTGGAGCCGGTGGAACGCGGCGGTTGGAACGTGATGCCGGTGGTGTTCACCGGCTACGACATGGTGAACCCCATCGCCAACTACGCGGTGGCGTACAACTGCACCAACAATTACCCGGGCCGCTATTGCGACCCGACGTTGACCCCGGTGCTGGAAGCCTTCGAACGCGA
>CANBXZ010000282.1 GCA_947373495.1 Acetobacteraceae bacterium
TCTTCATGATGTGCCACAGGATCGGCCAACCGCCGATCTCCACCAGCGGCTTGGGCCGCAGGGCGGTTTCCTCGGCCAGCCGGGTGCCGCGACCGCCGGCCAGGATCACCGCCTTCATGACTGCCCTTCCCCGCGGCCCCCGCGCCGCACCGGCAGCTTAGCCGCCAGGCCGGGGCCAGGGCCAGGGCACGCGATTGACAAGCCCAGGGCCCGATGCACCTTGGCGCCAGAGCCCACCAAGGACCGCGCATGCCCAAGCCCCCCGCGCCCAACGCCGCGCCCGCAGCCGGGCCGACCGTGCGCGACCTGCTGGCCGAGGCCGCCCGCGCCCGCACCGCGGGAGACCGCGCCCGCGCCGCCGACCACCTGCTGCGCGCCAAGGCCCGCGCCGCCAGCACGCGGGAGGCAGTGCCGAAGGGGCTGGCCTTCGAACTCGGCGTGCTGCTGCTGGAACTGCGCCGGCTGGACGAGGCGCTCGCCACCACGCGGGAGGCGCTGCTGCGCCAGCCCAAGGACTTCGCGCTGAACAACCTGCTGGGCGTGCTGCTGAAGAACCAGGGCCATCATGCCGAGGCGGTGAAGGCGCTGGACGTGGCGGCCAGGCTGGAGCCGGCGAACCTGGCGCCGCTGGTGAACCTGGCCAATATCCACCTGATCACCGGCGACGCCCCGCGCGCGCTGGACGCGGCGGAAAAGCTGCTGCGGCGAGACCCCCGGACCAGCGAGCACCACCGCCTGCTGGGCGCTGCCCGGCGACTGGCGCAGGAGCCGGAGGCCGCCCTGGCCAGCTTCCGCCGGGCACGGGAACTGGACCCGCGCAACCTGCGCGCCTGGGTGAACGCCGCCGGGGTGCTGGACGAAACCGGCCGCAACGCCGAGGCGATCGAGTTGCTGGCCGGCGCGCCCGCCGGCATCGTGGCCGAACAGCCGCTGGTGGAAGCCCGCGCCGCGCTGCTGCGCCGCGCCGGCCGCGAGGCGGAAGTGAAGGCGATGCTGGCGGAACTGAGCCAGCGCCACCCCGAGCAAGCCTGGCTGGCCGCCGAACAGGCCCGCACCCTGCTGGACACCGACCGTGGCGGCGCCAACGCCCTGCTGCGCCAGGCCCTGGCGGCCGAACCCGGCAATACCCAGACGCTGATGGAACTGGTGGACAGCCTGGACCGCACCCGCGGCCCGCAGGAAGCCGAGCACATCGCCGAAGCCTTTCACCTGGCCAAGCAGCGCCTGGCCCTGGGCGGCGACCTGCTGCGCGACAGCCGCATCCTGCGCAACGTGCTGCATCGGGCGGGCGACTTCGCCGCGGCCGAGGCGGTGGGCAGCTTTGAACAGCTCGGCGCCTTCTGGGCCCGCACCGGGCAGATCTCGGCGCTGCACTACCACATGGCGCAGGCGCAGACCCCGGCGCATCGCCGCCTGCTGGTGGACTGGCATCGCCATTGGGGCAAGGGGGTGGACGCGCTGGCCACGCAGCACCCGCTGGCCCGGCCCGCGGTGCGCAGCGGCCGGGCCAAGCTGCGCGTCGGGCTGATGTCCTCCGACCTGCGGAACCACCCGGTCAGCTACTTCGCCCTGCCCTTGGTGGAACTGTACGACCGCCAGGGCTTCGAGCTGTTCTGCTATTCCTTCAACAGCGGCGCCGAGGACAATGTGCAGGCGCATATCCGCGGCAAGGTGGATGCCTTCCGCCTCGCCCCCGGCATCAGCGACCGCGACGCGGCACAGATGATCGCCGACGACAGCCTGGACATGCTGTTCGAGCTGGGTGGCACCACCTACATGAACAAGCTGAAGGTCATGGCCTGGCGCCCGGCGCGGTTGCAGGCCAGTTGGCTGGGCTACCCGCATTCGGCCGGGCCGGAGAGCATCGACTACATCCTGGTGGACCCGCATATCCGCCCGGAAGACCCGGCGCTGCTGGTGGAAAAGCCGTTGCTGCTGCCGCGCAGCTGGGTGGTGCTGGGGCGGCTGGGCTTCGACCCGCGCCTGGTGGTGGAACCCGGCACGCCGGAACAGCGCCAGGGCCACCTGACCTTCGGCACCATGAACAACCCATACAAGTACAACCCGGCCTGCCTGCGGCTATGGGCCGAGGTGGTGCGCCAGACCGAAGGCTCCCGCTTCCTGTTCGTGCGGCCGGAAGGCGGCAACGCGCTGTTCCGCGACAACATGCGCCGCGCCTTCGCCGAGGTTGGGGTGGCGCCGGAACGGGTGGAGTTCGAAGCGGTGCGCGGCACCCACATGCCGCACTACAACCGGATCGACATCGCGCTGGACAGCTTTCCGCAGACCGGCGGCACCACCACCTGCGAGGCGCTGTGGATGGGCGTGCCGACCGTGACCCTGGTGGGCGAGGCCTTCTTCGAACGGCTGAGCCATTCCAACCTGCTGAATGCCGGGCTGCCCGGGCTTTCCTGCTTCAGCCAGGCGGCCTTCCTGCGCACCGCGCTGGAGTTGGCCAAGGACCGCGACCGCCGTGCCTTCTGGCGGCACAACCTGCGCGGCATGATCCGCGGCAACCCGCTGGGCCGCGCCGACTGGTGGGTGGAGGATTTCCAGGCCGCGGTGCGCCAGGCGGTGGAAAGCGCCTGAGGCGGCAATATCGCGGGGCGCGGCTTCACGCCCTGCGGTGAACAGGGCTCAGGCGGTTACGCTCTACCGTGCGGGGCCGAACAGCCGCTGCTCCACCCGGTCGCCGATGCGCAGCCCCAGGCGTTCCGCGGTGCCGGCGGCCAACTCCAGCGTGGCCCGCACCGGGCCGTTGCTGGAGATTGTGGCCAGCGAATAGGGCACGGTACGCTCGGCGATGCGGTGGATGCGGCCGTCCTGGGTGATGAACACCATATCCAGGCTGGCGATGGTGTTGCGCATCCACATCGCGGATTCGCGCGACGCGCCCCAGTCGAACAGCATGCCCTCGTTCGGCGCCACGCTGGGGCGGAACATCAGCCCGGTCATCTGCTGTTCGCCGCTCAGCGCCATCTCCACATTGAATTCGTGGCGGGTGCCTTCGCGGGTCACGATGACCAGCTTTTCGGTCGGCAGCCTGGGCTGCGGGCCGGTCTGGGCATGGGCCGGGGCCGGCGCGACCTGGCTGGCCAGGAGGGCGGCGGGGATCAGGGCAAGGAGCTGGCGGCGTTGCATCGGGGCAGGATGACATGGCGCCGCGTCTGGCGCCATGATGCCCGGATGAAACCGCATCGCCTGGTCCAGACCGCCACGCTGGAGATTGCCATCGAGGAATCCGGCCCGCCGGATGGCCCGCCGGCCGTGCTGCTGCATGGCTTCCCGTTCTCCCCGCGCGGCTATGACGAGGTGGTGCCGCTGCTGGCCGCCGCCGGCCTGCGGGTGGTGGTGCCCTATCTGCGCGGCTATGGCCCGACGCGCTTCCTGAGCCCGGAAACCCCGCGTTCCGGCCAGCAGGCGGCGCTGGGCAAGGACCTGCTGGACCTGCTGGACGCCCTGGGCATCGGCCAGGCGGTGCTGGGTGGCTACGACTGGGGCGGCCGCGCCGCCTGCGTGGTGGCGGCGCTGTGGCCGGAACGCTGCGCCGGGCTGGTGACCTGCACCGGCTACAACATCCAGAACATCCCGGCCGCGGTGCAGCCGGTGGCCCCGGCGCAGGAAGCCCGCTGGTGGTACCAGTACTACTTCCACACCGAACGCGGTCGCGCCGGGCTGGCGGCCAATCGCGGCCCGCTGGCCGAACTGCTGTGGCGGCAATGGTCGCCGGACTGGGCGTTCTCGGCGGCGGAATTCGCGGCGTCGGAGGCTGCCTTCGACAATCCGGACTACGTGGACGTGGTGATCCAGAGCTACCGCCACCGCTTCGGCTATGCCGCCGGCGACCCGGCGCTGGAAGCGATCGAGGCGGCGCTGGCGACCCAGCCGAAGATCACCGTGCCCAGCATCAACCTGCACGGCGCCACCGATGGCGTCGGCCCGCTGCCCGCCACCGATATCGCCGCGCCGCACTTCACCGGGCGCTATGAACGCCGGGTGCTGCCCAAGGTGGGCCACAACCCACCGCAGGAAGCGCCCGCGGCCTTCGCCCGGGCGATACTGGACCTGGCCGGGCGCCAGGGTCTGACCGGCGCCGACTGAAGCGACGATCCGGCTCTAGTACGCCGCCAGCATGCGCTGCACCGCCGGGCGTGCCTCCATGGCCGCCATGTGCGCGGCCAGCTTGGGGAAGTCCGCCACCACCACGCCATCGCCCTTCAGCCAGCGGGCGATGGTGTACAGGTAGCCATCGGCCACGCTGTAGCGGTCCCCCAGCACCCAGGGGCCGGCCAGCAGGTCGCGCTCGATCAGCGCGGTGCAGTCGCCCATGGTCTGCGGCACCTTCTGCAGCATGTCGGCATGGCTGGTGGCCTGGTCGGCCCAGCGGGCACCGCGGCGGCCATGGGCGTGGTTGATGTGGACCGTGGCGCAGAGGTAGCTGTTGAAGGCCTGCATCCTTGCCAGCGCGAAGGGGTCCTCCAGCGGCGCCAGCCCGGCCGCCGGGTACATCTGCGCCACATACAGCAGCAGCGCCGGGGTTTCGGTGAGGATGCCCTGGTCGGTCACCAGCGCCGGCACCCGGCCCTTCGGGTTCACTTCCAGGTAGGCGGCGGAACGCTGGGCGTTCTGGCTGAAGTCCACCTTCACCAGCTCGAAGGTCGCGCCGGCTTCCTCCAGCGCGATATGGGTGGCCAGGGCGCAGGTGCCGGGCGTGGTGTACAGGGTGAGCATGGGCGCTGCCTTTCGGTTTCCGGGGCAGGCTAGAGCGGGATCGCCTGGGGTGGAATCACCGAAAGGGGTGAATCACGCGATAAAACAACAAGCTAGGGCCGGATCGCCACCGCCCCGGCTTTTCCGGCCGAGCGACAGCTTCACCCCGCGGCCGCCAGCGCCGCGTTGCACACCCGGATCACCTCCGCCCGCACCTTGCCCGGGCGTGGCGCGTCGCGCAGCGTGGTGAACCAGTGCTCCGGCGGGTGGCGCCAGGCGGCGCGGTCCAGCCGCGCCTCCAGGCCGCGCAGCAGCGCCTCGGCCGCGGGCGGCAGGTGCTCGGGTACCTGAAGGCCGTTCAGCGTGCCCCATACCCCGGCCCAGCAGCGCGCCACGGTCCACGGGTTGTAGCCACCGCCACCCAGCACCACCAGGCGCGGCGCCAGCGGCAGCAGCGCCGCCACCAGGCCCCAGTGGCTGTTGTTGGAAAGGCTGAGCCGGGCCAGTGGGTCTTCCTCCAGCGCATCGGCACCGCATTGCAGCATGATGGCCTGGGGCCGCCGCGCCTTGATGAGCGGCAGCGCCACATGGTGCATGGCCCAGGCGAATTCGCTGTCGTTCAGGCCCTGTGGCATCGGCAGGTTGCGGTGGTGCGGGCCCTGGTCCGCCAGGGTGCCGGTATGCGGCCAGCGCCCGGCCTCATGCAGGCTGAGGGTGAACACCCGGGGGTCGGCGCGGAAGGCGTCCTCCACCCCGTCGCCGTGGTGGGCGTCGATGTCCAGGTAGAACAGGTTGTCCAGCCCGGCATCCAGCCAGTGCAGCAGGCCCAGCGCGGCGTCGTTGGCGTAGCAGAAGCCGCTGGCACGGTCGGGCTGGCCATGATGCGTGCCGCCGCCCAGCTGGTGCACCACCCCGCCCTGCAACGCCAGCCCGGCCGCCAGCAGCGTGCCCCCGGCCGAGGTGGCGGGGCGGGAGAACACCTCGGCGAAAATGGGGTTGCCGTGGTTGCCCAGGTGGTGCCGCGCCCGGTCCTCGGGGCTGGCCTGCTGGGTGGCCTCGGCGCGTTGCAGCGCGGCGACATAGGCCGGGGTGTGGAAGCGGGCCAGTTGCGCCGGCGTCGCCCGCGGCGATTCATGGAACCGCGCCGCCGGCAGCCAGCCCAGGGCGCGGATCAGGTCCAGCGCCAGCGAAACCCGCGGGATCGCCAGCGGGTGCTTCGGGCCATAGCTGGAATGGCGATAGATCTCGGCGGCGATCAGGCGGGGC
>CANBXZ010000283.1 GCA_947373495.1 Acetobacteraceae bacterium
GCCCGCCGGGCCGGGACAGGGCGCCATGCCGCGCCGCATTGGTGGCCAACTCGTGCAGTGCCAGCGCCAGCGGCGGCGCCGCCAGGGCCCCCACGCCCACCTCGGCCCCCGCCAGCTTCAGCCGTCGCGGGTCCGCCGGGGTGCGGAACGGCGCCAGCAGCGCCTCCACCAGGGCCGGCATGGTGGTGTGGTGGGCGGCGCCCTCGGCGGCGGCGAAACCACCGCCGATCGCCAGCTTCACCAGGTCATGCGCCCGGGCCAGCGCGTCGATCCGCCCCAGCAGGGCGGCCCGCATCTCCTGCGGGGTCTGCGCCCCGCGGGCACTGAAGGTGACCAGCCCGGCAATGACCGCGAACAGGTTCTTCACCCGGTGGTCCAATTCCCGCAGCAGCAGCGCCTGGGCCTGTTCCGCCCGCTGCCGCCCGGTGATCTCCTCCACCACGATGCCGACGCCGACGACCTTGGCGTTCTCCGGGTCGCGCACCGGGTAGTATTGCGCCAGCCAGTCGCGCAGCATGCCGGGCGCCGCCGGGGTCTGGCCGCTCAGCCGAATGCCGCCGATGCCTTCCCCGGTGGCCAGCACCTGGCGCAGCAGCGGCTCGGTCTCCGCCTGCAGCGCCGGCACCACCTGCCAGGCCGAACGGCCGAGATGATCCTCCGCCGGAATGCCGTTCATTCCGGCCAGCGCCTCATTCACCCGCACGAAGCGCAGGTTGCTGTCCAATTGGCCCAGGGCCAGCGGCGCGGTGCGGTACAGCGATTCCAGTTCCGCCAGGCGGCGGCCGGCCTCGCGTTCGGCTTCGGCCTGGGCGGCCTCGGCACGGCGGCGGCGGGTGACGTCCTGCAGGGTTACCGCCAGCCAGTCCTGGCCTTCCAGCCGGGCGCGACGGCAGCGCACCAGAACGTCCCGCCGGATGGCACCAGGCAGGCACAGGCAGGCTTCAAAGCTGGCCGGGCCAGTGCCGGTACCGGTGATGGTGCCGGTAACGGTGCTGGAGTTGAGATGGCTCAGCAGCGCAGCGCCTTCCTGGCCGTGGCGCAAAACCGCCCGCCAGGTTGGCGCCAGTTCCGCCGTCGGGCAGGCCAGCAGCGTGGCCAGCTCGGCATTGCCGGCGCGAACCTCCAGCGTGGCCGGGTCCAGCAGCCCCAGCGCGATGGGAACCGCCTCCAGGAAGGCAGCCATGTCCGGCCCGGGCGCCGCGGCCAGCAGGGATTGCAGCCGATGCGGCAGGCTCATGCGCGGCCCATCGCTGGCCTGGCAGCGAAAGCCGGGGCTGAAACCACGGGTTGAGGCATGTCGTGACTGGTCACCCCATGCTTGTCGCGCATCCTGACCTTCGTGCCGCTTCACAAACGCGTCATTTGGCCGGCCAGCGGCGCCTGGGCTTCAGCCTTGGCGCAACATCTCCATGATGCCGGAGAAGTCGGTGCCACCGCCGCCCGCGGCGACGAAGCGTTGATACACCGCCAGCGCCGCGGCGCCGAATGGCGCGGCCGCGCCACAGCCCTGCGCCGCCTGCTGCGCCAGGCCCAGGTCCTTCTCCATCAGTGCCGCGGCGAAGCCGGGCTTGTAGTCCCGGTTGGCCGGGCTGGCCGGCACCGGCCCCGGCACCGGGCAATAGCTGTTCACCGCCCAGCTCTGGCCCGAGGATTTGCTGACGATGTCGAACAGCACCTGGTGCGGCAGGCCCAGCTTCTCCGCCAGGGCGAAGCCCTCGCAGGCGCCGATCATGTTGATGGCCAGCATCATGTTGTTGCACGCCTTGGCGGCCTGGCCATTCCCCGCCGCGCCGCAATGCACGATGGTCTTGCCCATGGCGGCCAGAATGGGCTGCGCCTTGGCGAAGGCAGCCTCAGGCCCGCCGACCATGAAGGTGAGCGTGCCGTTTTCCGCCCCCATGGTGCCACCGGAAACCGGCGCGTCCAGCATCGGCAGCGGCATGGCCGCGGCCACTTCCCGCGCCGTCGCCACGTCGATGGTGGAGCAGTCCACCAGCACCGCACCGGCGGCGCAGGCGGCGGCCAGGCCGGATTGGCTGAGATAGGCGTCGCGCACATGCTTGCCGGCGGGCAGCATGGTGATGAGGAACTCCGCCCCCTGCGCTGCCGCCACGCCACTGGGCGCGGCCTTGCCACCGGCGGCGACAAAGGCTTCCAGCGCCGCCGGCACCAGGTCGAAGCCCAGCACCTCATGGCCGGCCTTCAGCAGGTTGCGGGCCATCGGCCCACCCATGTTGCCAAGCCCGATGAAGCCGATGCGTGCCATTGCCGTTCCGTTCCCCTGATTGTGCGGCAAGGTTATGCGGCCCCCGCCGCCGCGTCACCCCACCTCGTCGAGGGGGGGCAAGCGGCGGCGCGGTTCAGCGCGGCGGCATCCAGCGCTGGGTCAGGCGCTGCATCAACTGCCCGGCGGAATCGCCGCCACCGGCGGTGGCCGGGTCCATGCCGTCGCGCGGGCGCGGCACCACCACCTCATCGGCCAGGATCTGGCCCGAGCGGGTGTCGATGGCGGTGACCCGATAGATCACGCCCTGGGCGTCGCCCTGGCGTGCATCGGGTTCCGCCAGCGCCACGCGCACCACCACGGCCACGTCGGCCAGGCCGCGCAGCGCGGCGGTTTCCAGCCGTTGCGGGTCGTCTGCCCGCACGCTGGCGGCCAGCCGCATCGAGGTGGCGCGGTCCACCAGGCGGGCGCGCTCATCGCTCAGCCGGCCGGTGAAGGCGCTTTCGTACAGCCATTGCTGGGCTTCGGTCAGCGGCGAGGTGCGGCCACCCACCGCAGGCCGGTTCACGCTGAGTTCGCGCGTCCGTTCCTCCTGCGTGCGGCGGGTGCTTTCCACATCCACGCTGCGGCGTTCCGGCTCGGCCGGGCGCGGCGCCTCGTTGACCACGGGCATGGCCGGGTCGAACTTGTCCGCCGCCGACTGCGGCAGCGCCAGGCTGGCGGCGGCGGGGTCCCGCACCGGGGCGGCCTGGCTGCTGCCCTGCAGGCGCTGGGTGTCGCGGAAGGTGGTCTCCTCCCGCTGGCGCAGCACCGGGCCGCTGGTGGCGGCGTCGGCGATCTCGCGGTTGAAGAACAGCACCATGCGCGGGTAGCCGGCCAGCCGATACGCGGTCTGGAACGCGGTTTCCGGCGGGCGCGGCGGCGGCCGGGGCGGGCTGAGCACACCCGGCACCCCGGTGCGGAAGCCGTCCCGCCCCACATCCTGGGCGGCGGCGCCCAGGCTGGCGCAGCAGCCCAGCGCCGCGCCCATCATCAGGCGGCGGCGCATCTCAGCGGCCGATCCGCAGGTCCACCGCCACCGCGGCGGGGCGCGGGCCGGTGGAGATTTCCTCGTACACCCGGTTGGTGCGGGGCGGCAGGAACATCCGCTTCCACACCGTCGGCGGTTCGGCCTGGGCGCCCCCGCCGGCGATGAACTGCGTCGCCGCCTCCACCTGCAACGGCGCGCCGGTGCAGTTCAGCAGCCGCACCGCAACCTCCACGCTGCCATTGGGGCGGCGGCCGGTCTGCACATCCTCCACCAGCACCATGGCGGCCAGGGCGTCATCGGTCATCCGCACGCCGCGGCGCCCGACGGAGGTGAGCGGGCCTTCCTGCGCCGGGGCCAGTTCGGCGGCGGCCTGGGCGTTCAGCGAAACCGCCATCTCGCAGGGGGTGGCCGGCGGCGGTGCCGCGCAACCCGCCATGGCCAGCAGACCAAGGCCCAGCACCGGCAGGCTTGCGCGGCGCGGGGGCAACAACCGGCTAGGACGCATGATCGGCTTCCTTTCAGCGGATGCGGACATTGGTGAACGGCGCGGCATCGGGGATGTCACCGGCCGGAACCTCGCGGCCCCAGGCCAGGGCGCAGGCCCCGGCGGCATGCACCTGAAGGTTGCGGCGTTCGCCCTGCTTGTCGCGGTTGAAGGTCACCCGCACTTCCGGCGTGGCGCCCTGCCCGGCCCGCGCCGGCGGCCGCCAGGGCAGGCTGCCCAGCAGGATGTTGCCCGGCAGGTTGTCCCAGTGCCGCGCATCGGCTTCGGTCTGCATGGCATTGGCGGCGGCCTGCGCCACCAGGCCCACGGCCATCAGCCCCAGGCCGGCATAGCCCAGGTTGCGGTTGCCGGAAGCGGCGCCGGCCACGGCCAGCCCGGCGCCCACACCGGTGGCAACCCGGCCGGCGGTGCCGGTGGTTTCCTTGTATTCCACCTTGCCGCCATTGATCGCGTCCACCTGGCGGCCGGAACGGGTGGCGGCCTGGAAGTAGATGTCCTCGGCCTGCACCGCCTCGGTGCGCAGGCCGGCCATTTCCAGCGTCACCCGCGGCAGTGGCGGCAGCGCGCCCGGCACGTAGCGCAGCACTTCGTTATGCGCGCCCGAGGCGACCTTCTTCGGCGCCGAGCCGCTTTCGAACAGCACCAGCAGCCGGTTGCCGGCCGGCGGTTCGCTCAGCGCCGGGTTGCGGCGGGTGGCTTCGGCGAAGGAGGTCTGCACGGTGTTGCGGTCGTGCTCGGCGCAGCGGCCGGCCCAGCCTTCCAGGAAGGCCAGCGCGCCGAAGTCGGATTCCATCCGCTCGTCGCCTTCCATGAAGCTGTCCTGCAGCATGCCGCCACGGAAGGAAGCGCGGGCGTTCTGGTAGTCGCCCTGCATCATGTAGACCAGGCCGCGATAATAGTACGCCATCGCGCGCTCATAGGCCTCGCCCTTGAAGTCCTTGGCGGCTTCCCGGTACCAGACCGAACGGGCGCGGGCGGCTTCGGGATTGTCGGCGTAGATGGTCTCGATGACCTTCAGCACTTCATCGAAACTGCCGGCCGCGGCCTCGACCGCGCCGGCATCCAGCGCCGCCAGCCCGGCGCGCATGTGGTTCAGCGCGGCGTTGCGGCTGCCCTGGAGGGGCACCTGGCGGTACAGGCGCTGCACCGAAGGCGGGTAGCCGGCCACGAAGCTGTCCACTTCCTGCGCCGAGACCAGCGGCTGCTGCGGCGGCATGGCGCAGGCGGAAACCAGCGCGGAGGCCAGCAGCGCGGCGGCCAGCGGCGCCTTGGCGCGGCGAGCCCGGGGGGTAGTGGGGTTGCGGGAGGGGGTCATTCGCCGGCGCCTAGCGATAGATCACGTCGTCGGCGGCGGCGCGGGCGAACTCATACAGCCCGGACCACACGATGGTGCCGCGCTCCATGTCCACCATCTCGAACGTCACCTGGTTGTAGCGTTGCACCACGCCGGTGCGCGGGTTGCGCTGGTCGATGGAGTTGATGCGCCCGACCAGGCGGTAATCCGCGCCGGCCTGCGCCCGGGTCAGCCCCACGGTGCCGACATCCACCTGGCCGCGGCGCCGGGCGTCGCGTTCCGCCGCCACCATGCCGAAGCTTTCGCGCGAGACGAAGACGATGCGGCCATTGGCGGCGCGCGTCAGGCCAATGCGCAGCCGGTCGGTGATGGCATTCACGTTCAGCCGCTGGGAGGACAGGTTCTGGAAATACTGCGCATCCACGATGACCTGGCGCGGCCGGCCCTGGTTCACCAGCAGCGGGTTCTGCAGCATGTCGCGCATCATCTGGTCGGTCATCGCCAGGATGTCCTGGCCCTCGATCCCCACGCCGCCGGCCGGGCCGCGGGTGGAGGGGTCCAGTTCCACCGTGGCCATGCCGCCGGTATTGGCCGGTGGGGCCTGGCAGCCGGCCAGCAACAGCGCGGCACCGCCCAGGGCGGCCATCAGGGCTCGCGGCGGCTTCGCAGGCTGTTGGCGCATCTGTGGGCGTTGTTGCACGACTTGTTTCCCTTGTTGCTTGCTGCCGCCGGCGGCAACCGCCCTGCCGGCCCGGCCCTGAAAGGCCGCCTTGGAAACGAGTTTATGGCCCAGGCGTGAATACACAACCCATTCATTCCGCCCGACCGTTGGGTGAATGAAGCCAAGTTGTTGACGAGTTCGTGAGCAGGGCAATCCGGCCGGCGTTGCAACAATGACCTTCCCATTACTGCAAGCT
>CANBXZ010000284.1 GCA_947373495.1 Acetobacteraceae bacterium
AGCGCCGGCCAGGCGCCCGCTTGTTGTCTCAGCACGTGCTTCACGCCTTGCGGGGATGCCACCCCAGGCGATCAGGCCCTGGCCCTACTCCACCCGGCCGATGCGCTGCACCGCGGCTTCCACCCGCTGCCGGTCGGCTGCCAGGAAGCCCTGGAACGCCTCGCCCAGCCGCAGGTCCAGCACCGTGCCGGTGCTGGCCAATTGGCGCTGGGTATCGGCATCGGCCAGGGCGGCGGCCACGCCCTCGCGCAGGCGGCGCTGGATCTCGGCCGGTACCGCCGCCTGGGTGAACAGCCCAACCCAGAGGTAGAACTCCACCTCGTGGAAGCCGAGTTCCATCGCGGTGGGAACCTCCGGCAGCAGCGCCACGCGCCTGGCCCCGGTGTTGACCAGCGCGCGCAACTGGCCATCCCGGATGAAGGGCGCCGCCACGGAAGGCACCGCGGCGGTGGCGGCGATGGTGTTGCTCAGCACCGCGGTCAGCGCCGGGCCGCCGCCGGCATAGGGCACGTGGTTCAGCCGTACCCCGCCGGCATGGGCCAGCATCTCGATCGGCAGGTGCAGCGCGCTGTAGGGGCCGGAGGAGCCATAGGCCACCTCGCCCGGGCGGCGCTTCGCATCCTCCAGGAAGTCCTGCCAGGTCCGCCAGGGGGCGTCGCCCTTCACCACCAGCATCAGCGGGTCCGCCGTCAGCAGCGCCACCGGGGCCAGGGCGGCGCGGTCGAAGCCCGGCGGGCGGCCGAACAGCGCATCCGACGCCGGGATGGAGGAATAGGCCACATGGGCGATGAGGCCGGTCAGCCCGTCCGGCCGGGCGGTGGCACCGGCCTGCATGCCGATGGCGCCACCGGCGCCGGCGCGGTTCTGCAGCACCACGGACTGGCCCCACAGCCGCTGCAACGCCGCGCCCAGCGGGCGGGCGATGAAATCCGTGGCGCCGCCGGGCGGGAAGGGCACGATGATGGTGACCGGCCGGCCGGGAAACTCCCCCTGCGCCGCGGCCGGGCCGGTGGCGAGCAAGGCAGACCCCAAGGCGGAACCCAGCGCGGCGCGGCGGCTCAACTCAACCATGGTTCGGCACGCCATCCACCAGGCCGGCGAAGTGCAGCACCGTGGTGGCGCATTCGGCCGGCATCAGCACCTGGATGGCATGTGCGGGCGTCGGCAGGTTGACCACGCGGATGCCCTTGATGCCGTCGCGGATCTTCTGTTCCTCGAACCGCGTGACCGTGCCGGCGGTGGGATAGAGGCCGAGCGTCGGCACCGCCACCTGGGACAGGTAGGGTTCCACGTTCACCCCGCAGGCCACGCGCGACAGCGCGATCAGCGTCTCCACGTTGGATTTGCCGCATTCCTCGGCGTACCAGCGCACCAGGGCCGGGTCGGCGTCGGCCGGGAAGCGGGTGGCGGTGTTGACCTTTTCGCTCCAGCCCTGGCTGCCCAGCGTCTTCAGCGCCACCTGCCAGTTCTCCAGGCCGCAGGCGAAGGCTTCCTGCGTGGCCTTGGGAATGGTCAGCGGCGAGGCCAGCATGGTCAGGCTGCGCATCTTCTGCGGCACGGTGGCCGCCAGCACGACTCCCAGGATGCCGCCGAGCGATTCACCCACGTAGTGCACCGGCTCGCCGATCATGTCGAAGATCGCGTTCACATCCTCCACCAGCGCCTCGGCCGAGATCTGCGCATGCGGGTCGAAGTCCAGCGGGGACTGGCCCAGGCCGCGGATATCCGGCCGGATGATGCGGTAGTGCCGCGACAGGTACGGCACCCATTGGCGGAAGAACACGCCGGAGCGGCTGTAGCCGTGTTGCAGCACCATCCAGGGCTTGGTTTCCCAGGCATTGGTGAAATCATCGATGACATAGTGCAGCCGCGGCTTGCCGGGGCGTTCCAGGAAGGGCATTGGCGTTTCTCCCGCTTGGTTCCGAAATCTCAGTCAACCTGCGCCTTGGCGATCTCCACCACGCGGGCCCATTTCTCCATCTCGGTGCCGATGAAGTGGGCGAAGGGCGCCGGCCCCATATCCGCCACTTCCAGCCCCAGCGCCTCGATCCGTTCGGTGACCGCCGGCGTGGTCATGGCAGCGCGCGCGGCCTGGTGGATTTCCGCCACCACCGTGGCCGGCGTGCCCGCGGTGGTCAGCAGCCCGTACCAGCCGGAGACATCATAGCCCGGCAGGAACTCGGCGATGGCCGGCACCTGCGGCAAGGCCCGCGCCCGGTTCGGGGTGGTGACGCCCAGGCCGAACATCCGGCCATCCGGCATGTGCTGCATGGCGGAGATCATGTTGTTGAACATCACCGGCGCCTGGCCGGAGATGACGGCGGTATTGGCCGGCGCGGCGCCCGAGAACGGGATGTGGACCATCTCCACCCCGGCCATCTGCTTGAACAATTCCGCCGCCAGGTGGTTGCCGGTGCCGCTGCCGGCGCTGGAATAGTCCAGCTTGCCCGGGTTGGCGCGGGCGTAGGCGATGAACTCGGGGATGCTGCGCGCCGGCACCGAGGGATGCACGGTGAGGATGAAGGCGCCGGCGGTCAGCAGGCTGCACGGGGCGAAGTCCCTGGCCGTGTCGAACGGCATGTTGCGGTACATGCCGGGGTTGATGGCGTGCGCGCTGGCGCAGATCAGCAGCGAGTGGCCATCCGGCGCCGCGCGGGCCACCGCCAGCGCGCCGACATTGCCGGCATTGCCCGGGCGGTTCTCGATGACCACCGGCTGGCCCCAGCGGGCTTCCAGCCGCGGCGCGATCAACCTTGCCTGGGTGTCCACCGGGCCGCCGGGCGGGTAGGCCACGACGATGCGCACCGGCTTGGTGGGCCAATCGGCGGCGCGGGCCAGGCCGGGCAGCACGAACGGCGCGGCGAGCAAGGCTCGGCGGTGCAGCCTCATCGGTTTCCTCCACTGGTTCTGTTGCGCAGCAGCATGGCGGCGGTGGCGGCCATCATCAACAACCCGCCGCTGGCCATCAGCGGAATGGCCAGGCGCGGCCCCAGCGTGTCCGCCAGCGCGCCCATGCTCAGCGTGCCCAGCGGGGAAAAGCCGATGCAGGTGGTCACCAGCCCCAGCACCCGGCTGCGGGCCTCGGGCGGGGCCTGGGTTACCGGCAGGGCGGTTTGCAGCGCGGTGAACAGCGCGGTGCCGCAGCCGCCCAGCACCAGCAGGCCCCAGGCCAGGCCCAGCAGTGGCATCAGCGGCAGCAGCACCAGGCAGGCCATGAAGCCGGCCGAACCCGCCACCATCAGCAGCGCCGAAAGCGGCACACCGCGCCGCAGCGCCAGGGTGACGCCCATCAGCAGGGCGCCGGTGGGCTCGGCCGCGGTCAGCAGGCCGATCTGGAACGGCGTGGCGTTGAAGCTGAGCGTGCCCAGCGCCGGCAGCACGGCGTTGTAGGAAAACGCGAAGATGTTCTGCGCCAGCGTCACCAGCACCACCGCCAGCAGCGCCGGATGGCGGCGAACGATGCGCACCGCCTCCACCACATCCACCACGATGCGCCGCGGTTGCAGCCGGGCCGGTATTTGGCTGTGGCTGACGCCATGCATCAGCAGCACCGCCAGCAGGTAGCCGCAGCCGGTGGTGGCATAGGCGGCGGTGATGCCGGCCTGCTGGTAGATCAGCCCGCCCAGCAGCGGCCCCAGCATGCGGGTGGTGTTGTTGGTGGTGCTGTCCAGCGCCACCGCCGGCACCGTGTCCCGCTGCCCGGCGGCCTCGGTGACCATGCGGCGGCGGCTGGCCATCTCCATGGTCCAGACCAGGCCGCCGGTCAGCCCGGAAAGCGCCAGGTGCCAGACCTGCAAATGCCCGCCGAAGGCCAGCGCGCAGATGGTCAGCGACCCGGCGGCGGTCAGGCATTGGCCCGCCATCAACAGGCGGCGCCGGTCCAGCACTTCCGCCAGCACGCCGGTCACCGCGCCCAGCAGCAGCATGGGCAGCGCCCGCAGCACCGCCACCAGGGAGACGGCCAGCGCCGACTGCGTGGCTTCCCAGGTGAAGACGGCGGCGACCAGGATCTCCACCCAGCGCATGGCATTGGCCAAGGCCCCCACCGCCCAGAGGCGCAGGAAATTGCGGTTCGCCATCAGGCGCGCCATGGGCGTTTTGGGTTCAGGGGTCATCGGCGTTTCCGCGCGCAGCCTCGGGCAGCGCGACGGCGCTGTCGAGGGGGTGCCAAGCCGCGCGATCCGGGGCAGGATCAGCGCAACCACCTGCTGACGGGAGAAAACGATGCCCTACGCCCAGGCTGAAGGCGCCAAGCTGTACTACGAGGAAACCGGCACCGGTTATCCCATCGTCTTCGTGCATGAATTCGGCAGCGACCATCGCGAATGGGAAACCCAGGTGCGGTTCTTCTCCCGCGAGTATCGCTGCATCACCTACAACGCCCGCGGCTACGCCCCTTCCGAGGTGCCGACGGACGAGGCGCTGTATGGCCAGGAATACGCGGTCAACGACGTGGCCGCGGTGATGCGCGCCGCCGGCGTGGCCAAGGCCCATGTGGTCGGGCTTTCCATGGGCGGCTTCGCCACGCTGCTGTTCGGCCTGCGCTACCCGGGCATGGCCAGCGCGCTGGTGGTGGCCGGCGCCGGCAGCGGCGCGCCCAAGGCGGAACACGCTGCCTTCAAGGCTACCAACCAGGCCAAGGCCGCCAAGCTCATCGCCCAGGGCTGGAAGGGCGAGCTGGCCGAGGAAACCGGCCATTCCGCCACCCGCATCCAGTTGAAAAAGAAGGACCCGCGCGGCTGGGCCGAGTTCATCGCCCATCTGGAAGAACACAGCGCGCTGGGCACTGGCCTGACCATGAAGCACTACCAGGGCGGGCGGGAGAGCATCTTCGACTGGGATGCGCAGTTGAAGCAGATGCAGGTGCCGACGCTGCTGGCGCTGGGCGACGAGGACGGCCCCTGCATCGAGACCAACATCTACCTGAAGCAGGTGCTGCCGAATGCCGGGCTGTGGATGCACCCGCGCACCGGCCACGCGATCAACCTGGAAGAACCGGCCGCCTTCAACCGCGCCTGCCAGGACTTCTTCAGCACGGTGGAACGCGGCCGCTGGAAGCTGGGCTGACGCCCCCGGCCGCGCCCCCGGCGCGTCCCCGGTTGTGTCCGGCCGGCGCGGTGCCTACCGCCCGGGCCGGACGCAGCGGAAGGAGCTGACCTCGTCTTCCAGCCGCTCGCCGATCCAGGAATAGCGGCCCGGGCGCAGCGTGACCTTGTGGCCGCCGAACTCCGGGTGCTCGAAGAACTCCCAGGTGCCGGAGGAGATGACCAGCGAGGAGATGCGGTCGTTCCAGCGGTCCTCCACCGCGGCCACGCTGCTGGTGACGCGCCAGCTTTCGCCGCGGTAGTTGGTGTGTTCGTACACCGTCAGCTCGCAGCCGGCCGGCTGCGCCTGGGCGGCGCTGGCCCACCCCAGGCCGGCCCACCCCAAGCTGGCCAGGGCCAGCAGCCAGCGCAGATGTGGCAGCTTCGGCATCTCAGCCCTCCGCTTCCTGGCGCAGCATTTCCAACTCCAGCCATTCTTCCTCGGCCTGCACCAGTTCATCCTGCTTTGCCGTCAGCGCGCCGGTGAAGCGCTCGAACCGGGCGCGGTCGCGCTCGTACAGGCCAGGGGAGGCGAGGGCGGCCTGCAACTGCTGGATCTCGGCTTCCAGCTTCTGCATCACGCCCGGCAGGCTGGCCAGGGCGTGCTGCTGCTTGAAGTTCAGCCGGCTTTTGGCCGGCGGCGGCGGCGCCACCACGGCGGCGGGCTTCGGCTCGCCGCGCTGCGCCAGCGGCGCCTCGGCGGTGGCCTTGGCTTCCACGCCACGGCCGCGCTGGGCCACCATGTCGCTGTAGCCGCCGGCGTATTCCTGCCAACTGCCATCGCCCTCGGCCACGATCACGCTGGTGCAGACGCGGTCGAGGAAGTCGCGGTCGTGGCTCACCACCAGCACGGTGCCGGTGTAGTC
>CANBXZ010000285.1 GCA_947373495.1 Acetobacteraceae bacterium
CCGGTGCCGGGCAGCGACGTGGAGATCATGAGCTTCGCCGTCACGGTGGCGACGGTGGTGGACAGCGTGGCGCCGGTGGCCAACGTGGCCGAAGCCCCTGCCCCGGCGCCGATCCGGGTGCAGCAGGTGCTGGACACCAGCAGCGGCGAACGCTCCGCCTGGGCGGTGTACGACCGCGAGATGATGGCGCCGGGCTGCATGGTGCCGGGCCCCTGCATCGTGGCCGAAGCCGAGACGAGCACACTGGTGGGCCAGGGCTGGACCTGCCGGATGGATGGCCTGGGATATCTGGAACTGGTGCGGGAGATCGCGGCATGAGCAACGCCCTGGAGACCATCCAGCGCCAGATCCAGTGGAACCGCCTGATCGCGGTGGTGGAGGAGCAGGCGCAGACCATGATCCGCACCGCCTTCAGCACCACGGTGCGCGAAGCCGGTGACCTTTCCGCCGGCATCTTCGACCTGGACGCGCGGATGCTGGCGCAGGCCGTCACCGGCACGCCGGGCCATGTGAACTCGATGATGGAAAGCGTCGGGCACTTCCTGAAGAAGTTCCCGGTGGCCGGCATGAAGGCCGGCGACCACTACATCACCAACGACCCCTGGCTGGGCACCGGCCACCTGCACGACCTGACGGTGGTGACGCCCGCCTTCCGCCGCGGCAAGTGCGTTGGCCTGTTCGCCAATACCGCGCACATCATCGACATCGGCGGCCTGGGCATGGGGCCGGAAGGCCGTTCGGTGTTCGAGGAAGGGCTCTACATCCCCATCGTCAAGTGCTTCGACCAGGGCACGCCGAACGAGACCTTCTTCGACTTCATCCGCGCCGGCAGCCGCACGCCGGTGGAGCTGGAAGGCGACATCTACAGCCTGTGCGCCTGCAACGACGCCGGCGCCAAGCGCCTGGTGGAGATGATGGACGAGTTCAGGATGGACAGCCTGGACCCGCTGGCGGAGTACATCTTCGACAGCTCGCTGAAGGCGACGCTGGCCGAGATCGAGAAGCTGCCGGCCGGCACCTACAAGGCGCAGATCACCTCGGACGGCTATGAAGCGCCGGTGACGGTGCATGCCGCCATGACCATCCACAACGACCGGATCGTGGTGGACTATGCCGGCACCAGCGGCTTCAGCGGCCGTGGCATCAACGTGCCGGCGGCGTATTGCCGGGCCTATTCCTGCTTCGGCATCAAGTGCGTCGTGGCGCCGGAAATCCCCAACAACTGGGCCAGCCTGTCGCCCTTCATCATGGAGATCCCGGACACCTGCATCCTGAATGCGCCGCGGCCCTACCCGGTCTCCGTCCGGCATGTGGTCGGCCAGTTGCTGCCGGATTTGATGATGGGCTGCCTGCACCAGGCGGTGCCCAGCCGCGTCAACGCCGAGGGCAGCAGCTGCCTGTGGAACCCGCCGCTGCGTGGCGGCAGCCAGGTCTCCGGCCAGCATGCCGAGGTTGAGGACTTCGAGGTCATCACCTTCAACAGCGGCGGCACCGGCGCGCGGCCGACCAAGGACGGGCTGAGCGGCATCGCCTTCCCCTCCGGCGTGCGCACCATGCCGGTGGAGGCGACCGAGAACGTGGCCAGCGTGATCTTCTGGGAAAAGCAGTTGCGCCCGGACAGCGCCGGCCCCGGCCGCACCCGCGGCGGCTTCGGCCAGACCATGATCGTGGGCTGCAAGAACGAGGCGGAGTTCGCGGTGAACGCCATCTTCGACCGCGTGGCCAACCCGCCCAAGGGCCGCGAGGGCGGGCTGAACGGCGCCGCCGGCTGGGTGGGGCTGAACGACGCCAACGGCACCGTGCTGCGCACCAAGGGCTTCCAGATCGTGCCCAAGGGCCGGCGCCTGGTGCTGCACCTGCCCGGCGGCGGCGGCATGGGCGACCCGAAGGCGCGCGACGCCGACCTGGTGAAGCAGGACGTGGCGGATGGGCTGGTGAGCCCGGACGTGGCCAAGACCGTCTACGGCGTGGAGGTCTGAGATGGCCCTGCGCTGCGACCTCATCATCCGCGACGCCACCATCCTGAATGGCACCGGCGCGCCGCGCTTCTCGGGCGATGTCGGCGTCACCAACGACCGCATCGTCGGCGTCGGCGACCTCTCGGCCGCCACCGCGGACCGGGAGGTGATCGCCACCGGGAAGGCGCTCGCCCCCGGCTTCATCGACAGCCACACCCATGACGACCGCGCCGTGCTGTGCGGCCCGGGCTGCATGACCTGCAAGTCCAGCCAGGGCGTCACCAGCGTGGTGGTTGGCAATTGCGGCGTCAGCCTGTCGCCCGGCCGCTTCGCCAAGCGGCCACCGCCGCCGCTGGACCTGGTGGGGGATGAATCCGGCTTCACCTTCGGCCATTTCGGCGAATACGCCGAGGCGCTGCGCAAGTCGCCCTCCTCGGTCAACACCTACGCCTTCGTCGGCCACCAGACGCTGCGTGCGCTGGTGATGGGCGACGACTGCCTGACCCGCGGCGCCAAGGACCACGAGATTGCCCGCATGCGGCAATACGTGGCGGAATCCCTGGCCGAGGGCGCCAGCGGCTTCTCCACCGGGCTCTACTACAAGCCCAACATGCATGCGACGACCGAGGAGGTCATCGCCGTGGCCGAGCCGCTGAAGGCGGTGGGCGGGCTCTACGCCACCCATATGCGGGACGAGGCCGACCGGGTCTGCGCCAGCATCGAGGAAACCGCCAAGATCGGCGCCCGCCTCGGCATTCAGGTGCATGTCAGCCACCACAAGTGCAGCATGCCGGAAAACTACGGCCGCAGCGTGCAGACCCTGGCGCTGCTGGAAGCCATCAACCGCACGCAGGACATCGCCTTCGACGTCTACCCCTACCCGGCCGGCTCCACCGTGCTGATGCCGGACCGGCTGCGCGATGGCCTGCGCGTGATCGTCAGTTGGTCGGTCCCGCACCCGGAGATGACCGGCAAGGACCTCAGCGACATCGCCCGCGGCTGGAACATGGACCCGGTCTCGGCGGCGGAAAAGCTGCTGCCGGCCGGCGCCATCACCTTCCAGATGGAGGAGGACGACGTCCGCCGCATCATGGCCCACCCGATGAGCATCATCGGCAGCGACGGCATTCCGCACGATGTCCACCCGCACCCGCGGCTGTGGGGCACCTTCCCGCGCGTGCTGGGCTACTACAGCCGCCACCTGGGCCTGTTCGACCTGGAAACCGCGGTGCACAAGATGACCGGCCGCACCGCGGAGCTGTTCGGCATGGTGGACCGTGGCGTCATCCGCCCCGGCGCCTATGCCGACCTGGTGCTGTTCGACCCGCATACCGTGGTGGACCGCGCCACCTTCGACCAGCCGACCATTCCAAGCCAGGGGATCGAGCAAGTGTGGACCAACGGCATCGCCACCTATGTCGGCGGCAGCGGCATCACCGGCGCGGCGCCAGGCCGGCTCATTCGCCGCAACCGCGCCTGATGGCCGACCCCAAGCCCCCCACCAGCGGCGCCGTTCGCGGCTTTGGCTGGGAACCCGGCACCATGCGCAAGGCGGCGCTGGTGGGCGGCGCGCTGGCGGCGCTGCTGGGGGCGGGCGCCTGGTTCCTCACCGAACCCTCGGCCAAGGGCCCGCTGGCGCCCTATGCCCGGCTGGGCGTGCCAGCCGGCGCCGTGGCCCTGCAACGCGACCTGGGGGCCAGCTTCCCGCTGGGCTCGCCGGTGTCGCCGCTGCTGCAGCGGCTGCAGGCGCTGGGGCTGCGCTGCACCCCGCCGGCCAATGGCCCGGCCTCCTGGCTCTGCAACGCCAGGTTGCAGGACCGGGGCCACGACCAGATACACGTCCAGGTTGTGTTCGGCAGCACCAATGACCGGCTGATGTCGCTGGATGTCGGCTTCAGCCGCCTGTCGTCGCCCTAGAAACCCAGCTTCAAGCTGGCTTTCCCGACATTTCCAGCCAGCACTACCCTGGCGTGCATTGACAACACGCGACACCTCACGACGGGTGTTTTCCAGCCCCCGGCGGTAGGACTCCCTCACGAGATTTTCCCGTGAGGAGTGCAACCAATGTCCCGCAAGAGCTATGCAGACACCATCCGCACCTGCCTGATGGCGGGCGCTTCCATGGGCCTGCTCTTCACTGCCGTCTCCGCCTATGCCGTCACCGCGCACCAGCCGGCGCCGCCGCCGCAGCGGCCGCAGTTCAACGACTACCTGCGCCAGGACGACGCGCTGGGCGCGCTGCGGCGGGACCTGCTGGCCCGGCAGGCGCAGGGCAGCAATGCCGGCACGCTGCTGGCCTGGATGCAGCAGGGCGGCTTCCAGTGCGAGGCCAACCTGCGCGACCCGGGCGCCTATGACTGCACCTATCGCCGCCAGCTGATGTTCGACCGCGTGGCCGAGTTGCAGGCCCGCATCATCACCAACGGCACGCTGGTGCAGACGGTGACGCAGCCGGTGCCGGTGTTCGGCCTGGACCGCCGCACCAACACGGCAGCCCTGGCCAGCAGCCAGAGCGGCAGCTGAACCCCTCCCCCCTTCAGAAGGAACGCCCCCGATGGCTCTCTCCAAGGAAAGCTTCAAGACCGCGCAATTCGCGCTGATGGCGGGAACGCTGGTGGTTGGCGTGGTGGCCAGCATGGCCTGGGCCACCGGCGCCAGCGGCACCTCCAACGGGCCGAGCCAGTTCGAACGCTACGTCAACCTCGGCTCTCGCCTGGGTACCGAGGCGCTGGCCCGCGACCTGAACATGCAGCACCCGGCCGGCACCAGCCTGGTTTCCCTGCTGGCCCGGCTGGAACGCGCCGGCTTCGGCTGCCTGCCCAACCCGGAACGCTACACCGGCTACGACTGCACCTGGCGCCGCGCGGTTTCAGACCGGCGGGTGGCGCAGATCCAGGCGCATGTGGAAGCCAATGGCGTGCAGGTGGTTTCGATCGAACCGCAGGTTGGCGTCTACCAGCGTTGAGGCGAGCTTCCCGGCTTGGCGGCGGGACCGTGCGGCGCTACCCCCTTCCCTGAAGAGGGAGAACGCGCCGCATGCCGACCGCCGCCGAGATGATTGTGGACTTCCTGGCCCAGCAGGGCGTGGACCGTGCCTTCTGCGTGCCGGGCGAAAGCTACATCGCCCTGCTGGACGCGCTGCACGCCAACAACCGGGTGGACCTGGTCACCTGCCGCACCGAAGGCGGCGCCGGCTTCATGGCGGTGGCGGATGCCAAGCTCACCGGCCGGCCCGGCGTGGTGCTCGTCTCCCGCGGGCCCGGCGCCTGCAATGCCAGCATCGCGGTGCACACGGCGGAACAGGACGCGGTGCCGCTGATCCTGCTGATCGGCCAGGTGGAAAAGCGCGACCTGCGGCGCAACGCCTTCCAGGAAATCGACTACCAGAACATGTTCCGCGGCGTGGCCAAGTGGGTTGGCGAAGCCACCAACGCCGACCAGGTGCCCGAACTCATCGCCCGCGCCTATGCCATGGCCATGGGCGGCGTGCCCGGCCCGGTGGTGCTCTCCCTGCCCGAGGACGTGCTGGCGGAGCCATGCGCCGCCCCCGCCCTGCCCGCCACGCTGCCGCGCAGCGCGCCGCCGGCCCCGGCCGACATGGCCCGGCTGGCCGCCATGCTGCGCGCCGCCGAACGGCCCATCCTGCTGGTGGGCCATGGCCTGGACACGCCGGGCTACAACGGCAGCTGCGGCCGCGCCGCGCTGGCTGGCTTCGCCGAAGCCTGGAGCCTGCCCGTGGCGGTTTCCTTCCGCCGCCAGGACCTGTTCGACAACACCCATGCGCTCTATGCCGGCGACCTGGGCCTGCGCAACCCGGACGCCCAGCGCGCCGCCTTCGCCGAGGCCGACCTGGTCATCGCGCTCGGCACCCGGCTGACCGACATCACCACCCAGGGCTGGACCTGGCCGGCCGCCGGCCAGAAGCTGGTGCATATCTGCGCCGACCCGCGCTTCCTCGGCTGGCTGTTCCCGGCCGCGCTGGCTGGCT
>CANBXZ010000286.1 GCA_947373495.1 Acetobacteraceae bacterium
CATTCGTTCGGCGCCGCCACCTCGCCGGTATAGACCTGGATCTCGTCCACCGCGCGGGCCGGCGGGGCCAGCAGCAGCAGCGCGAGCAACACGGCAGGCAGGGCGAACTTCAAGCGCATGGCATTAAATCCCGGTTACCTTTCTTCCTAGCCGAACCGCCGCCGAATTCAACCCTGGGACGCAGCCCCAGCCCCAAGGGAAGCCCCAGAGGCGGCCCCGGAACTCGCCCAGGTGGTGGTGACATGCGCCAGCACGTCCTCGGCGCCTTCGCTGCGGATATTCACCTCGCCATAGGCCAGGGTGCGGCCGCGCTTCAGCACGCGGGCCTCGGCCAGTATCGGGCGCGGCGGTACCCGGCGCAGGAAGCTGATGTTCAGGTTGCTGGTCAGGCTTTCGTCCCGCCCTTCGGTCAACGACAGCAGCGCGCACCAGAAGGCGGCATCCGCCAGGCCCATCAGCGCCGGGCCGGAGATGACACCCCCCGGCCGCAACAGCTCCGCCGCATGCGGCAGGCGCAGCACCGCCACGCCCGCGGCCGCGCGCAGCACCTCCACGCCCCAACTGGCGGTCAGCGGCACGCCGGCGCGCATGATGCGTTGGATGTCGGCAATGGCGATCGGTTGGGGCATGAAGGGACGGCCTGGCTGCGTTTCCCAGGCCCTAGAGCATTTTCCGCTTGCCTTGGCGCGGGGAAAATACCGCAGGTCGTTGGCCTGAAGGGCAAATCACGCCGTTCGGAGACGCCGCCCCCCATTGGCCCCGCCTTTATTCCCCGTGGCAGCTTTCCCGCCGGTTGCGAAGCCGCCCGGCTTGCGGTTCCCTGAACCCGACGCGGAGGCTCCCGACATGCAGACACATCCCCTGGCCGGCAAGGTTGCCTATGTCACCGGTGGCAGCCGCGGCATTGGCCGGGCCATCGCGCTGGCCTTCGCCGATGCCGGGGCGGATATCGCCATCTGCGCGCTGGATGACGCCGAGCACGCCGCCAGCCTGATGCAGGCGGTCAACGCGCTGGGCCGCCGCGCCTATGCGCATGCGGCCGATGTCGCCGACATCGCCGCCACACGGGGCTTTGCCACGGCGGCCGAGGCGGCGCTGGGGCCGTGCGACATCCTGGTGAACAACGCCGGCATCAACCTGCGCGGCCCGTTCGAGGGCGTGACCGAGGACACCTACGACCGCATGATGGACGTGCATGTGAAGGGCATGTTCTTCATGGCCCAGCACGTGTTTGCCGGCATGGCGGCGCGCGGCGGCGGCAGGATCATCAACCTCTGCTCCCAGCTGGTGTTCAAGGGCGGCCTGAACATCACCCCCTACATCACCGCCAAGGGCGCGATCCTGGGCTTCACCCGTGCGCTGGCCTGGGAAGGCGCGCCGAAGGGCGTGCTGGTGAACGCCATCGCCCCGGGGCCGATCGACACCGACCTCACCCGCACCAACGGCCCGGCCTGGAAGGCGATGATCGACCGGCAATTGCCGGTTGGCCGCATCGGCCGGGTGGAGGACATCGCCGCGACCGCGCTGCTGCTGGCCGGGCCGGGCGGGGATTTCTATGTCGGGGCCTGCCTGTCGCCGAATGGCGGGGACGTGATGGTGTGATGCCGGGCCACCGCGGGCAGGGCGCCGGCGCGCCCACCGGCTACCTGTGCCGCCAGATGCAGCGGGCGGAGCTGGACCTGGCGCTGGGCTGGGCCGCCGCCGAGGGCTGGAACCCCGGCCCGCAGGACGCCACGGCGTTCTGGGCCGCCGACCCCGGTGGCTTCTGGCTGGGCGAGTTGGAGGGCGAGCCGGTGGCGAGCCTCAGCGTGGTGCGCTACGGCGCCGGGTATGGCTTCCTGGGGTGCTACATCGTGCGGCCGGGCCTGCGCGGCACCGGGCTGGGGCTGGCGTTGTGGCAGGCCGGCATGGGCTGGCTGGCCGGCCGCTGCGTCGGGCTGGATGGCGTGGTGGCGCAGCAGGACAACTACCGCAAGTCCGGCTTCACCCTGGCGCATCGCAACATCCGCTTCGGCCTGAGCGGTGCCCGGCCGGCGCCACCCCCGCCCGGCGTGGTGCTGCCGGCGGCGGCGCTGCCCTTCGCCCAGCTGGAAGCCTATGACCGCCAATGCGTCCCGGCGCCGCGCAGCGCCTTCCTGCGCGCCTGGCTGACGCTGCCCGGCCATGTGGCGCTGGCGGTGGTGCGGGATGGCACCCTGGCCGGCCATGGCGTGATGCGCCCCTGCCCGGAAGGCGCCAAGCTCGGCCCGCTGTTCGCGGACGACCAGGCGGCGGCGGAGGCGCTGTTCGCCGCGCTGCTGGCCGCCGCCCCGCCGGGCCCGGTGTTCCTCGACGTGGCGGAACCGCATGCCGGCGCCATGGCGCTGGCGCGGCGCGCCGGCATGGCCCCGGTGTTCGAGACGGCGCGGATGTACACCGCGCCGCCGCCGCCCTGCGATGACGCGAAGGTGTGGGGCATCACCAGCTTCGAGCTGGGATAGCGCCGCCGCCATGCCCATCTGCGTCGGGTATGGGAGGCTTGGCATGCGCAACACGGCACTGATCCTGCTCGGGGGCTTGGCCCTGCCCCTGGTCCTGGCAGCCTGCGCGGGGGAGGCGCCGCCGCAGCGTTCCACCGCCGCCACCGCCATCGGCAGCACCGCCACCAGCGGGCCCTACCTGGCGCCGGCCGGGGCGCACGACATCAACCGGGACTATTTCATCGGCGCCGACCCGAACTTCCCCGGGGGCATGTCGCCGCAAAGCCGCGGGTCGCGCTGAACGATGCATTGCGGTGGCGGCGGGCGGCACCGCCTGCCATAGTTCACCGCAGGGAGAACCACGCCGGGCCACACCTCAGTCGGAGACGAATGGTGATGAACCTGCGCGCCCTTGCCGCCTGCCTGACCCTGGGGGTGGGCCTGCTGCTGCCCCCCGCGGCCGAGGCCCAGGCCCCAAGCCAGACCCAGACCCGCTGGGTGATGGCCACGCCCTATCCGGAGGCGAATTACCACACCCAGGCCATCCGCGGCATGCTGACCGAGGTGGAGGCCGCCAGCCAGGGCCGCCTGGCGGTCACCCTGCACAGCAATGCCAGCCTGATGCCGCTGGCGCAGATCAAGCGCGCGGTGCAGACCGGCCAGGCCCAGATGGGCGAGGTGCTGCTGGGCGCCTATGGCAATGAAGACCCGCTGTTCGAAATGGACTTCATTCCCTTCCTGGCCGACACCTGGGACAAGATCCTGAAGTTCAACGAGGTGACGGTGCCGGCGCTGGAAGCCCGCATGGCGCGCCAGGGGCTGACGCTGCTGTACGTGGCCAGCTGGCCGTCCCAGGCGTTCTACAGCAAGACCGAACTGCGCTCGGTGGAGGATCTGCGCGGCGCCCGCTTCCGCGCGCAGTCGCCCATCATCTCCCGCATGGCGGAACTGCTGGGCGCCACGCCGGTGACGGTGCAGGCGGCGGATGTGCCGCAGGCCTTCGCCACCGGCATCGCCAACGCCATGATCACCAGCGCGCAGACCGGGGTGGACAGTGCCGCCTGGGACTACGCCCGCTATGTCTACGACGTGGGCTTCACCCTGACGCGCAACGCGGTGTTCGTGAACACCCGTGCCTTCCAGGCGCTGGACCCGGCGCTGCAGCAGGCGTTCCGCACCGCCGCCGCCAGCGCCGCCCAGCGCGCCCGCGCCGGCGCCCAGGAAAGCGAGACGGTGATGATGAACCGGCTGCGCAGCCAGGGCATGACCGTGGGCCGGGCGCCGGAAAGCCTGCTGGTCGGGCTGCGCCGCATCGGCGACACCCAGCGCGAGGAATGGGCGCAGAAGGCCGGCCCCGAGGGCCGCGCGTTGCTGGAGCGTTACCTCGCCGCCATCAGGTAGCTGTTCCCCACGGCTGGCGGACGTGCCAGAACCCCCTCGCGATTTTTCGACCACGCGAGGGGACGGCCTTGGGTTTCTTCATGTCCGCCCGCGACATCGGGCTGTTCCTGCAAAGCGCCCGCACCGACGCGAAAATTGAACAGCGCCGGGCGACGCTGGGCCAGGCGGCGGCGCTGGAAAGCGTCTATGCCGAATCCGGCGACCCCTGGGCTTCGGGGTCGTCCCGCTATCGCTACCAGGCCCGCAAGTATGAGGTGCTGGCCAGCCTGCTGCCGGACCGCCGCTTCACCAGCGCGCTGGACCTGGGCTGTGGCCTGGGCCTGTTGAGCCGCCACCTGGCTGCCCATGCCGACCGCGTGCTGGGCGTGGACATCGCGCCTTCCGCCCTGGCGCACGCCGCGCGGCGTTCCGCCGACCTGCCGCAGATCAGCTATGCCTGCCACGACATCACCGCGCTGCCGGAGGAACTGGACGGCCAGTTCGACCTGGTGACGGTGGCGGACGTGCTCTACTACCTCTCGCCGCTGCCGGATGCGTTGCTGAAGAGCATGGCGATGCGGGTGGCACGGCTGCTGCAACCGGGCGGGGTTTGCCTGCTGGCGAACCATTATTTCTTCCGCGCCGACCCGGAAAGCCGCCGCAGCAACCGCATCCACGACGCCTTCCGCTGGTGCCCGGCGTTGAGCGTCACCGCCGAGCACCGCAAGCCGTTCTACCTGGCCAGCCTGTTCCAGGCCTGAGCCGCCGCAACGCCAGGGCGCCGGACCAGGCGGCCGCGGGGCTGCCTCAGCGCGCGGCGGACTGCGCCACCCGCTTCAGGCGCGAGGTGTCGAAGCCCTGCGCCCGGGCACTGGCCAGCGCCGCCTCATAGGCCGGGGCCGGCAGGCTGGGGCCGCGGGCCAGCACCCACAGGTAGTCCCGCGCCGGGTCGCCCACCACGGCCCAGCCATAGGCTTCATCCAGCCCCAGCACCCAGTAGTCGCCATAGAACGGCCAGAAGAAGCTGACGCGCAGCTTGCTGTTGTTGGCGCCTTCCACCGCATAGGCGCTGCCATTGGCTTCCCGCGGCGCCAGGTTGTCGGCGGCGTTCAGGCAGCGGTTCACCACGCCCACGCGGCCATCCGGCCGGGCGGTGTAGGTGGCGGTCACGTCCACGCAGTCCAGCCCGCTGCCATCCTCGAAGCGGTTGGGGTAGCGGGCAATCTCGTGCCAGGTGCCGGTGTAGCGGGCCAGGTCCACCGCCGGCACGGTGCGCACCGTGCTTTCGGGGCCGCCGCACCCGGCCAGGGCCAGCAGCATCAGGGCAAGCTTCTTCATCGGATGCATCCTTCGGGCAGCCCCAGCATGTGGTCGTGGATGCCCCCGGCCGTGGTAACCCACACCTCGCCCCGGCGTTCCAGCATGGCGCGCAATGCCCGCCGCAACGCCCGCAGCCGGTAGGGCTGGCCGATGATGTAGGGGTGCAGCGCCACGCCCATCACCTGCGGAATGCCGTCCCGCGCCACCTGGTCCAGCCGTTCCGCGAAATCCTCCCGCACCAGGTCGGCGTATTGCTGCGCGCCGTCCTTGCGACCGATGATGGCCGGGATGTCGTTGGCTTCCTGCGGGTAGGGAATGCTGAGCAGCCGGCCGCCGCGGGTGGCCATCCATACCGGCTGGTCGTCCATGCACCAGTTCAGGGTATAGCCGTAGCCGGCTTCGTGCAGCAGGTCCGGCGTGGTGCGGCTTTCGGCGATCCAGGGGGAAAGCCAGCCGCGCGGCGGCTTGCCTTCGTGCCGCGCCATGGTGGCGGTGCTCGCGGCGATCAGCGCGCGCTCGCCGGCTTCATCCAGCACGGACTGGCGTTCCGCATTGGTGCGGCCATGGCCGGCCATCTCGTCGCCGCGGGCGCGATGCGCCGCCACCAGCTGCGGCGCGTAGTCGTACATCGCGGTGTTCAGCAGCACGGTGGCGGGCAGCGCCAACTCGTCCAGCAACTCCAGCAGGCGCCAGCCGCCGACGCGATTGCCGTAGTCCCGC
>CANBXZ010000287.1 GCA_947373495.1 Acetobacteraceae bacterium
AACACCACCAGCAGAATGGCCAGCCCCTTGGCGCGGTCCAGGTCCAGCCGGCGCTCGCGCGGCGGCCGGGGCACGGTGCTGCCCGGCATGGGCTTCAGCGCGCCGCCAGCGCCAGCCGCCGCGCCTCCGTGCGGGAAGCGCTGCGCGCGGCGCTGGCTTCCCGGGTTTCCAGCCGGGCCCGGGCCAGGGCGGCGGCGAACCAGGTGAACTGGATGACCGCGGTGCTGGCGATGAGGGTGTTGTCGAAGCCGCTGTGCAGCAGCACCGCGCCGATGCCGGCGCGCAGCACCAGCCGGTCCACCAGCGGCGCGCGGCGGGTGCCCAGCACCACCCAGGCCACCAGGGCGGCGAAGATGGCGGCGCAGCCGATGACGCCGCCATCCACCGAAAGCCGCAGGTATTCGTTGTGCGCGGCATTGCTGCCCAGGTAGCGGATGCCGGGGTCGGCCGGGTCGACGATGAGCTTGCCGGCGCCCAGGCCAAAGCCGAACAGCGGCCGCCGCTCGATCGCGTCCAGGAAGAACGGCCAGATGATGTCGCGGCCGGAGAAGTTGAAGTCGCCACCGCTGTAGTTCGGCTGGGTGAACCGCTGCAGCGCATAGGCGGTGATGGGGCCGAGCACGACCAGGCCGGGCAGCATGCCGCCCATCACCAGGTCCACCTTGCGCTTCAGCGGAAAGGTGCGCCGGCTGGACAGCAGGAAGACGATGCCGAGGAACAGGATGACGGCGGCCAGCGGCGCGCGCGCCTGGGTGGCGAGCAGGATGGCCAGGTTGACCCCGCCCAGCAGCAGCCAGGGCATCCTGAACCCGCGCAGATATTCCAGCGTGCAGGCGAAGATGGCGGTGGAACAGAACCCGGCCAGGAAGGGCGGTGAATGCAGCCCCTGGAACCGCCCGAAGGTATCCATTGGCGCATAGAACCCCACCAGCCCGGCCAGCAGCCCGCCCAGCGTGGAGATCAGCGGCACCAGCGCGGCGCCGCGGCACAGCGCGGTCCACAGGCTTTTCGGCGCCAGGGCGAAGCCCAGCACGAAGGGCGCGGTGCTGCCGATGAAGCTGCGGACCATGTCCGCATTGCCCACCACCCGGCCCATCGGCAGCACCGCGATGCTGATGGCGGCGATGCCGGCGAAGGCCAGGAACGGCCAGTTGATCACCGGGCTGAAGCCGTAGCGCAGCAGCAGCACGGCGGTGAGCGCGAAGGGCACCAGCTTGATCAGCGCCGCGCCCAGCGCCCCGGCGCCGCCGGCCCCGGCCACCGCGGTCAGGCTGTCCACCTGCACATCCAGCGCGGCGCCGTACACCAGCACCAGCATGCCGGCGAGCAGCAGGGGGAACTGGGAGAACAGCAGCAGTGCCAGCGGCACCAGCAGCAGCGGCATCAGCATCAGCGTGGTTTCGGGCACCAGCAGCGCGGCCAGCAGCAACGCTGCCACGCCAAAGCTACCGATAACGCGAAGGTTCATAGGCGAGCCAACGAAATCCAGCATGCTGCGTTTGTCCCACGCGGCTCTCCGTGGGGCCAATCAGCCTTCTGTCAGGAGACGGCATGGAAGCGACGCCTCGCGCAGATGCGACAGCGGCGGCCCCACGCGCGGCGGGGCTTACCCGGCTGCGGTTCTTCTTCATTGCCTGGGTGGTGCTGTACCACCTGGACCTGGCGTTGGACGTTACTCCGGAACTGCCCTGGTTGTGGCCGGTGCTGGGGCATGGCTACCTGGGGGTGGATGGCTTCTTCCTGCTGTCCGGCTTTGCGCTGTGGCTGGGCTATGCCCAGCGCCCGCCGCGGGACTGGCCGGCGGTGAAGCAATTCCTGGTGCGCCGCCTGGCCAAGATCTGGCCGCTGCACGCGCTGGCGCTGCTGGCGCTGGCGTTGCTGGTGGGGCTGGCGCTGGCGCTGGGCATCAGCATCCGCGCGCCGGACCGCTTCAACCCCGGCGACCTGCTGCTGCAATTCCTGCTGGTGAACGACTGGGAGACGATGCGCGAGCACGCCTGGAACTATCCTTCCTGGGCGCTGTCGGCGGAATGGGCCGGCTATCTGTGCTTCCCGCTGCTGCTCAGCGCGCTGTTGATGCTGCCGCGCCAGGCGGCACCCGGCGTGGTGGCCGCGGCCTTCCTCGGGCTTTGCGCGCTCAGCCTGGCCGAGCCGGGCAATGGGCTGAACCTGACGCTGCACCTGGGGCTGGCCCGCTTCTTCCTGGAATTCACCCTGGGGCTGGCCCTGGCGCGCTGGAACCCGGCCAGCCGCTGGATGCTGGGGCTGGCGGTGCTGGCGCTGCCGCTGGGGTTGGCGCTGCGGCAGGACCCGCTGGCGGTGGCCGGGCTGGCGGCGCTGGTGGCGCTGGCCTGGCGCGCGCCCGCCGCCACCGCCACGCCGGCGCGGCCGGGCCTGCTGTTGCGGCTGGGCGAGGCCAGCTTCGGCGTCTACCTGTGCTGGATCTTCGTTGAAGCCGCGCTGGTCGGGGTGCTGCGGCTGGCGGAGCCGGCCCTGGCCGGCCGCGTGGCGCTGCTGGTGGTGGGCTTCCTGGCCAATCTGCTGGCCGGCTGGTGCGCCTGGCGCTGGGTGGAGGTGCCGGCGCATCGCTGGGTGCTGAAGCTGCTGCTGCCGCCGAAGCGGCATGGCTATTCAGCGCAGCAGGTCGCGGATCGCCTCGCGGGGCGTGGCTGAGCTGGCTTCCTGCACGCGCCACCAATGGCCGTGGGTATAGGCCCATAGCGTCGCCGGCAGCCGCAACTGGCGCAGGGCCGGCAACGACTGCCGCAGGTCCGCCGCCCAGGCGTCGCGGTTTTCCTCATGGCCCTGGGCGCCGCCAAGCTCGCTGACCAGCACCGGCATGCCATGGCGGTCGCGCCAGGCGGTGGCGACGGCGAAGCGGCGGGCCACCGTGGCGGTGCTGCCGCCCTGGTAGTCATGCACCTCGGCCAGGCAATCCCGGTCCCGCGGCGGCGGCATGCCGGCGAGCGAGCGCAGGCTGCTCCATTCATGGCCGCCCCAGGCCAGCATGTGCCGCGGTGCCTGGCGGCGCAGGGCGGCCAGCAGCCGGTCGCGCATCGGCACCCAACTGGCCATGTCGGGGAAGGCGGCCTCATTCAGCGGCGCCAGCACCACCAGCGCCGGGTCGGTGCGGGCGGCGAAGAAGGCGGCGCGCGCCTCGAAGGCGCGCCATTCGCGGTCACCCCAGGGGGCGGCTTGGTGGAAACTGTCCAGCAGGCCCAGCAGCACCGGCAGGCCGCTGTTCGTCGCATCCATCACCGCCTCGGCGAACTGCCCGAGCAGCGCCTCGCCCTCGCCACTGTCGGCCGGGTTGGGGATGAACAGCCGGGTGTGGTCGAAGCCGGCCTGGCCGAACTGGCGCCACCAGCTGGGGCCCAGGCGGCGGGGCTGGTTGTTCTCGGCAATGGGAAACCAGCGTTCCAGGTTGGCGCCCAGCCGCAGGTTGGCCAGCCGGGCGCGCAGCGGGTGCGCCTGCTGCGCCTGGGCCGCCACGGGCAGGGCCATGGGCAGGGCCAGCCCGGTGGCCAAAACGTCGCGCCGCTTCATGCCGTGGCCGCCGCCAGCGGCGTGCCCAGCCAGCCGCGCAGATAGCCCAGGTTGTACGCCGCGCCGCAGCGCGCCCGCAGCAAGGCCGGCGAGGTTTCCGGCCACAGCAGCAGCGGCGCCTGCACCGCCAGCTTGCCGGCGGCGGCGGCGGTGCGGCGCAGACTGCGCTGGCGCAACGCGTCGGTGGCGCCCTGCCACAGCAGCCGGTTCAGCAGCCAGCCCGGCCGCAGCCGGTCCTGCTGGATGGAATGGCCCACGGTGATGCCGCCATCATACAGCGCACCCAGCCCGCGCGCCTGCAGCCGCGCCACCACTTCCTCCTCCTCCCCGCTCAGCAGCCGGTTGCCGATGCGGCCCAGGGCTTCGGGAAAGCCGCCCACATCGCGCAGCGGCTGGGCGGCGAAGGCCATGTTGGCGCCATACACCGCCACATCCGGCGGGGTGCCGCGGCCGACCTCGGCGCAGCCTTCCCATTCCACGATCGTCAGCACGCCGCGCAGCCCGGCGGGCCACCAGGCCGGCAACGGCGCTTCCCAGCGCGGCAGGATGCGCCCGCCCAGCACGCCGATGCTGGCCGGCAGCCGGGCGATGCGCGCCAGCAGCCGGGCCTGCCAGTCCGTCGCCGGCACGGCGTCGTCATCCAGGTAGGCCACCCAGCCGCCCGCGGCCGCCTGCAGCCCCAGGTTGCGCGCCAGGCTCAGCCCGGCCCGGTCGGTGCGCAGCAGGCGGGCGCCGAAGCGGGCCGCCAGCGCGGCGATGCGGGCCGCGGCCTCGGGCGGGGAGGCGCTGTCCACCACCAGCAATTCGGCCCGGCCATCCTGCTGCGCCGCCAGCGCGGCCAGGCACACCGCCAGGTAGTCCGGCCGGGCATGGGTGCACAGCACGACGCTGAGCGAAACCGGCGCCGGCGCCGAGAGGGGGGAGGGATGGGCCAAGGGGCGCTTCCCGCCCGCTTCAGCCGAAGCGGAAGGCGCCGGGCACCGCCCCCAGGTCGGGTTCCGCGCTGGGCGCGGCGGGGGCATTGGCCTGGGCTTCCTTCATCCGGCCCTCGATCTGCTTGATCAGCCCCAGCACGCCATTGGCGAAATGCGGCAGCTGCGCCAGCGGCAGGATGAGCTGCCCGGCGGGCACCGGCTTGCCGTCCGGCCCCTGCTGGGCCAGCGTCAACCGGGCCACGCCGTGGTTGACCGAGGCTTCCAGGATGCCGTCGGCGAAGATGGTGTTGGGGCTGGTCATGCAGCAAAGCTCCTGAGGCGGGTGGCGATGGCCCGCGGTGCGGCACGCACCACCAGCCAGCACCATGTGGCGGAGACGACCAGTGTGCCGCAACCCCCGGCCCCCCGGGGGCGAACCCCCCGGGAAGGCATGGGGCTACTGTTCCCGGAACGACCGCTGGAAGCTATCGCGGATCGGCTGGGTTATGTAGCGGAAGAAGCTCCGCTCGCCGATCTTGATATGGCCTTCCACCGGCATGCCGGGGGTGAGGAACACGTTGGGCAGGGCCGCCAGCTGTTCTGGATTGATGGCGATGAAGGCCCGATAGTATTGCTGACGCGTCTGGTCGTTGGTGGTCACGTCCGCGGCGACCCAGGTCACTTGGCCGTGCAGATAGGGCACCAGGCGCTGCTTGAAGGCCGGCAGCCGCACCTCGGCCATCAGGCCGGGGTAGACGGTGTCGATATCGTTCGGCTGCACGTTCACCTCGGCCACCAGGCGGTCGCCATCCGGCACCAGGTCCATCACCGGGTCGCCCGGCTTCACCACGCCGCCCAGGGTGAACTGGCGCAGGTTGACGATGGTGCCGGCATCCGGCGCGGTGATCTCCCGCCGGGTGGCAACGTCCGAGGCGGCGCGCAGGCGTTCCTCGGTCTCGGCCAGCTTGCCGCGTACTTCGCGCTGGTCGGTGCCGGCGTCCTGCAGGCGCTGGTCCACCACCTGCTGCATCTGCTTGCGGGCCTCGGCGATGCTGGCCTGGGCGCGGTCGATCTGGCCGTTCAGGTCCACCAGGCTGCCCTCCAGCCCGGCGAGCGAACGCTGCACCGCCAGCAGGTCCGGCAGTCGGGCCAGGCCCTGCTGCACCAGGCCGCGGCGCATGGCTTCCTCCTGCCGGATCAGCGCCAGCTGGCGCTGCGTGGCCAGCAACTGGCCGCGGGCACCGGCGATGACGGCGCCCTGCTGGTCCACCCGGGCTTCCAGCACCTGCAACTGGCTGTTGATGCTGGCCTGCCGCGCCTCGAACAGCGCGCGCTGGCCGGTGACCGCGTCCAGCGCGCGGGGGTCGGAGCTTTGCCGCAGGTCGGCGGGGAAGCTGAT
>CANBXZ010000288.1 GCA_947373495.1 Acetobacteraceae bacterium
CCGCAGCAGCGACTGCCAGCGGGAGAACCCCATGCCGCGCGCCGCCTCCAGTGCCGCCGGCTCGGCGCCCTGCAGCCCCACCAGGGCATGCAGCAGCACCGGCGGCAGCGCCAGCAGCGCCAACGCCACGACCGAGGGCGTGAACCCCACGCCGAGCAGCGGCAGCAGCGCCGCCAGCACCGCCAGGCTGGGCAGGGTGCGCAGCACCCCGGCCCCGGCGCCGGCCCAGGCCGCCAGCCGCGGCCGCCGCGCCAGCCACAGCGCCGCCGGCAGCGCCAGCGCCACGCCCAGCAGCAGGCCGGTGGCGGCCAGCGCCAGGTGCTGGCCCAGCGCCTCCAGCAACAAGCCCGGGTTGGCGCGCAGCCAGGCGATCATGCCGGCAGGCTCCGCTGCGCCCGCCGCAGCCCCAGGTCTGCCGCCAGCGCCAGCGCGCAGACCAGGCAGGCGCCCACCAGGATCTTCTCGCCATGCCCCTGGTCCAGCCCGGTGAGGATCAGCCCCCCGAGGCCCCCTCCGCCGATATAGGCCGCCACCGTCGCCGCCGAGACCAGCGTCGCCACCGCCACCCGCGCCCCGGCCAGCAGGGCCGGCAGCGCCAGCGGCAATTCAACCCGCCACAGCTTCTGCCGCGCGGTCAGGCCCATGCCATCGGCGGCGTCCCGCACCGCCGCCGGCACCGCCTCCAGCCCGGTCACCACCGCGCGCAGCAGCACCGGCAGGGCGTAGCTGGCCAGGGCCAGCAGCGCGGCGCGAAAGCCCAGCCCCAGCAGCGGCACCAGCAGCGCGAACAGCGCCAGGGTCGGCACGCTGTACAGCACCGCCGAGCCCCCCAGCGCCACGCCCCGCAGCCAGGGCCGCCGCGCCGCCAGCACGCCCAGCGGCACCGCCAGCACCACGGCCAGCAGCAGCGCCGCCGCCACCAGCAGCACATGCTCGCCCAGCGCCAGGGCGATGCTGTCCAGGTTGCGGCTGGTCCAGCGCATCAGCCGGCCGCACCCAGGCCAGCCAAGCGCAGGAAGGCGCGGGCCACGTCGCGCGGTTCCTCGCCATCCTGGTCCACCTGGGCGTTGAGACGCTGCATCACCGCATTGTCCAGCCGCGCATCCACCCGCGCCAGCGCCGCGGCCAGCGGCGGAAACGCCGCCAGCGCCGGCTGCCGCACCACGGCGGCCAACTGGTACGGCGGCCACAGCGCGCGGTCGTCGCGCAGCGCGGTGAAGCCCAGGCTGGCGATCTGCCAGTCGGTCGCGTAGCCGTTCACCACATCCGCCTGGCCGTGGCGCAGCGCGGCATAGCGCAGCCCCAGCGCGGCGAATTGGCGGAAGCGGCGGAATTTCAGGCCGTACACCCGCTCCAGCCCCGGCAGGCCATCGGCGCGGCCGGCGAATTCATTGCCGGCGGCCAAGGTCAGCGTCGATGCCACCCGGGCCAGGTCGCTCAGCGTCTGCAGCCCCAGGCGTTGCGCCGTGGCCGGCAGCAACAGCAGCACATTGCCGTTGTCGATGCCCGAGGGCGGCAGCCATTCCAGCCCCAGCGGCCGATACCCCTGCCGCACCCGCTGCCAGACCTGGTCGGCCGAACCCTCGGTGCCGGCGCGCAGCACCACGCCGAGGCCGGTGCCGGTGTATTCCGGGTAGAGGTCGATCTCCCCGGCCAGCAGCGCCTGCTGCGCGATGAGCGTGCCGCCCAGGTTCAACCGCCGCTGCACCTGGGCGCCGGCGGCTTCCAGCGCCTGGGCATAGAGTTCGCCCACCACCAATTGCTCGGTGAAGTTCTTGCTGCCCACGCGCCGCAGCGGCCGGCCCTGGGCCTGGGCGTGGGCCTTCACCTGCGCCACGGCGGGCCAGGCGAGCAGCGCCAGGCTGCGTCGGGCCAGCTTCATGCGGCACCTCCGTGGCGCAAAGCCCCGGCGGCGGCGGCGGTTCCCGCGGGGGTTGGCGCCAGGGGCCGCACGGTGGCACCCTTGGCGGCAAGAACCGGGGGACGTGGCGGATGCAGGCAAGCGTGTTGGTGGTGGGCGGTGGCCCGGTGGGGCTGGTGCTGGCCATGGACCTGGCGCGCCGCGGCGTGGCGGTGACCGTGGTGGAAGCCCGCGCGCCAAAGCAGGCGCCCAGCCCGAAATGCAACCACGTCTCCGCCCGCAGCATGGAGTTCTTCCGCCGCCTGGGCATTGCCGAGGTGGTGCGCGATGCTGGGCTGCCGCATGACCATCCGCATGACGTTTGCTTCCGCACTTCCGTCGCCGGCCAGGAACTCTCCCGCATTCCCATACCGGCCAGGGCCCTGCGCGGCAAGGCGGGCGGGCCCGACACGCAATGGCCCACGCCGGAGCCGCCGCACCGGATCAACCAGATTTTCCTGGAGCCGCTGTTGCAGGACTGCGCCCTGGCCACGCCGGGGCTGACGCTGCTGTACGAAACCGAACTGGTGGACTTCACCCAGGACGCCGCCGGCGTGACCGCCACGCTGCGCGACCTGCGCAGCGGCGCCACCCGGCCGCTGCGCGCGGCCTACCTGGTGGGCTGCGACGGCGGGCGTTCCATGGTGCGCCGCGCCATCGGCGGCCAGATGGTGGGCGATGCCGTGGTGCAACGGGTGCAGTCCACCTACATCCGCGCCCCCGGCCTGCACGCGCTGCTGCAGGCCGAACGCAGTTGGATGACGCTGACGATGAACCCGCGCCGCTGCGGCAACACCATCGCCATCAACGGCACCGACACCTTCCTGGTGCACAACTACTTCTACGCCCACGAAACCGATTTCGACGCCGTTGACCGCGACGCCAGCCTGCGCGAGTTGCTCGGCGTCGGCCCCGACTTCCAGTACGAGATGCTGTCCAACGAGGACTGGATCGGCCGCCGCCTGGTGGCCGACAAGCTGCGCGAAGGCCGCGTGTTCCTGGCCGGCGACAGTGCGCATATCTGGGTGCCCTATGGCGGCTATGGCATGAATGCCGGCATCGCCGACGCCACCAACCTGGCCTGGCTGCTGGCCGCCCATCTGAACGGCTGGGCACCGGAGAGCATCCTCGACGCCTATGAGGCCGAGCGGCATCCCATCACCGAACAGGTCTCCCACTTCGCCATGGGGCATGCCGCCAAGGCCATCCGCCAGCGCGCCGGCATCCCGGCCGAGATCGAGGACGCAGGCCCGGCAGGCGATGCCGCCCGCGCCAGCCACGGCCAGGAGATGTACGACCTGCATGTGCAGCAATACTGCTGCGGCGGGCTGAACTTCGGCTACTTCTACGCGAACTCGCCGATCATCGTCGCCGATGGCCAGGCCCCCGGCTACACCATCGACCAGTTCCAGCAATCCACCGTGCCCGGCTGCCGCACGCCGCACCTGTGGCTGGCCGATGGCCGTTCGCTGTACGACGCGCTCGGCACCGGCTTCACCCTGCTGCGGTTCGACGCCAGCCAGGACGTGGCGCCGCTGCTGGCCGCGGCCGCGGCGCGCGGCGTGCCGCTGGCGCTGCTGGACCTGCCGCCACAGGCGCCCTACGCCGAAAAGCTGGTGCTGAGCCGGCCGGACCTGCACATCGCCTGGCGCGGCAACGCGCTGCCCGCCGATGCGCTGGCGCTGGTGGACCGCATTCGCGGCGCGGGGCAAAGCCTGATCGGCACCGGCTGAAGCGCCGACCAGGCTCCTGCTTGTTGTTTGGTGGCGGATGCGCGGATTTCGGTGAGCGCGCCCCAGGGCGATCACGCTCCGGGCGCCGCGCATCTCAAGCAGCGGGGCGCGTTACCCGCAGCGTGCCCAGCGCCTGGGCCACCACCTCGCCGGCCGGGTCCAGCAGGCTGGCCTCGGCGGTCACCAGGCTGCGGCCGGCGCGCACCACGCGGCCATGGGCGCGGAGTTCACCCCTGGCCGGGGCCAGGAAGTTGGTGGTGATGCTCACCGTCATCGCCCCGGCGCCCGGCCCGGCGGTGGAACGCGCGGCGTTGATGAGGGCCGCGTCCAGCAGCGTCACCTGCACGCCGCCATGCACCTCGCCGCGGCTGTTGGTGGTCTCGGGGTTCGGCGGCAGCACGATGAGGGAGCGGCCGCCCGCCGCCTCGTGGATCTGCAGCCCCAGCAGGCGATAGAACGCCCGCTGGGACATGTCGGGCAACGTGCTCATGCTGGCGGCCCCTCAAACGCCGGGCGGTGGCCCTCCGGCCACCTTGGCTTCGCGGTATCGGCCGCGTCGGCCAGCCGGCCTCTCGGCCCGCCTGTCGCGGGCCGCTGGCCGGCACTGCGTGCCGCGTGCCTCATTCGCTGGCGGCATCCCGGAAGGCCTGCGGCGCGCCCGGGCCCCATTGGCTGCGCAGGCCCTGGCTGCGCGGCAGCTTGCGCCATTGGTGCTGGTTGTTCAGCAGGTCGCTGTCGGTCCAATGCTCATGCACCCGGCCCCAGGGGTCTTGCCAGTAGTCGAAGATCTGGCTGCCCAGCAGGTGCCGGCCGATGCCCCACAGATGCGTGTAGCCCTTGCCCGCCAGGTGGTCGTGCCCGGCATGCAGGTCGTCCACGTCATGCACTTCGTAGGAGACATGGTTGAAGCCGGCCTTGGGGTGGCGGCCGAACATCATGATGTGATGGTCGACATATTCCGGCCCACGGTCGGCGCGGTTGAAGCTGGCCAGCAGCGTGTCGGGGTCGTCCTCGGCGTGCACATCCTCGGAGCCGACGAAGCCCAGGTGGTGGCGCACCCAGGCGACGGATTGCTCGATATCCGGCGTGCTGATGACGGCATGGCCGATGCGCTTGACGTTGCTCGGCGCAATCTCCACCCGCGTCAGGTCGCCGAAGCGTTCGCGCCGGCGGCCGGTGTTCCAGGTGGTGCTGCGTGCCGGCAGCGGTGCCGCCTGGGCGACGCCATGCACCACCTCGATCTCGTAGCCATTGTGCTCGCGCAGCCGCACCCGCTGGCCACCGCCCGGCTCGTCGATGGCTTCCACCGCCGAGGCGCCGGCCGCCTCCCGCGCCAGCTTGTGCAGGTCGGCCGCGCTGTCGGCGTGGAAGCCGATGCTCAGCACCTTGGCCGGGCCGCGTTCGGTGATGTGGATGTGGTGGTCCGGGTCGGTGCCGCGCATGAACAGCTTTTCCGCCGTGCGCTCGGCCCGTTGCAGGCCGAAATCGGTCAGGAACTGCTCGGCCTGGTCCAAATCCGGGCTGCGCAGCCGCACCCAGGCGATGTCACGCACCTTGATGATCGGGTCCATTTCCAGCCTCCCTGCTTGGGCCCCAAGCGGTAGGCATTCCGCTTCGACAAGACAAGCAGGTTTCGGGTATCCTGCGCGCCAGGGAAACGTCCTCGGGGGAATCGCCCATGTCCATCATCACCCGCCGTGCCGTGCTGGCCGGCACCGCCCTGGCCTTGCCTGCCCTGGCCTTGCCCGCGCTGCATGGCGCCCATGCCCAGGGCATCCGCACCGCGCGCATCATCATCGGCTTCCCGCCGGGCGGGCTGACCGATGGCCAGGCCCGGCTGCTGGCCCAGAAGCTCCAGGGCAGCTACGCGCAGAACGTGGTGGTGGAGAACAAGCCCGGCGCCAGCGGCCGCCTGGCGCTGGAGGCGCTGAAGGCCAGCGACCCGGATGGCAGCGTGATCGTCTTCACCCCCACCGACCACGTGGCCATCTTCCCCCATCTCTACCCCGGCACGCTGCGCTACGACCCCTTCACCGACGTGAAGGCGGTTTCCATGGTCAGCCTGTTCCACATGGGGCTGTCCACCGGGCCGATGACGCCGGCCACGACCCTGGCCGAGTTCATCGCCTGGGGCCGCAACCAGCCCAGCATTCCGTTCGGCAACCCGGGCGCCGGCACGCTGCCGCATTTCCTCGGCATCCAATTCGGCAAGGCC
>CANBXZ010000289.1 GCA_947373495.1 Acetobacteraceae bacterium
CGCCAATGTGGAACGGCTGTGCGACCTGCTGGACCACATGGCGCGGGAAGGCGGCACCCGCTTCCTCATCATCACCCACCACCCGCTGACCATGGCGCGGATGCACCGGCTCTATGGGGTCACCATGCAGGAACGCGGGGTTTCCCGCCTGCTGAGCGTGGACTTCAACCGCGCCGTGGAACTGGCCGAGGGACCGCCGGTTCAATAGGCTGCGACGTGCGGTTCCCTGGTGAATGGAGTGTCCGGATGGCCGAGGCTGAGTTCGAACTCGCGTTCGAGCGCCATATCGCAGCCCCGCCCGAGGTGGTGTTCCGGGTCTGGACCACCAGGCTGGAGGAATGGTGGGCGCCGAAGCCCTGGACCACCCGCATCATCGAGCAGGATCTTCGCCCCGGCGGCCGTTCGGCCATGGTGATGAGCGGGCCGGATGGCGCTGCCTCGCCGATGGAGGGGGTGATCCTGGAAGTGGTGCCGAACCGCAGCATCGTCTTCACCAATGCCTTCACCGCCGGCTGGGTGCCGCAGCAGCCGTTCATGGTCGGCCATTTCACCTTCACGCCCGAGGGCAGCGGCACCCGCTACCGCGCCGCCTCCCGCCACTGGGACGCCGAAACCCACCGGAAGCACGAGGCGATGGGCTTCGCGCAGGGCTGGGGCATCGTCGCCGGGCAGTTGGCCGAATTGGCCGAGGCCGAGGCGAAGCGGGGCTAGAGCGTGATCGCCTGAGGCGGCATCGCCGAAAGGCGTGAATCACACGACAAATCAATAACCTGGCGCGTGATCGGCGCTTCAGGATTGGCCCCGCGCCGCCCTGGTGCCGCGGGCCGCTTTCGCCGGCGGTGATCCCGCCCTAAACCAGCGCGCCACGTTGCGCAGGCCCACCGATGCTGCCCCGACTGATCCATTTCATCCATGGCATGGTGCCGCAGGACGGCGCCGGCGATTTCGGCCTGGCGGAGTATCTCGCCATGGTCACCGCCCAGGCGCATCACCCGCGGCACAAGCTGGTGCTGTGGTACAGCCACGCCCCCAGCGGCAACCCGTTCTGGCAGGCGGCGGTCCGGCTGGCCGAGGCGGTGCGGGTGGATGCCCCCACGGTGATCCACCATCGCCCGCTGGCGCACCCGGCGCACCGCGCCGATGTGCTGCGGCTGCAGGTGCTGCTGGAACATGGTGGCATCTACCTCGACACCGACATGCTGGTGCTGCGCCCGTTCGACAGCCTGTTCATCGCCGAGGCCGGCATGGGCCTGCAACTGCACCCGCACATCAACCTGCCCTGCGGCCTGGGCAATGCGGTGATCCTGGCGCGGCCGCGGTCCCGCTTCCTGCGGCGCTGGCTGGACAGCTTCGAGTTCTTCCATTCCGCCGGCAAGGACTGCGCCTATGACTTTCATGGCGTGGCGATGCCGCTGATCCTGGCCCGGCAATTCGGTGGCGACATCACCCAGTTGCCCCACACCCACTTCTTCCGCCACAGCTGGGACCCGGCCGGGCTGGCGGCGATGTTCACGCAGGTGCAGCCGATGGGCGACAGCTACGCCCAGCACCTGTGGGCCAGCGCCGCCGGGCCGCTGCTGCGGGACCTGACGCCGGAACGGGTGCTGGCCGAGGACAGCACCTATGCCCTGGCGGTGCGCCCGCATGTGGCGGCGTTCAGCGCCGAGCTGCGCCAGGCCTTCGCCGCCGCCCGGCCCGGGTAGCGGCTGCTCAGCGCAGGTTGTCCTGGAAGAAGCGCGCCACCACGGCGTTGAACTCGCGGTGGAAGGCGGCGCGGTCGAAGCCCGGCGGGTCGATGCAGATCTCCGGGATCGCCGCCAGCATCGCCGGCGGGCAGGGCGCCAGGAAGGCGTAGTGCCCGGCGCCCGGCAGTTGCGCATGCAGCGGCGGGTTCGGCAGCGCATAGCGCACCTGCTCGGCGTGCCAGGGGTGCAGCAGCACCTCGTCGAAGCGGCCGCTCCAGAGCTGCACCGGCTGGTCCACCGTGGCCAGGCCCTGCGGCACGAAGGTGTAGCCCAGCGCCGGCGCCGCCAGCACCAGGGCGCGCAGCCGGGTGTCGTGCGCCCATTCCAGCGCCGCCGCCGGGGCACGCTCCCCGGGGCGCAGCAGGCGGCAGCTGGGGTCGGCCGGCTGGGTGACGCAATGCAGCGCGATGCGCCGCAGGTTGGGCACGCCGCCGGCCGCCACCAGCACGGTGAAGCCACCGGCCGAGAAGCCGAAGCCACCGATGCGCCCGGCATCCAGCCGCGCCCGCTCCGGCCATTCCTGCAGCAACCAGTCCAGCACCAGGCGATACTGGCGCGACCGCTGCACCAGGCCGGCGGCGGTGCCGGAAAGGCTGGTATCCTCCGTGCTGTCGCCGCGATGGGTCAGCGCGGCGGCGACGATGCCGGCCTCCGCCAGGGCCAGGGCGGTGTCGTGATGGTTGGCCAGGGTGCCGCCGCTGCCATGGCTGAACAGCACCAGGGGCAGGCCCTCGCCCCGCACCGGGGCGTCGGGCGCCACCTGCTGGGTGAAGGGGCCGAGCCGCTGCGCGGAAGCGGGGGTGGCGCTGGGGTACCAGACCGCCACTTCCAGCGTGCCGCCGGCCGGGTCGGGCACGTCGTACTGGGCGAAGCCAGCCGCCCGGACTGATGTAGCCATCAGCAACATGGCCAGGACGAGGCTGAGGAATCGAGCCATGGCAAGGCCTTCACAATGTTGTCAACGACATCATTGCGGGGATGAGTTGGCAGTGTCAACTTGTCGCCATGGACCGGCCCTATCATCACGGCGACTTGCGCGCCGCCCTGGTTGCCGCCGCGCTGCAGGCGGTGGAACGGCACGGCCATGCCGCGGTTTCGCTGCGCGCGCTGGCCCAGGCGCTGGGGGTTTCCCACGCCGCGCCGTACCGGCACTTCGCCAACCGGGAAGCCCTGCTGGCGGCGGTGGCGGCGGCCGGCTTCGCCAGCCTGGTGGAGGGCTACCTGGCCGCCTGGCACACCGCCGGGGCGGTGCCGGCCGCCAGCCGGCTCAGGGCCGCGGCGCGCAGCCTGCTGACCTTCGCCACCGAACGCCCGGCGCTGTTCCGGCTGATGTTCCAGGGCGCGCCGCCGCCGGGCGGCCGGGCCGCGGCCGATGCCGCCTATGCCAGCTTCGCCGCCACCGTGGCCGCCACCCTGCCCGGCGCGCCGGAAGCCGCGGTGAAGGCCCGCACCATTGCCATGTGGTCCACGCTGCACGGCTTCGCGCTGCTGTGCCTGGAAGGCCGGCTGCGGCCGTTCATGCTGGGGCCGCTACCGCCGGCGGCGCTGCTGGAGGCGGTGCTGGACGCCGCCCTGGCCAGCCCCGCGACCAGCCTCGCGACCAGCCCCGCACCCGGCCCGGCCGTGGCGTGAGCTGAAGCGCCCGGCCTCGGCCAGGGTTGACGCCGTGGCAGGCTGGGCGCGTGCTGCCCGGCATGCTGGCACGCTTTCTCGAACGCTTCCTCAACCCCGTGGCGCCGCCCGGCGGCACCGCTGCCCGGCTGCTGGGCCGCCCGGTGCCGCAACAGCCGCCGCCGCGCGGGCTGCTGGGCTTCTACGGCTACTTCCTGGCCCAGGCGCGCGGCCTGTTGGTGGCCATGGTGGTGCTGGGCGCGCTGGTGGCGCTGGCGGATGCCGCCATTCCCGCCATGATCGGCCGGCTGGTGGCGCTGATGGGCCAGCACCAGCCGGAAACGCTGTGGCAGGAAGCCTGGCCGGCGCTGCTGCTGATGGCCGGCTTCATCCTGGCCCGGCCGCTGGCGCTGACGGCGCAGAACCTGGTGCTGAACCAGGGGGTGAACCCCGGCTTCACCAGCCTGGTGCGCTGGCAGAGCCATTGGCACGTGGTGCGCCAGGGCCTGCCCTTCTTCCAGGAGGATTTCTCCGGCCGCATCGCCAACCGGGTGATGCAGGCCGGCCCGGCGCTGCGGGAAAGCGTGGTGCAGGTGGTCAACGCCGTCTGGTACATCCTGGTCTATGGCGGCGCCGCGCTGGCGCTGCTGGCCAGCGCGGATTGGCGGCTGGCGGCACCGATCGCGGTGTGGTTCTGCCTGTATGCCGCCTGGCTGCGCTGGCTGGTGCCGCGCATGCGCGACCGCAGCCGCAAGGCCAGCGAACAGCGCAGCCAGCTCACCGGGCGCATCGTGGACAGCTACACCAACATCCACACCGTCAAGCTGTTCGCCCGTGCCAGCCAGGAAGACGCCTTCGCCCGCGACGGCCTGCTGGGGCTGAACCAGGCCTTCCAGGCGCAGATGCGGCTGGTGACGCTGAATGGCGCGCTGCTGTCCGGCCTGAACGCGCTGCTGCTGGTGGTGATGGCCGGCATGGGGGTGTGGCTGTGGACCCGGGGCGCCATCAGCCTGGGCGCGGTGGCCACGGCGCTGCCGATGGCGTGGCAGATCGCCAACATCTCCGGCTGGGTGGCCTTCAACGTCACCGCCATCTTCGAGAATATCGGCGTGGTGCAGGAGGCCATGGGCAGCATCGCGGTGCCACCGACCTCGCCCGACCCGCCGGGCGCGGTACCGCTGGTGGTGGAACAAGGCGAGATCCGCTTCGAGGCGGTGACCTTCGGCTATGGCCGCGAGGGGGGCGTGCTGCGCGACCTGGTGCTCAGCATCCGGCCCGGCGAGCGCGTGGGCCTGGTGGGGCATTCCGGCGCCGGCAAGTCCACCCTGGTGAACCTGCTGCTGGGCTTCTTCCAGCCCGAGGCCGGGCGCATCCTGGTGGACGGCCAGGACATTGCCGGGGTGACGCAGGAAAGCCTGCGCGCGGCCATCGGCGTGGTCACCCAGGACACCGCCCTGCTGCATCGCAGCATCCGTGACAACATCCGCTACGGCCGGCCCGACGCGCCCCAGGCCGAGGTCGCCGCCGCCGCCGCCCGCGCCCATGCCGATGCCTTCATCGCCGCGCTGGAGGATTGGCGCGGCCGGGTGGGGTACGAGGCCCATGTCGGCGAACGCGGGGTGAAGCTGTCCGGTGGCCAGCGCCAGCGCATCGCCATCGCCCGGGTGCTGCTGAAGGACGCCCCCATCCTGGTGCTGGACGAGGCGACCAGCGCGCTGGACAGCGAGGTGGAGGCGGCCATCCAGGAACAACTGGCCGAGCTGATGGCCGGCAAGACCGTCATCGCCATCGCCCACCGGCTTTCCACCATTGCCCGCATGGACCGGCTGGTGGTGCTGGAACAGGGCCGCATCGTGGAACAGGGCACGCATGAGGGGCTGCTGGCCCAGGGCGGCGTCTATGCCCGGCTGTGGCGCCAGCAATCCGGCGCCTTCGCGGAGGCTTAACCCCGGTGGGCGCAGGCTGGCGCCATGCCGCTCGACACGCCCCCCCTCGCCCCCCCGCCCGAGGAAGCCGCCCCGCCCGCCGCCCTGCTGGCCGCCCTGGCCCAGCATGAAGCCGGCCAGGTGGCCGCCGCGGAGGCCAGCTATCGCCAGGTGCTGGCCGAGCAGCCGGCACATCCGCGCGCGCTGTACCTGTATGGGCTGCTGGTGCAGCAGCAGGGCCGCCCGGGGGAGGCGGTGGCGCTGCTGGCCCGCGCCGCCCAGGCCCGCCCCGACCACGCCGAAACCCGCTTCGCCCTGGGCAACGCGCATTGGCAGGCGCGGCAGAAGCCGCAGGCCCTGGCCGCCTGGATCGACGCGCTGGCGCTGGATGCGCGGCATCTCGGTGCCATCCTCAACCTGGCCAAGGCCCGCGCCGACAGCGGCGACTACGGCGCCACGGTGGCGCTGTGCCATGAGGCGACGCGGGTGGCGCCACGAGAGCCCTCGGCCCATGCCGCCCTGGCCGCGGCGCTGCTGGGCGGCGGCCAGCCCCAGGCGGCGCT
>CANBXZ010000290.1 GCA_947373495.1 Acetobacteraceae bacterium
GCCGGATAGACGATGCAGCCGATGGCGCGGCGGGGATGCAGCAGGTCCCACAGGCTGCCATCGGGGTCCACGCTGGCCACACGCCGGTCCTCGAACGGGCCGGCCAGCTTGTAGAAATACCACCAGGGAATGCCGTTCACCGCCGAGACGATGGCGGTCTCAGGCCCCAGCAGCGGCTGCATCTGCTGCGCCGCGCCCGGCAGGGAATGCGCCTTCAGGGTAACCACCACGTAGTCCTGCGGGCCGGCTGCCTCGGCGGAAGCCACGCAGCGCGGGTGGGTGATGGTCTCGCCGCCCGCGCTGCGCAGCTTCAGGCCCTTGGCCTGCATGGCGGCCAGGTGCGGGCCGCGGGCGATGACGGTCACTTCCGCCTCGCCCTTCGCCGCCAGCTTCGCCGCCATCAACCCGCCGATCGCGCCTGCGCCGAAGATGCAGATTTTCATCGCGCTGCCCCTAAGCCGTCACGCCCAGCTTTTCCGCCAGGCCGATCCGCATCAGCTTGCCGGTGGCGCCCTTCGGGATTTCCGCCAGGAAGACGATCTTCCGCGGCACCTTGAAGTCTGCCAGGTGCCTGGCCGCATGGTCGCGCAGCTCACGCTCGCCGCATTCCATGCCTTCGCGCAGCACCACGGCGGCACCGACTTCCTCGCCCAGCATGGCGTGCGGAATGCTGAAGGTCAGCGCCTGCGCCACCGCCGGGTGTTCGCTCAGCACGCCATCAACCTCCAGCGGCGAGACCTGCTCGCCACCGCGCTTGATGAGTTCCTTCAGCCGGCCGGTCAGCATCAGGTAGCCATCCGGGTCGAACATGCCCTGGTCGCCGGTGCGGAACCAGCCATTGGTGAAGGCCTTGGCGTTGGCCTCCGGGTTGGCCTCATAGCCCAGGGTCACGTTCGGGCCGCGAATGACGACCTCGCCGATCTCGCCCTGCGGCAGCATGGAGCCGTCCTCGTCCATGATCGCCACTTCCGGCCCGGCCGGCAGCCCGACCAGGCCCGGCTTCTGCGCCCGCGGCGGCAGCGGGTTGCTGCACATCTGATGGCTGGCCTCGGTCATGCCATAGGCCTCGACCACCGGGGCGCCGAAGGCGGCGGCCAGGTCCTTCATCGCCTGCGCCGGCAGCGAGGCGGAGGAGGAGCGGATGAAGCGCAGCGGCGCGCGGCGGATGATCTCCGCATTGCGCTCGGCCCGCGCCAGGATGGTCTGGTGCATCGTCGGCACCGCCGTGTACCAGCTCGGCCGCTCGACATCGAGCAGGCCGAAGAAGCGCAGCGCATTGAAGCCCGGCGTGCAGATCACCGCGCCACCGGCGGCCAGCGAAGCCAGCGTGGCCGCGATCAGGCCATGGATGTGGAACAGCGGCATCACGTTCAGGCAGGCATCGGCCCGGGTGAGCGACAGGGTGGCGGCGATGTTGGCGGCGCTGGCGGTGACATTGGTGTGGGTCAGCGGCACGATCTTCGGCCGCGCCGTGGTGCCGGAGGTATGCAGCACCAGCGCCACGTCATCGGCTTCCGCCATGCCGGGGCGTTCGGCGGCGGCCGGGGTGCCGCCTTCCAGGGTGAAGCGGCCGGCGCCGCCATGCGGGTCCGGCACCAGTTCCAGCACCGGCACGCCCAGCTTCTGCGCCACGGCGCGGGCCGGGGTTTCCCAACCCTGCTGCACCACCAGCGCGCGGGCATTCAGGTCGTTGAGGTAGAACTCGAACTCCTCGGCCTTGTAGGCCGGGTTCAGCGGCGCCGTGGTGGCGCCGGCGGCAATGGCGACGAAGGCCGCGGCCATCTCCGGCCCATTCGGCAGCACGATCGCCACCCGGTCGCCACGGCCAATGCCCAGGCCATTCAGCCGCGCCACGGTGCTGCCGGCCAGCTCCCGCAGGCCGCCATAGGACAGCGAGGCCCGTTCCGGAGCGCGGATGGCGGGCAGGCTGCCCTCACCAACCAGAAGCAACTGGGAGACAGTGGTGAAATCGGGCATCGGCGGCCTCGGTCTTTCATTGGACTGGTTCTGCACCATTAAGCGCAAAAAACCGGCGGGGTTAAGGCCCCCTCCGAACCGGAGGCGGCACAAGGCAGCCCGGCCACTTCGCGGGGAAGCGGCCGGGCGGGGTCGGCGTGGGTGCGGTGGTGGCAGGCGGCTAGCGCGCGGCCTCGCTGGCCAGGCCGGGCACATCGGGCAGCGGCCGGGCCGGCGGCGCCACCTGGCGCCGGGCCATGCGGGCGCGCAGCGGCTTCACCACCAGCAGCGCCATGGCGCTGGCCACCAGGTTGGCCACCACCACCACGTAGAACACGCCGTTCCAGCTGCCGCTGGCTTCCTGCAACCAGGAACTGATCGGCACCAGCAGCGCCGCGGTGCCCTTGGCGGTGTAGAGCATGCCGTAATTCGCGGTGGCGAACCTGCGGCCATAGATGTCGGTGCAGAGGCTGGGGAACAGGCTGTAGATCTCCCCCCAGGCGAAGAACACGAAGCCCGACAGCACCACGAACAGCACCGGGTCATGGGCGAAGCTGGCCAGCAGCCAAATACCGATGCCTTCCAGGCCGAAGGCGATGAACATGGTGTTCTCCCGCCCGATATGGTCGCTGACCCAGCCGAAGAACGGCCGCGTCAGCCCGTTCAGGATGCGGTCGATCGACAGCGCGAATTGCAGCGCCGGCAAGGTAAGACCCAGCACGCTGACCGGCACGTTGGCCACGCCATAGTCCCGCGCCATCGGCGCCAGTTGCGCCACCGCCATCAGCCCACCGGCGCAGACCATGACGAACATGGCGTAGAGCACCCAGAACATCGGCGTGCGCAGCACCTGGCCCGGGGTGAAGTCCCGCAGGCCCTGGGCCGCCAGGGTGGCGGCGGAAGGCGCCGGGGTCTCGCCGGCCTTGGGCGCGCGCAGGAACAGCGCCGCGGCCACCACGATGAGGCCCTGCCCCAGCCCGAACCACAGGAAGGCGGACTGGTAGCCGTAGGACTGGATGGTGTTGGCGATGGGAATGACGGTCAGCGCCGAGCCACCGCCGAAGCCGCCGGCGACGATGCCCGCCGCCAGGCCGCGCTTGTCCGGGAACCACTTCAGCGCATTGCCGACGCTGGCGGAATAGACCACGCCGGCGCCCACGCCCCCCAGCGCGGCCGCCAGGTACAGCACCACCAGGGAGGTGGCGTAGCTGTTGGCCACCCAGGCACAGCCCACCATCAGGCCGCCCAGGCCGACGCTGATGGCCGGGCCGAAGCGGTCGATCAACCAGCCTTCCAGCGGCACCAGCCAGGTCTGCATCAGGATGAAGATGGTGAAGGCGATCTGGATATCGCGCCGCGACCAGCCCTGCGCCTGCTCGATGGGGGTGACGAACAGCGTCCAGCCATATTGCAGGTTGGCGATCATCACCATGCAGGCAACGCCCAGCGCCAGTTGCAGCCAGCGCCAGCCATTACCCTGGGCAGGATTGGGGGACATGGATTTACTCCCGTTTATCATCGCAGCGCAGCATGAGGCGAAGCGACGGCTAAACGGGAGTTACTTAGAGGAAATGTGAACGAATTATCTAATGTTTTCCGTAGTTTGCCGGTTCACTCGGCTTTACAGAAACTTACCCCAGGCTGGCGCGATGGCGGTGCCCCAGCTCGGCGTAATGCGCCGCGGTGCGGTCGAAGCCGGCGCTTTCGGCATCGGTCAGCAGCTTGCGCAGCCTGGCCGGGTTGCCCATCCACTGCTCCTGCCGGCCGATCAGCTTGTTCGGCGGCAAGATGGAGCCGGCGGCCAGCATGCCGCCCTCCTCGATCACCGCGCCGTCCAGCACCGTGGCGCCCATGCCGACGAAGGCGCGGTCGTGCAGGGTGCAGGCGTGGATGATGCAGGCATGGCCGATGGTGACATGGTTGCCCAGGATGCAGGGCTCCTTGCCGCGGTTCACATGCAGGATGCTGCCATCCTGGATGTTGGTGCCCTCGCCGATGCGGATGAAGTTGGTGTCGCCCCGCAGCACGCAATGATACCAGACCGTGCTGTTCGGCCCGATCTCAACATCACCGATCACCGCCGCCGTCGGCGCGATCCAGGCCGTGGGGTGAATGCGTGGCCACTTGCCCTCGAACGGGAAGATCGGGCCGCTCATGCCGCCACCGCCGGCAGGCTGGTTTCCACCGCGATGCCGAGCATCAGCCCGATATTCTGCACCGCCGCGCCGGAAGCGCCCTTGCCCAGGTTGTCGTACCGCGCGGTCAGCACCGCCTGGCCGTACTTGTCGTTGCCGTGCACCCGCAGTTCCAGCTTGTTGGTGTTGTTCAGCGCCTGCGGTTCCAGCTTGGCGCTGGCGGGCACCACGCGCACATGCTCGCAGCCGGCATAGCGGGCGGCCAGCAGCGCCTCGATATCCGCGGCCTTCGGCTTGCCCGGCAAGGTGTCCAGGTGCAGCGGGATGCTGTCGATCATGCCCTGGCGGAAATCGCCGACGCTGGGCACGAAGATCGGCCGCCGGGTCAGCAGGCTGTACTGCTGCAACTCGATGACATGCTTGTGCTCCAGCCCCAGGCCATACAGTTCGAAGTCCGGCGCGGTGCGGCTTTCATACTGCGCGATCATGGCATTGCCGCCGCCGGAATAGCCGGAGACCGCATTGACCGTAATCGGGTGGTCGGCCGGGATGATCCCCGCCTCCACCAGCGGCCGCAGCAGCAGGATGCCGCCGGTGGGGTAGCAGCCGGGGTTGGAAACCCGGGCCGCGGCGGCGATGCGGGCGGGCTGTTCCGCGGTCAGCTCGGCCAGGCCGAAGGCCCAGTCCGGGTGCACCCGATGCGCGGTGGACGCGTCCAGCAGCTTCGGCGCCCGGTCGCCCAGGGCGGCGGCCAGGGCGGCGCTTTCCTTCGCGGCATCATCCGGCAGGCACAGCACCACCAGGTCCACCTCGGCCATCAGGGCCTGGCGGGCGGCGGGGTCCTTGCGGCGGTCGGGGTCGATGCTGCGCACGGTGATGTGCGGCAGGGTCGCCAGCCGGTCGCGGATCTGCAGGCCGGTGGTGCCGGCCTCGCCGTCGATGAACACAGTCGGGGTCTTAGCCATTCCAGGGACTCCGTAGCCGATGCAGTTTGCCGCGAAAGCGGCCCAGAAACGCAACAAGGGCGGGCCCTTGCGGACCCGCCCTTGCAGATGAACAGCCATGCGGCCGGCGCGTGACGCCGGCCCGTGGCGTCAGCGCTTGCTGAACTGGAAGGAACGTCGGGCCTTGGCCTTGCCGTACTTCTTGCGTTCGACAACGCGCGGATCGCGGGTCAGGAAGCCGGCCTTCTTCAGGATCGGCCGCAGGGCCGGCTCGAAGTTGGTCAGCGCGCGGCTGATGCCGTGGCGCACCGCGCCGGCCTGGCCGGAAAGACCACCGCCAACCACGGTCGCGATCACGTCGAACTGCTGGTAGCGGTCGGCCACCAGGAACGGCTGGGTGATCAGCATCCGCAGCACCGGGCGGGCGAAGTAGCGGCCCACCGGACGGTCGTTGATGGTGATGGTGCCCTTGCCCGGCTTCACCCAAACGCGGGCAACCGCGTTCTTGCGGCGACCGGTGGCGTAGCTGCGGCCCTGGGCGTCGCGCTTCACCTGATAGACAGGGGCGGCTTCGCCGCTGGCGGCAACCGCCGGCGTGCCGGCAACCATCGCCTTGAGATCGGCCAGGGAGCCGCTCGTCTGCTGCTCGCTCATAGCGTCAGCCCACCTTGTTCTTGCGGTTCAGCGCGCCGACATCCAGCGCCACCGGCTGGTTGCCGGCATGCGGGTGTTCCGGCCCGGCATACACATGCAGGTTCTTCATCTGCACGCGGCCCAGCGGGCCA
>CANBXZ010000291.1 GCA_947373495.1 Acetobacteraceae bacterium
CACCCGCTCACCCTGGGTGCCCAGCTTGGCGTGGAACACCACGGTGTTCAGCTTCGGCAGGTAGTCCTCAAGCTTCTGCTTGCGGTCCAGGTCCCAGAAGAAGCGCGCATCGCTCAGCCGGGCGCGCAGCACGCGCTCATTGCCGGCCACCAGCGCGTGGCCGCCGTCGATCGCCTCGATATTCGCCACCAGGGCGAAGCGCGGCGCGGCGCGGCCATCCGGGTAGCGCAGGGCAAAGTACTTCTGGTTGATCCGCATGGTCGTGCGCATCACTTCCGGCGGCAGGTCCATGAAGGCGGCGTCGATGCTGCCCAGCAGCGGCACCGGCCATTCCACCAGCCCGGCCACCTCGGCCAGCAGGCCCTCATCCGGCACCACTTCAAGCCCCTCGGCGGCGGCCAGCCTGGCCACGCCATCGCGGATCAGCGCCACGCGCTCGGCCGCGTCCAGCACCACCTTGCGGGCGCGCAGCGCGGCCTGGTAGCTGGCGAAATCCGTCACCCGGAAGCCGCCCGGCGCCATCACCCGGTGCCCCTCGGTGGCGTCGCCGGACATGATGTGGTGGTCCAGCGGGAAGCGCACCGCCTCCCCGCCCAGCAGGCAGACCACGCGCTGCAACGGCCGCACCCACAGGAAGGGGCTGGTGCCCCAGCGCATGCTCTTCGGCCAGGGGAAGGCGCGCAGCACCGCGGGCACGGCGCGGGCCAGCAGGTCGGCGGCCTCCACCACCTCGCCGGGCTTGTGCAGCACCCAGAACTGGCCTTCCTGCACCAGCGCCTCGCGGCTGGCGCCGTGCTTGCGCAGGAAGCCCTCCAGCGCCGCATCGGGCGCGCCCACGCGCGGGCCGCGTTCCTCCTTCGGTGCGGATTCGGCGCGCGCCGCCATCTCGCCCACCACCGCCAGGCGGCGCGGGCCGGAAAAGCTGCGCGGCGGCTGCGGCATCAGCGCACCCAACTGGGCATGCAGCGCCTTGGCCAGGTCCTCGGCCGCGCGCACCTGCATGCGGGCCGGGATTTCCTCCGAGAACAGCTCGATCAGCAATTCGGGCATCAGCGCTGCTCCCCGGCGATCCAGGCTTCGCAGCAGCCCTTGGCGAGATTGCGCACCCGGCCGATGTAGCTGGCGCGCTCGGTCACGCTGATGGCGCCGCGGGCGTCCAGCAGGTTGAAGCGGTGGCTGGCCTTGATGCACTGGTCATAGGCCGGCAGCGCCAGTTTCTGGTCCAGCAGCGCCTTGCACTCTTCCTCGGCGTCCTGGAAATGCCGGAACAGCTTTTCCACGTTCGCGTGTTCGAAGTTGTGGGCGGAGTACTCGACCTCGGCGCGCTTGAAGACCTCGCCGTAGGAAACGCCCTGGCCGTTGAAGTCCAGGTCGTACACGTTCTCCACGCCCTGCACGTACATCGCCAGGCGTTCCAGGCCGTAGGTCAACTCGCAGGAGGGCACTTCGCAGGGAATGCCGCCGACCTGCTGGAAATAGGTGAACTGCGTCACCTCCATGCCGTCACACCACACTTCCCAGCCCAGGCCCCAGGCGCCCAAAGTCGGGCTTTCCCAGTCATCCTCCACGAAGCGCACGTCATGCAGCGCCGGGTCGATGCCGATGGCGCGGTAGCTGCCCAGCAGCAACGCCTGCGGGTCCACCGGGCTCGGCTTCATGATGACCTGGTACTGGTAGTAGTGCTGCAGCCGGTTGGGGTTCTCGCCATAGCGGCCATCGGCCGGGCGGCGGCTGGGCTGCACATAGGCGGCCTTCCACGGCTTCGGCCCCAGCGCACGCAGGGTGGTGGCCGGGTGGAAGGTGCCGGCGCCCACTTCCATGTCGTAGGGCTGCAGGATCAGGCAGCCCTGGGCGGCCCAATAGCTGTGCAGCCGCAGGATGAGTTCCTGGAAGCTGGGCGGTTTCTTGCTGGCTGCGTCTGGCATTTTCGGGTTTTCAAGGCTGGTTTGCGGCGCAACATACGGGCGAGGCTGCCCCTACAGCAACCCGCCAAGCATCCGCCCGCCGGTCAGCGGGGCGGCAACCCCGGTGGTACCCGGGAAGGTCAGCGGCAGCCGGCGCGCCACCCGCACCGCCAACACGCCGAAGGCCTGGGCTTCCAGCGCGTCGCCATGCCAGCCCACCACCTCCACCGGGCGCACCGGGCATTCCAGCGCGCCGGAAAGGGCCTGCATCAGCGCCGGGTTGCGCCGCCCGCCGCCGCCCACCAGCCACAGCCCGGCCGGTTCGGGGAAGTGCCTGGCGCCGGCGGCAACGCAGATGGCGCAGAACGCCACCAGCGTCGCGGCGCCATCCTCGGGCGAAAGCTCCGCCACGCCCGACTCCTTCAGCGCCCGGTCGAAATCCAGCCGGTCGAGGGATTTGGGCGGCGGCGCGGCCAGGTAGGGGTGGTGCATCAGGCGGGACAGCACGGCGCCATCGGCCTGGCCGGCCAGGGCCAGCCTGCCGTCATTGTCATAGTCGCGGCCGGCGCGGCGGCGGGCCCAGTCGTCCAGCGGGCCATTGGCCGGGCCGGTGTCGAAGGCCAGCAGGCTGCCATCGGCGCCAATGAAGGTCACGTTCGCCACCCCGCCCAGGTTCAGCACCGCCAGGGGCTTGGGCAGCCCGGCCGCCAGCGCGGCATGCACCACCGGCACCAGCGGCGCGCCCTGGCCGCCGGCGGCGACATCGGCGCTGCGGAAGTCATAGGCCACCGAAAGCCCGGTGCGGCGGGCCAGCAGCGCGGCATCCCCCACCTGCCAGGTGCGGCCTTCCTGCGGCCGGTGCAGAATGGTCTGGCCGTGGAAGCCCAGCAGGTCCACCTCCTCCTGCAGGGCGCGGCGCACCTGCTGGCGCAGCCGTTCCACCGCCTGGACATGCACCTCGGTCAGCCGGGCCACGCAATCCGCCAGGAAGGCGTCGTCGGGGCCGATCCCGCCGGCCAGGTCCAGCAGCCGGCGCAGGTCCAGCCGCAACCGGGAATTGTAGGGCAGGGTCAGGCTGGGCCCCAGCCGGCCGATCCGCTCGCCATCCGTCTCCACCCAGGCGGCATCCACGCCATCCAGCGAGGTGCCGCTCATCAGCCCGATGGTTCTAAGCATGGCGCCTCTGTGCTAGGGGGGCCCGATGAGCCCGAAAAGCGACTTCATCCGTATCGCGCAGGAGCGCGGCTACGTCCACCAGATCACCGATGTGGAGGCGCTGGACGCCCGCATGCTGGCGGGCCCCGTCTCCGGCTATATCGGCTTCGACTGCACGGCGGACAGCCTGCATGTCGGCAGCCTGATGCAGATCATGCTGCTGCGGCTGATGCAGCGCACCGGCCAACGCCCGGTGGTGCTGATGGGCGGCGGCACCACCAAGGTGGGCGACCCCTCCTTCCGCGACGAGGCCCGGCCGCTGCTGGACGACGCCGCGATCGAGCGCAACAAGGCCGGCATCCGCCGCGTGTTCGACAGCTTCCTGCGCTTCGGCGCCGGGCCGACCGATGCCATCATGCTGGACAACGCCGAATGGCTGGACCAGCTGCTGTACGTGCCCTTCCTGCGCGATGTCGGCCGCCACTTCAGCGTCAACCGCATGCTGACCATGGACAGCGTGAAGACCCGGCTGGACCGCGAGCAGAACCTCAGCTTCCTCGAATTCAACTACATGCTGCTGCAAAGCTACGACTTCGCCGCCATGCGCCGCGCCCATGGCGTGACCATGCAGATGGGCGGCAGTGACCAGTGGGGCAACATCATCATGGGGGTGGAGCTGTGCCGCCGCATGGATGGCGCCGAGGCCTTCGGCCTGACCACGCCGCTGCTGACCACCGCTTCCGGCGCGAAAATGGGCAAGACCGCGGCCGGCGCCGTGTGGCTGAACGCCGAGCGCCTGAGCCCCTATGACTACTGGCAGTTCTGGCGCAACACCGAGGACGCCGATGTCGGCAGGTTCCTCGGCCTGTTCACCGAACTGCCGATGGCCGAGGTTCGCCGCCTGGGCGCCCTGGCCGGGGCCGAGATCAACGAGGCCAAGAAGGTGCTGGCGACCGAGGCCACCACCCTGCTGCATGGCCCGGAAGCCGCCCAGCAGGCCGCCGAGACCGCCCGCCGGGCGTTCGAGGAAGGTGCCGCGGCCGAGACCCTGCCCAGCATCAGCCATGCCCTGCCCGCTTCCCTGGCGGACCTGCTGGTGGCGGCGAAGCTGGTGGCCAGCAAGGGCGAGGCCCGCCGCCTGGTGGCACAGGCCGGCGTGCGCCTGAACGATGCCGCGGTGAGCGACGCCAACCAGGCCGTGACCGAGGCCGACCTGCGCGACGGCGCCGCCAAGCTCAGCCTGGGCCGCAAGAAGCACGTGCTGGTGCGGCCAGCCTGAGCGCCGGCCGGCTGCGCCCGGCCTTGAAGCCTGGCCGGCGCTGACTGAAGCGCCGATCAGGTTCCAGCCCGTTGTTTTGTCGCGTGGTTCGCGCCTTTCGGCAGACGCATCCCAGGCGATCACGCTCCGGTGCTGGGCCGGCCGCTGTCCCGACGCACCGTGCCAGGTGCAGGCCGGGGTAGCGGCCGCCCGCCCCGGCTTCAGGCGCGCAGCAACCCGGCCAGCGGCGCCGCCTCGGCGCTGCCCGGGAAGGCCTGGTCCAGCGCGGCGGCCGGCAGCTTCAGGTGGTCCCGCAGCAGGCCCTTGGCGATGCTGCGCAGGTCCCGCGTCGGCGCCAGGTCGCGGTTCTGGAACAACTGGCTTTCGCCCAGGCCCGGCCAGTCCGCCAGCACCCGGCCGCCGGCCACCGCGCCCCCGGCCAGGAAGGCGCAGCCGGCGGTGCCGTGGTCGGTGCCGCGGGTGCCGTTCACCCGCACGGTGCGGCCGAACTCGGTCAGCACCAGCACCGCGGTCTGCCCCCAGGCCGGGCCCAGCGCCGCCTTCAGCGCGGCCAGCCCGTTGTCCAGCTGCGTCAGCGGGGTGGCCAGCCGGGCGGGCTGGAAGGCGTGGGTGTCCCAGCCGGTCAGTTCCAGCGCGGCGATGCGCGGGCCATTGGCTTCCGCCAGCAGCCGGCCGGCGGCGGCGGCCAGCGCCGGAAAGGCGTTGCGGTCGCCGGGCGGGGGCGCCTGCCCGGCCAGCACCGTGCTGGTGAAGCCGCGCGCCCGCAGCCCTTCATGGAAGGCCGGGCCCAGCACCGGGTCGGCGTCGTGCAGCAAGGCCAGTTCGGCCAGCATGCTGGTGTCCACCCGCGCCGAGGCCGCCGGGGCAAAGCTGCCGACATGCGCCGGGCCGCGCAGCAGCAGCGGCACATCCACCCCCACCGCCAGCCCGCGCCGGCTATGGCCAGGGCCTTCCGCCGGCATCGCCCGCAGCGCGCGGTTGAGCCAGCCGCTTTCCAGCCGCTGCTCGGCGCCGGCTTCCAGCAGGTCCTGCGCCTCGAAGTGGCTGCGGCTGCGCCAGGGGCCGGCGACGGCGTGGAACACCAGCGCCTCATTGGCGGCGTAGAGCCCATGCAATTGCGCCAGCCGGGGGTGCAGGCCGAAGCGGCCGCCCAGGTCCAGCGCGCCGTTCTCCTGGCCCGGCTCCGGAATGGCCAGGTCGCCGCGATGCCGGGCGTAGTCGGCATCGCCATAGGGCGGCACCGCGGCCAGCCCGTCCAGCGCGCCGCGCAGCAGTACCACCACCAGGCGGGCTTCGGCCGCGGGGGCCGGGGTGGCGGCGAAGGCCAGCCGGCTGCGCCCCAGCGCCACCGAGACCGCCAACCCCAGCAAGGCACGACGGGAAGCAAGGGTGGTCATCGCCGCTGGAACTCCGGGCTGGCGAGCAACAGGGTCAGCGCCTCGCGCTGGCTGCCGGCGCGGGAGAC
>CANBXZ010000292.1 GCA_947373495.1 Acetobacteraceae bacterium
GTCCTGGTGGTGACGCCGATGGTGCAGGCGCTGCGCAAGGACGGCTCCGGCGGCGCGGTGCGGCGCTATCGGCTGCAATCGCCCTCGGCGACGCCGCGCTACCTCACCGCGGCCGACCGGACCATCGTCCGGCGGCTGGAGGAGGTGGCCTATGCGCCAAGCGGCCTCGCCGCCGACGCGGAGGCCGAGGAGCTGCTGCGCCGCATCCTGGCGACCGGCCGCGCCCGCTGGGGCAGCCCGGAGGCGCTGCCGCTGGCCGAGGCGGCGCCGCAGCCGGCCAGCCTCGACTGGGTGCTAGGCCCCGATGGCAGCCAGCGCATCGCGCTGCGTCTGGCACCTGGCCTGCAAAGCTTTGCGCTGCCGGCGCCGTGGTTCCTTGACGCAGCCACCAACACGCTGGGGCCGCTGGACTGCGGCATGCCCGCCGCCACGCTCCAGCGTCTGCTGGCGGCGCCACCGGTGCCGCCGGAAGCGGCTGAGCAGGTCGCCGCCGAACTGGCGCGGCGGGTGCCGGCCGTGCCCGCTCCGCTCAACCCCGGCGCGCCGGAAGCGCTGGGCGGCAAGCCGGAACGGCGCCTGCTGCTCACCACCATGCCGCTGGCTGCGGATCCCTGGCGGCCGCGCGGCTCGGAGCCGGGAGCACTGCCGGTGGCGCGCCTGCGCCTGGGCTACGGCCCGCTGGACTGCCAGCCGAGCTACGACGCCACGCCGCGCACCGTGGCGGTGGGAGGCCGGATGTTCCGGCTCACCCGTGACGCCAAGGCCGAGGCCGACGCCGCGACGCGCCTCGGCGCCGCCGGTCTGGTCCGGCTGTCCAACTACCTGCCGCTGGCCCATGCCGAGGCGGCGCGTGGCGACTTTATCCTGCCGCCGCACGGCGGCGATATCGACTGGATCGAGGTGGTGACCACGCTGCTGCCGGCGCTGCGCGCCGAGGGCTGGGTGGTGACCATCGCTGAGGACTTCCCGGTGCGGCTGGCCGAACCCGAGGGCGAGATCGATGCGCGGCTCAACGAAGGCTCCGGCATCGACTGGTTCGAGTTGGAACTCGGCGTGGTGGTGGATGGCGAGCGGCTGGACCTGCTGCCGTTGCTGTTGCGCCTGATTGCCGGCGGCCGGGGCGAGGCGCTGGTTGAGCACCACGACGACGACGAGCCCTTCCTGCTGCCGCTGCCTGACGGCCGCCTGCTATCCCTGCCGATGGCGCGGATCAGGCCGATGCTGCTGGCGCTGGCCGAGCTGTTCGCCGAAGGCCGGCTGGATCCGTCTGGCGAGGCGCCGGTGCGGTTCACCCGCCTGGACGCCGCCGAGGCGCTGGCGCTGGAAGCAGCCTCGGGCCTGGCCTGGCAGGGCGGCGAGGCGCTGCGGGCATTGGGGCGGCAGCTGGCCGGGGCCGAGGGCAGCATCCCGCCGGTGGAACTGCCCGAGGGCTTCCAGGGCAAGCTGCGCCCCTACCAGGCCGAGGGTGTGGCCTGGCTGCAATTTCTTCGCGGCGCTGGGCTGGGCGGCGTGCTGGCGGACGACATGGGCCTGGGCAAGACGGTGCAGACCCTGGCGCACCTGGCCATTGAGCAGGCCGCCGGGCGTCTGGAACATCCCGCGCTGCTGGTCTGCCCGACCAGCCTGATCCCCAACTGGCGGCGCGAGGCAGCGCGCTTTGCGCCCGGCCTGCGCGTGCTTGCACTGCACGGCCCCACGCGCGCGCAGCAATTCCAGCGGATCGGCGCGCATGACCTGGTGCTGACCACCTATCCGCTGCTGGCACGCGACCACGCCGTGCTGACCGCGCAGCCCTGGCATGTGGTGGTGCTGGACGAGGCGCAAGCGATCCGCAACCCCAAGGCGGAAACCACCCGCCAGGCGATGCGCTTGCAGGCAGGCCAGCGGCTCTGCCTCTCCGGCACGCCGTTGCAGAACCATCTGGGCGAGTTGTGGTCGCTGTTCGACTTCTTGGCGCCGGGTTTTCTCGGCACCGAGGCGATGTTCCGCCGGCAATATCGGACGCCGATCGAGAAGCAGGGCGACGCGCCACGCCAGGCGGCGCTGCGCCGGCGGGTGAAGCCGTTCCTGGTCCGCCGCACCAAGGAGGAGGTGGTCCACGACCTGCCGCCCAAGACCGAGATCCTGGAACCAGTGGAAATGGAGGCCGGCCAGCGCGCGATCTACGAGGGCATTCGCCTGGCGATGCACAGTAAGGTCCGCGCGGCCATCGCGGCGCGCGGCCTGGCGCGCTCGGGCATCGTCATCCTGGAGGCGCTGCTGAAGCTGCGCCAGGCCTGCTGCGACCCAAGCCTGCTGAAGCTGACCGCGGCGCAGAAGACCAAGGCCGGCTCGGCCAAGCTGGAGCGCCTGTTGGAGTTGCTCGGCGTGCTCCTGGGTGAAGGCCGCCGGGTGCTGGTGTTCTCGCAGTTCACCTCGATGCTGGCGCTGATCGAGGCGCGGCTGCAGGCGGTGGCTATCCCCTATGTGCTGCTGACCGGCGACACCCGCGACCGCGAGACCCCGGTCAGCCGCTTCCAGGCCGGCGAGGTGCCGGTGTTTCTCATCAGCCTGAAGGCGGGCGGCGTTGGGCTGAACCTGACCGCGGCGGACACCGTCATCCACTACGACCCTTGGTGGAACCCGGCGGCCGAGGACCAGGCCACCGACCGCGCGCACCGGATCGGCCAGGAGCGGCCGGTCTTCGTGCATCGCCTGGTCACGCTGGGCAGCATCGAGGAGAAGATGGAGACGCTGAAGGAGCGCAAGCGCGCCCTAGTGGCAGCGGTGCTGCAAGCCGAGGCCGGCGGCGCGCTGCGGCTGAGCGAGGCCGATGTGGAGGCACTGTTCGCCGCGGAATAGGCGCGGTCTTCGCTGGCTCCGGCATCGGTCGGTGGCGAGAGCCCTGCTGGGGGTGCATCCGGACTTGAAATTGGGCAGCCCAATGTCAAAGTATGACATGGTTGTTGGATAGGACTCCGCTATGCCCAATGTGAGCCTGACGCCGGAGCTGGAGGGCTTCGCTGAAACCTGCGTGGCGACAGGCCGCTACGGCAATGTGAGTGAGGTGATGCGCGCGGCACTTCGCCTGCTGCAGGAGCAGGAATCGAAGCGCCTTGTCTTCACACGGATGCTGGAGCGCGTCAGCTGCGAGGCTGACGAGAAGGGCTGCTACGAGGTCGATGACGTGATTGCCGAAGTGGATGCAGAACTCCGCACCCGCGCCGCTGGTCAGGAGGCGGTGCGCCGCGCCGGAGGCTGACCCAGCCGGCTGTTCTCACGCCCGCAGCGCGCGAGGATCTGCGCGACGCCCTGTTTTGGATTGAGCAGAACAACCCACAGGCGGCGTCGGATTTGCGCGATGCCGTACGTCGCGCAGCTCGGCGGATCGGGGACTTCCCGGATATCGGTGTGACGCGTCCTGACCTCGCGCCGGAGCGATTTCGGTTCTTGGTGATTCCGGGCTTTGACTACCTCGTGGTGTACCAGGCTGAAGACTTACCGCGAGCGCGGATCATGCGGATCCTGTACGGCAGGCGTCACCTCGAAACGGTCCTGGCTAGCCTGGTGCATCAATAGCCCTCCTGCCTAGTGCGTCGACAGCCTGACCGCGCCGACCGCGTTCGAGATCGGCGAGGGCATCTACACCGCCGGCTCGCCAGGCACGCTGACCCGGGCGCAAATCAGGCGCAATACTGCCGGCGGCACCTCGGCGATCAACTGGGGCGCCGGCACCAAATACCTGATGCTGGCGCCTGGCGCGGCCAACCTACCGACGCTGGATACCGATGGCGCGTTAACCGCCCCGGCACTGACCCTGACCGGCGCTGCGACCGTCGGCGGCGCGCTGACGGTCGGCACAAGCATGACGCTCTCGGCCGGCGTCGCTGCCCTCCCAGCAGGGACCGCCGCCGCTCCGGCGCTGAAGGTTGGCGCCCAGCAGAATGGGCTGTCCGCGGCCACCGCCAACACGCTGGTCGCCTCGGCCGGCGGCACCGCCATCGGCACCTTTAGCAGCACCGGCCTTGGGACAGAAGTGGAAGGCGGTTGGCTTTTGCGCGAGCGGGACTGCACGCAGTTCATGATGGCCTGCAAACAGCTGATGGATCACGCAGCCCGGCTGCGTGGCGTGCGAGTGGTTGAGCACGACGGCGTCGTGGTGACGACGTACCACGCTCGTCCGCACAAGCAGCGCAAACTGTTGCGCCGCGATGTCAAACGTCGGATTCGGAGGGAAGGCGAATGAGCGCTCGATCCATCAGCGTCTCCATCGACGTATTCCAGATGATCTGGTCCCTTCGACGGCCAGGAAAGCAGGATGAGGACGCGGTGCTGCGACGAGTGCTGCCGTCGTGCATGGCGCCCTTGCTGCGGACCGAACTAGGCGTCGGCTACCGCTTCGGCGAACCGGGATAGCCGCAGGACCGCGACTGGCGCCTTGGCAACGGGCAAGGCGTTGCCAAAGCCGATGTTGCCGCGTGTTCCGCCTTATTCAAGTCCCCACAATTGATCGGTGGGCCCGCCGGCAACCTCGCACTCCCAGAGCCTCAGGCGTGCGCCATTGGCCGTACCCGGCGCGCCCGGCACGTCGATGCACTTCCCGGACAGCCTGTTCCGGATCAACCCGGAGCGGTCCAGCGTCCATTGCTGGTCCGTCTGCGAGCCATTGGGATTCCGCCCCGAAAGCTCGCAATCGTAGAGGATGATCGGCGCGCCATTGCCGGTACCTGGCGCCCCCGCAACGTCGATGCACCGCCCTGACAGTTGATTGACGATGAACCGGCCGCCGCTGCGGGTCTGAGCGCTGGCCTCCCCCGAAACCAGTGGGACCGACAGCAGCACCAAGGCGAAAGCCAGCCACACCTGGCTGAATTTGAAGGTCATGTTTCGAGACCGCAGCATGTTCGCCATCACCGCCGGAACCCCGAATTCGTGTTGGTGCAGTTCTCAACCGATTCAAAGACGCGCGCCATCGAAGGGATGTTGCCCAGCGGGTAGCGGAAGCGGGTGGTGTCCACGGTCAAGGTGAAGTTGCTGCGGATATCGAGCATCTGCGTGGCCTGGTTGCCATTCAGCGCGACCAGGACGCGCTGCTCCGACCCGTTCGGGCCGACGCGCCGGGCATCCAGGCCGATGATGCCGCGCGGCGTGTCGATGGCGATCGTCAGCAGGCCTCGCTGCGGCGGCACATTCGGCGCTGTCAGGACATATTGCCGGTCCTTGGTGAAGAAGATGCGCGTCCCGCCGCCCGGCCCGGGGAACAGCGCGTAGCAGCGGTCGAACCGGCCATTCTCCGTCACCCGCCAGATCTGGGCGGCCCCCACCGACCCCACCTGGCTGTCTTGCCGCTGGGCGGAGGCAGGGCCGGCCACGCCGGCGAACGCGAAGGCCAGGGTGAGCAGCGCCATCCAGCGCCGACTGGAAGGAAAGCGGGAGGGAGCGAAGCTCATCGTCGGAATACCGGCAGCTGGAGATGATGCCGCCGCGCCAACCGCGACAGCCGGGAAAACCTACATGCCGGCTGTGGCCAGAATGAGGCCCAACGCAGAATGTTCCGATACGGCATTATAGAAGTTCGGCATCAGGTTGGCCCGCCGGTGCCCACGATGCTGGTCACCAAGGCGCCGACAGACCTTCAATCCCATCAGCCCCGATGACCCGGAGGCAGACCGCTGGCAGTTCCCCATAAGCGCGAACTCAGCGCCCGCGGGCGCCATGCGGAGGCCGAGACCGTCACCGACAGCGACCTGCTGCGCGAGGTGATGAACACCGTCGGCCAGCCCGGCCGGCTGAGGCACCGCGCGCGCCGGCGCTGCAC
>CANBXZ010000293.1 GCA_947373495.1 Acetobacteraceae bacterium
CGTCGCAGTTTTCCCAGGCCTGGTCGAAGTCCCGACGGATCAGGGCGCGGACCTTCTGTGCCTTCAGGTAGTAGGCATCGTAATAGCCGGCGCTCAGCACATAGGTGCCGATCATGATGCGCCGCTTCACCTCGTCGCCGAAGCCTGCGGCGCGGGTACGCTGGTACAGGTCCTTCAGGTCGCTGTCGGCCGCCGTCTCGCGCCGGCCGAAGCGCACGCCATCATAGCGGGCAAGGTTCGAGGAAGCCTCCGCCGGCGCCACCACGTAATAGGTGGGCAACGCGTGCTTCGTGTGCGGCAGGCTGATCTCGACAATCTCGGCACCCTGGGCGCGCAGCCAGTCGATGCCTTGTTGCCACAGCGCCTCGATCTCGGCCGGCATGCCATCGAGCCGGTATTCCTTGGGAATGCCGATCCGCAGGCCCTTCACGCCCCGGGCACATGCAGTGGCAAAGTCCGGCACCGGCATATCGGCGCTGGTGCTGTCCCTGGGGTCGAAACCGGACATCGACTTCAGCATGATGGCGCAATCCTCCACCGTGCGGGCCACCGGGCCGGCCTGGTCCAGGCTGGAGGCAAAGGCGACAACGCCGAAGCGGCTGCACCGGCCATAGGTCGGCTTGATACCGGCGATGCCACAGAAGGCCGCCGGCTGGCGGATGGAGCCGCCGGTATCCGTGGCGGTGGCCCCCAGCGCCAGGCGTGCTGCCACGGCGGCAGCCGAACCGCCCGACGAACCGCCCGGCACCAGCCGCACGCCCGGGTCGCCCTTGCGGCTCCAGGGATTCTCCACCGGGCCGAAGGCACTGGTGCCATTGGAGGAGCCCATGGCAAATTCGTCCAGGTTGGCTTTGCCCAGAAAAACCGCGCCATCCCGCAACAGGTTGCCCGAAACGGTACTCTCATAGGGTGGGACGAAGTTGCCCAGAATCTTGCTGCCTGCGGTGGTCAGGGTACCAGCGGTGCAGAACAGGTCCTTGATCGCCAGCGGAATGCCTTCCAGCGGACCAACCTGACCAGCGGCGCGACGGGCATCGCTGGCCTTGGCCGCCTCCAGCGCCTTTTCCCCGGTGACGGTGATGTAGGCGTTCAGCCGCGGGTTGAGCTTGGCGATACCGTCCAGGTGGGCCTGGGTCAGTTCGACGCTGCTGATCATGCCCTCGTTCAACGCGTCAATTGCGCCGCGCAGGGTGAAATCGGTCGGGTGCATCGGCGTTATTCCACCACCTTGGGTACGGCGAAGTAGTCGTGGGCACGGTCTGGCGCATTAGCCAGCACCTGGTCGGGGATGCCGCCATCGGTCACCGCGTCCGGCCGCTGGCGCATGGCGGGCTGACCGAGTGGGGCACCGCCGGACATGGGCTCGACGCCATCGGTGTTCACGGCCTGGAGTTGCTCGATCCACCCCAGGATGCCGTTGAGTTCGTTCTGCATACGGGCAACATCGACCTCCTCCAGCCTGATGCGGGCAAGCGAGGCGATGCGCCTTACGGTGGCGGTATCGAGGGACATGGTTCTACTTGTGTCTTTCGCGCGCGAAGGGGGCGGACCATAACGGCCGCCATGGGCGTATTCAACATGGTGGACTTGCGGGCCGGGCTGGCACGCGGGCAACGGCTGATCGGGCTGGACCCGGGCAGCAAGACAATAGGCGTGGCGTTGAGCGATGTTTCGCTGATGCTGGCCAGCCCTTATGGCGGCCTGGCGCGGGCAAAGCTGAAGGCGAACGCTGCCGAGATCAACGCCATGGCCACCCGGGAAGGTGCCGCCGGCCTGGTGGTGGGGCTGCCACTGGGCATGGATGGCAGCTTCGGCCCCGCCGCCCAGGCGGCCAAGGACTGGGCCATGGCGTTGGGCGAGGCCACCGGCCTGCCCGTGGCGCTGTGGGATGAGCGGCTTTCCAGCGCCGCGGTGAACCGGGCGATGATCGAAGCGGACATGACCCGCAAGAAACGTGCGGCATCGGTAGATGCGGCGGCGGCGGCGTATATGTTGCAGTCGGCCTTGGATGCCTCCCGCCCCCCGGCTAGCTTGCCCTCGCCCTGCCAGGACGACTCGCGCTGATGTCCTTTTCCTATCCTATCCTCCCCGGTGGCCACCTGCTGGCTATCGAGGGCCTGGAGCCGCCGCACATCTCTGCCCTGCTGGAACTGGCAGAAAGCTATGCCCTGCTCAATCGCTCGGGCAAGACCCAGCGGGACCTGCTGAAGGGCCGCACCCTCATCAACCTGTTCTTCGAGGACAGCACTCGCACCCGCACCAGTTTCGAACTGGCCGGCAAGCGGCTGGGCGCCGATGTCATCAACATGTCGGTCAGCCAGTCCAGCGTGAACAAGGGCGAAACGCTGCTCGACACCGCCAGCACGTTGAACGCCATGCATTGCGACCTGCTGGTCATCCGTCACGCCCAGTCCGGCGCGCCGGCGCTGCTGTCTCAAAAGGTCAGTGCCAGCGTCATCAATGCCGGCGATGGGACGCATGAGCACCCAACCCAGGCCCTGCTGGACGCGTTGACCATGCGCCGCCGCAAGGGCCGGCTTGAAGGGTTGACCGTGGCGATCTGCGGCGACGTGCTGCATTCCCGGGTAGCCCGCAGCAACATCCACCTGCTGCTGGCCATGAACGCCCGGGTGCGCATCGTTGGCCCGCCCACGCTTATTCCAGCCGAAGCCGCCCGCATGGGGGTGGAGGTGCACCACGACATGCGCACCGGCCTGAAGGACGCCGACGTGGTGATGATGTTGCGACTTCAGAAAGAACGCATGGTAGGCGGGCTGGTGCCCTCAAGCCGGGAATTCTTCCGTTTCTATGGGCTGGATGCCGAGAAGCTGGCCTATGCCAAGCCGGATGCCATCGTCATGCACCCGGGCCCGATGAACCGGGGCATCGAGATCGACAGCGCCATCGCCGACGACCCGGAACGCAGCGTCATCGGCGAACAGGTGGAAATGGGTGTAGCGGTGCGCATGGCCGTGCTGGACGTGCTGGCGCGGGAGCTTCGCCGCAATGCTTAATCCCACTCTGCCCGTCGGTACCGACCGCCGCGGCGCGCCGCTGCTCATCCGCAACGCCCGCCTGCTGGACCCCGCCAGCGGCCTGGACATCCTCGGCTCGCTGTTCATCCAGGGCGGCCTCATCGCTGAAGTGGGCGCCGTCGTGGCCGCCCCCGAAGGCGCTGAAACGCTGGATGCAGATGGCGCCTGCCTGGCCCCGGGCCTGGTGGACATGCGCGTTGCCACCGGCGAGCCGGGGCAGGAGCATCGGGAAACCATCACCTCCCTGGCGCTGGCGGCCTCAGCCGGCGGCATCACCACGCTCTGCGCCTTGCCGAATACCGACCCGGTACTGGACGACCCCGCGCTGGTTCAGTTCGTACTGCGCCGCGGTGAGGCTACCGGTCGTATTTCCTTGCTACCCTATGGCGCGGCGACAAAGCATTGCGAAGGCAAGGAAATTGCTGAATTCGGCTTGCTGAAGGAAGCCGGCGCGATTGGCTTTTCGGATGGCGTGCGCACCATCGGCAATGCCCGGACCATGCGGTTGGCGCTGTCCTACGCCAAGGCCTTCGGCAGCTTCGTGGTCCAGCACCCGGAGGAGCCAAGCCTGGCCGCTGGCGGTGCTGCCACGGAAGGCGAATTGGCCACCCGACTGGGCTTGCCCGGCATTCCCCGCGCCGCCGAAGCCATGATGGTGCGGCGCGACATCGCCCTGGCCCGAATCACCGGCGGCCATGTCCACTTCGCTCATGTCTCAACCGCCGAGGCACTGCTCGAAATTCGCGCTGCCAAGGCCGAGGGGCTGCGGATTACATGCGACACTGCCCCACCCTATTTCGACCTCAACGAGACGGCGATCGGCGATTACCGCACCTATGCCAAGCTCTCTCCGCCGCTACGGCCGGAAGCAGACCGGCTGGCGGTGGTGGCGGCGCTGCGGGATGGCACCATTGATGCGATCGCCAGCGACCACCAGCCTCATGACGCCGACGACAAGCGCCTGCCCTTTGCCCAGGCCGAAGCCGGCGGCGCCGGGTTGGCGACGCTGCTGGGCATCACGTTGGCCCGGGTGCATGGCGGAGACCTGCAACTGCTGGAAGCCCTGGCGCTTCTGACCTGCCGCCCCGCCGACCTGCTGGGGTTGTCCTGCGGCCGACTGGCCCCGGGTGCGCCGGCAGACCTGGTGCTGTTCCACCTCGAACGTGGCTGGCAGGTGAAAGCCGGTACGCTCCCGGGCAAGGCGCAGAACTCCCCGTTCGACGGTCGCGCGCTGGAGGGCAAGGTGCTGGGTACCTGGAAGGCCGGCCGACGGGTATTCGGCGCATGACCGCCGCCCTGGTTTCGGTCCTGATCGGCCTGCTGCTCGGCTCCATTCCGTTTGGCCTGGTGCTGACTCGCATGGCCGGCCTGGGCGACATCCGCAGCATCGGCAGCGGCAATATCGGTGCCACGAATGTGCTGCGCACCGGCAACAAGCCGCTGGCCCTGGCCACGCTGCTGCTCGACGCCGGCAAGGGTGCGCTGGCGGTGGGGCTGGCTTGGTGGCTGGCGGGGCCACAATGGGCGGCGTTGGCCGGGCTGGCGGCCGTGCTCAGCCATCTGCATCCGGTCTGGCTGGGCTTCAAGGGCGGCAAGGGCGTGGCGACGGCGCTCGGCACCTTCTGGGCCATCTCCTGGCCCATCGGCCTGGCGGCCTGCCTGGCATGGCTGGCCGGGGCGGCGCTGTTCCGCATTTCCTCGGTCGGTTCGCTGTTCGCCATGGCCGTTGCCGCGGTCGCCGGCTTCGTGCTGCTGGCCCAGCCCATCGCCTGGGCGCTACTGGCCGTGGCGCTTTATGTTGTGTGGCGCCACAAGGCCAATATCGAACGCCTGCTGGCCGGCACCGAGCCCCAAATCGGCAAGGGTAAGTGACACCGGCAGAGGCCCTGGCCTGTCTGCGCCTGGCCCGCACCGAAGGTGTTGGCGCCCAGACCTATCGCCGCCTGCTGGAACGCTTCGGCCGGGCCTCGGCGGCGCTGGATGCCTTGCCCGGTTTCAGCCGTGGCCGCCTCAAGCCGGCCACCCTCGCCGACTCCGAACGCGAATGGGAAGCCGTGGACCGCTATGGCGGGCGTTTCCTGTTCATGGGTCACCCGGGCTATCCACCGCTCTTGGCCGAACTGGATGACCCGCCACCAGTATTGGCCATGCTGGGGGCGCCTGAAGCCCTGGCCGGCAGCGCGGTTGCCATCGTCGGCGCGCGCAACGCCTCCGCCGCGGGACGACGGATCGCCGAGGAACTGGCTGAGGCGCTGGCCCGTGCGGGCCAGGTGGTCGTCTCCGGCGCGGCCCGTGGCATCGACGCCGCGGCGCATCTGGGCGCCCTGCGTGGCGGCCGCACCGTGGCGGCGGTAGCCGGTGGGCTGGACCAGCCCTACCCGCCCGAACACGGTCCATTGCAGGCCCGCATCGCCGCCGAGGGTGGTGCCATCCTCACCGAAGCCCCCTTCGGCACTGCCCCCATGGCGCGCCATTTCCCTCGTCGCAATCGCATCATCGCCGGGCTGTCGCTCGGCGTGGTGGTGGTGGAGGCGGCGCATCGTTCCGGCACGCTCATCACGGCCCGCATGGGGCTGGAGGCGGGGCGGGAGTTGTATGCCGTGCCGGGCAGCCCGCTGGACCCACGCTGCCGTGGCTCCAACGACCTGATCCGCCAGGGAGCGCACCTGGTGGAAACCGCCGAGGATGTGCTGGAGCACCTGCCGGCGGCACCGCGGGACCTGCCGCTTTTTGCCCCTTCCGGGCGGCAAAT
>CANBXZ010000294.1 GCA_947373495.1 Acetobacteraceae bacterium
GCCGCCGATGGCTCCCTGGCCGCGATGGGCCGGCTGCTGGAACGCGCCGAGCAGGCCAAGGGCCGCTTCGTGAACCTGGCGGACCGGGTGGTGGCCTGGTTCGTGCCCGTGGTGCATGCGGTGGCGCTGGCCACCTTCCTGTACTGGTGGCTGGTGGCCGGCATGCCGTGGTCCCAGGCGCTGGTGCCGGCCGTGGCGGCCTTGATCGTCACCTGCCCCTGCGGCTTCGCCATTGCCATTCCCGCCGTGCAGGTGGTGGCGGTGGGGGCATTGTTCCGCCGTGGTGTGCTGGTTTCGTCCGCCACCGCGCTGGAACGCCTGGCCAGCGCCGATGTGGCGGTGCTGGACAAGACCGGCACCCTGACCGAAGGCCGCCCGGTGCTGCTGCCCGGGCTGTGGAGCAACGCGCAACTGCGCCGCGCCGCTTCCATCGCCCGCGCCAGCCGGCACCCGCTGGCCCGCGCCCTGGCCCGGGCCTGCCCGGCCGCGCCGGTGGTTGAGGGGGTGGAGGAAATGCCCGGCCGCGGCCTGAAGCTGGGCTGCACCCGGCTGGGCAGCGCCGGCTTCTGCGCCGTGGCCGGTGACAACCCGGGCCTGACCTTGTGGCTGGCCGAACCCGGCGCCGCGCCGGTGGCCTTCCGCTTCGCCGACAAGCTGCGCACCGATGCCGCCCAGGCCGTGGCCGGGCTGCGCGCCCTGGGCCTGCAGGTTGAACTGCTCTCCGGCGACGCCGCCCCGGCCGTGGCCCGGGTGGCGGCGGAAGCCGGCGTGGCCCATTGGCGCGCCGGGGTTTCGCCCGAGGACAAGGCCGCCCGCATCCAGGCGCTGCGCGCCGCCGGGCATCGCCCGCTGATGGTGGGGGATGGCATCAACGACGCCGCCGCGCTGGCGCTGGCGCATGTCTCCGCCGCGCCGGATGACGGCACCGACCTGGCACAAACCGCCGCCGACCTGGTGCTGCGCAGCGAATCGCTGGCTTCCCTGCCCATTGCCATCGCCACCGCCCGCCGGGCGCAACGGCTGGCCCGGCAGAACATCGGCCTTTCCCTTGCCTACAACGCGCTGGCCATTCCGCTGGCGGTGCTGGGCATCGTCACCCCGCTGCTGGCCGCGGTCATCATGGCCAGCTCCTCGATCATCGTCATCCTCAATGCCCTGCGGGCGGGGAAGGAGACCACAGCATGGACAGCCTGATCCTGCTGATGCCGGTAGCCATGCTGATGGGCTTCATCGCCCTGCTTGGCTTCCTCTGGGCCTTGCGGTCCGGCCAGTACGAAGACCTGGACGGCGCCGCGACCCGCATTCTGTACGACGACCTGCCGACCAAGAAGGAGCATCGGCCATGAGCGCGACCTCGTTTTTCTTCATCGTCCTGTACGCCATCCTTGCCCTGGTGGGGCTGTTCGCTGCCGCGGCCGCGAGCGACTACCTCCAGTTCTTCGGCTTCGCGCTGTTCCTGTTCGGCGTGCTGTCGGCCTATGGCACGGTGAAGCGCCACTACGACGCCGCCGAGGCGCACTGAGCCCCATGCTCCCGGCGGGGAATGCCCCGCCGGGAGCTGTGCCTCGCTTCAGCGGCCCCCGGCCACGTCCAGCGTGACGCCGGTGATGTAGCTGCTCTCATCGCTGGCCAGGAAGCAGACCGCGTCGGCGATCTCATGCGCCTGGCCCAGGCGCACCATCGGCACCATGCGGCTGGGCGGATGCACCAGGCGGGTTTCCTGGGCGGCGAACAGCGGCGCGTTCTTGTCCGTGGCGATGGGCCCCGGCGCCACCGCATTGGTGCGGATGCCGTAGGGTGAAAGTTCCCAGGTCAGGTCGCGGATGAAGCCGTGGATGCCGGCCTTGCAGGTGGAATAGGCGCTGGCGCCCTGATCCTCGGCGGACCAGGGCGTGCCTTCCTTCGCGCCCGAGGACAGGCAGATGATGTTGCCGGCCTTGCGCGCCATCATCCCCGGCAGCACCGCGCGGGTACACAGGAAGGCGCTGCGCAGGTTCAGGCGGATGGTGAAGTCCCAGGCCTCCGCCGTCATTTCCCAGATCTTCATGTTGCGGCTGCCGCCGACATTGTTCACCAGCACGTCCACCTGGCCGTAATGCGCGTGGATCTGGCCGAACAGGTCGGTGACGGTGGCTTCGTCGGTCACGTCCCCGGCCCAGGCCATGGCCTCGCCGCCGGCGACCCGCACCATGGCGGCGGTTTCCGCCACCGCCGCCGCCTGCAGGTCCAGCAGCGCCAGCCGGGCGCCCTCGCTGGCCAGCTTCAGCGCAATGGCCCGGCCGAGCCCCTGCGCCGCCCCGGTGACAATCGCGACCCTGTCCTGCAAGCGTGCCATCCGGCGCCTCCTGGTGCTGAGGCGGAAATGCTGCCGGCGAAACGCCCGGGCGTCCATGGTGCTGGTCCGGGCCAGGGTCCTGGGTCCTGGGTCCTGAGCGGCGGGGAGGGGGCGCGGCTTCAACTTGTCGCGTCATCCGGGCCTGGCCGGCGGGGCGGTGGGTGGCGGAATGCCAGCGCCAGGCCCGGCCCGAGCAAGCTTATGTCGCGGGCGGCGCTTGCCACGGACTGTTTGCGGCGGGGGCCAGCCGGCGCCAGCGCCCGGGCCGCCACCGGGCGACAGGGCGGTCGTGCGGCGGGATTTCCTGCCCCGGTACAAATGTTCTAGCCTGCATGCCGAGGGAGAACATCCATGGGCAGCATTCTTCGGCCGAACGTGACGCTTGAGGACCGCTGGGAGGGCACGGCGGCTTCCCCTGGGGAAACCACCCTGCTGTCCGGCATCCAGGCGCTGGTAAGGCTGCCGCTGCTGCGGCATGAGTTGGACAAGGCCCAGGGCTGGAATACCGGCGGCTATATCAGTGGCTACCGCGGCTCGCCGCTCGGCACCTACGACATGCAGCTGGCGCAGCAGAAGAAGCGCATGCAGGCCGCCAATATCGTGGTGCGCCCGGCGCTGAACGAGGACCTGGCCGCGACCGCGATATGGGGCACGCAGCAGATCGCGCTGTACGGCAACCAGAAGTTCGATGGCGTCTTCGGCATCTGGTACGGCAAGGGCCCGGGCGTGGACCGCAGCGGCGACGCGCTGCGCCATGCCAACAGCGCCGGCACCGCGCCACGCGGCGGCGTGCTGGCGCTGGCTGGCGACGACCCTTCCTGCAAGTCCTCCACCATCACGTCGGGCTGCGAATTCGCCATGATGGATGTGGAGATGCCGCTGCTCGACCCCTCCGGCGCGCAGGAGATCCTGGAATACGGCATGAAGGCGCTGGACATGTCGCGCTTCGCCGGGCTGTGGGTGGGCATGAAGTGCGTGGCGGAACCCATGGACGGTTCCGCCAGCGTGCGCGTGGACCCGGCCGCCTATGCCACCGTGCTGCCGGAATTCCTGTTCCCCGCCGATGGCGTCCACATTCGCCTGCGCGACCATGCCAGTCCGCAGGAACAGCGGCTGCGCCAAGTAAAACTGCCGGCGGCGCTGGCCTTCGCCCGCGCCAATGGCTTCAACCAGGTGGTGCTGGACAGCCCGAATGCGCGCTACGGCATCGCCGCCCGGGGCAAGGGCTACGCCACGCTGCGCCAGGCGCTGAACGACGCTGGCATCACCGACGAACTGGCCCGCATGGCCGGCCTGCGCATCTGGAAGGTCGGCCTGGCCTGGCCGCTGGACGCCGAGGCGGCGCGCGCCTTCGCGCAGGGGCTGGAGGAGGTGCTGGTGGTGGAGGACCGCCGCCCGGTCATCGAGCCGCAGTTGCGCGATGCGCTGTACCACATGCGCGAACGCCCCCGCGTGGTCGGCAAGCAGGACGAGCAGGGCCGGGCGCTGCTATCGGACCTGACCGAGCTGGAAACCGGCAATGTGCTGCGCGCGCTGTACGCCCGCCTGCCGGAGGCGCTGCGGACCGAGCAGTTGAAGGCGCGGATCGAGCGGCTGGACGCGCTGGCCGCCATGCAGCCGGCCCCGGTGCATGAACGCACGCCGTATTTCTGCCCGGGCTGCCCGCACAACACCAGCACGCGGGTGCCGGAAGGCAGCCACGCCATGGCCGGCATCGGCTGCCATACCCTGGCGATCTACATGGATCGCAACACCGACCTGTACACGCAGATGGGCGCCGAAGGGCAGCCCTGGCTGGGCATGGCGCCGTTCGTCACCGAGAAGCATATGTTCGTCAACATCGGCGACGGCACCTATGCCCATAGCGGCCTGCTCAGCATTCGCCAGGCTTTGGCCGCCGGCACCAGCATGACCTACAAGATCCTGGTCAACAGCGCCGTGGCGATGACCGGCGGCCAGGTGCCGGAAGGCGAGATGACGGTGCCGATGATCGCGGCGCAGGTCCATGCCGAGGGCGCGCAGAAGATCGTGGTGGTCAGCGACGACCCGGACCGCCACGCCGACGACCCGCGCATGCCGGCGCTGTGCGAGTATCGCCATCGCAGCGAACTGGACCAGGTGCAGCGCGAACTGCGCGAGGTGCCCGGCGTCTCCATCCTCATCTTCGACCAGCAATGCGCCACCGAGCGCCGTCGCAAGCGCAAGCGCGGCACCCAGGCGCTGGCGGTGAAGCGCGCCGTCATCAACAGCCGGGTCTGCGAGGATTGCGGCGACTGCTCCGCCACCAGCAACTGCCTGGCGGTGGAGCCAGTGGAGACCGAGTTCGGCCGCAAGCGCGCGATCGACCAGAGCGCCTGCAACCAGGACCTTTCCTGCGTGCAGGGTTTTTGTCCGTCCTTCGTCACGCTGGTGGGCGCCGAGCCGGTGAAGCCCGCGGTGCCCACGGTGGATGGCAACCTGCCGGAGCCGCCGCGGCCCGAGGTGCGCGAGGGCGAGGCGGCCTGGAACATCCTGCTGGCCGGCGTGGGCGGGCAAGGCGTGACGGCGCTGGGCGCCATCCTCGCCATGGCCGCCCACATCGAGGGCCGCCCGGTGCGCAGCGTGGACATGCTGGGCCTGGCGCAGAAGGGGGGCGGCGTCTTCGCCCAGTTGCGGGTCGGCCGGGTTGGCGCCGCGCCGGAGAGCATTGACGCGCCACGCATCGGCATGGGCAAGGCGGACCTGCTGCTTTCCGCCGACATGGTGGTGGCCCAGGGCCGCACCGCCCGCCCGCTGCTGGGCGCGGACCGCACCAGCGCGGTGCTGAACGTGGACCTGCAACCCACCGCGCAGTTCGTGATGGACACCTCCACCCGCTATGACCGCGCCGGCATGCTGGACAGCGTGCGCAAGGCCTGCCGGGAAGTCATCACCATGCCTGGCATCCAGGTGGTGGAGGAGGCGCTGGGCGACCTGATCTACCTGAATGTCTGGTTGCTCGGCGTGGCCTACCAGAAGGGCCTGCTGCCGCTGAGCAGCGAGGCGATCAACCGCGCGCTGGAACTGAACGGCGCCCAGGTGGAGCGCAACAAGGCCGCCTTCGCCATGGGCCGCAGCGCCGCGCTGGCGCCGCCGGCGGCGGTGACGCCGGAAGCCGAGACGCTGGACGCGCTGGTGGCGCGCCGCAGCGCCGACCTCACCGCCTACCAGAATGCCGGCTATGCGGCGCAGTACGCCGGCTTCGTCGCCAGCGTGCGCCGGGCGGAAGCCGGCATCATGCCGGGTGAGGAGCGGCTGTCCCGCGCCGTGGCCACGCAACTGCACCGGCTGATGGCGTACAAGGACGAATACGAGGTGGCCCGCCTGCACAGCCTGCCGGAATGGCAGGCCGAGATGGCGGCCCAGTTCACCCATGTGACGCGGGTGGAACTGAACCTGGCGCCGCCGATGCTGGCCAAGCTGGAC
>CANBXZ010000295.1 GCA_947373495.1 Acetobacteraceae bacterium
GCTGGTCTCGGGCGGCATCGGCTGCAGCGTGCTGCCGGTGCGCTTCGGGGCGCCGCCGGAACTGCTGCTGGTGGAGCTGGGGTAGAGCGTGATCGCCTGAGGGGGAAGCACCGAAAGGCGTGAATCACGCGGTAAATCAATGACCTGGGGCGTGATCGGCGTGTCGGTCAGCGCCGATCACGCTCCAGGCCACGGCTTCAACGCGCCCAATGGGCCGGTGCTCTACAGCTTCAGCGCGCCCATCGGGTCCGCCTTGCCGCGCAACAGGTCCCGCAGGCCAGCCAGGTTGCCGCGGAACCGGCCCCAGCGGTCCACCCAGGGTTCCGGCCGGGCGCTGCGCAGCAGGTTCATCAGGCAGTGCCGGGCGATGCTGCGCAGCCCGCGATTCCACGGGTAGGTGCCCTTGCGGCCCAGATAGACCGGGTTGACCACCTGGCTGTAGCCCAGCCGCAAGCCGGAACCGCGGCCGAACTTCACCCCCAGATGCACCCCGCGCGCCGCCGGCAGCCGGCAAATGCTGCCATGGCGGCCCAGCAGGCGGGTGAAGTCCAGGTCCTCGTACCAGGCGTAAAGCGGCAGGTTCTCGTCCACCCGAATGCCATGGGCGCGCACCGTGGCCAGCCGCACCGCCATGTTGCAGCCATAGCCGTTGAACGCCGGCACGCTGGCCAGCACCGGCGGGCGCAGGGTATCGGCGGCCAGCAGGCGGCGGCCCGCCGCCACCTCCAGCCCCGGCCCCTTGGCGCCGTCGGCAATCACCTCCCCGGTCGCCACCACCAGGTGGGCATCGGCGGCGAAGCAGGCTTCCAGCACCGCCAGGTAGTCCGGCTGCGGCAGGAAGTCGTCGTCGAGGAACAGCATCACGTCGCAATCGGCGGCGGCGTCCAGGATGACATTGCGCTGGCGCGGCAGGCCGGGCGTGCTGGTGAGGAACTCGGCGCCGGGCCAGATGCCCTCGCACCCCTCAACATCCGCCGGCCTGGTGTGGCACACCAGCACCCGGTCGGGCGCGCGGGTCTGGCGGTGCAGTTCGGCCAATACCTCCCGCAGCACCACGGCGCGGCCGATGGTGGCGATGCCGATGGCGATCCTCATAGCGGCCCCGTCAGCGGATGCGCCGGGCGCAGCGGCGCCAGCCGGCAGGGCTGGGCTGCCTCCGGGTGGCGGAAGCCGGCCAGCCGGCCGCGCAGGGTGCGGAAGTAATAGGCCGCCGGCAGCCAGTTCAGCTTCACCAGGCTCAGCAGAATGCCGCCCAGCGGCCGGATGAAATAGGGCAGCCACACCCCGGCGCGCACCCCATGGCGGCGCAGCACGAAGCCCAGGCCACGGCCATAAACCTCCGCCCGGCGGGTGGCTTCCGGCGTCAGCCGCTTGTCGGGGTGGATGATGCGCAGGTCCGGGTCGTACACGGCCTTCTGCCCGGCGCGGATGGCGCGCAGCACCAGGTCATTGCCCTCGGCGCTGCCCAGCGGCGTGCCCGGGCCCAGCCTTTCGTCGAAGCCACCCAGCGCCAGCGCGGCGCCGCGGCGCAGGAACAGGTTGAACTCGATCACGCTGGTCCAGACGTTCTCATCCGTGATGCCGCCGGCATCCTGCCGCCAGCGGCCGCTGCCCAGGCCGCCTTCCGGGGAAGCCGCCGGCCCGGTCAGCACCTGCAGGCGGATGTCGTGGCTGAAGGCGGCGTCCACCGCGTCCAGCACGCCGGCGGGCAGCACGCAGTCGTCATCCGGGAAGGCGACAATGCCGCCACGGGCCAGCCCCAGCCCCAGGTTGCGGGCGTGGTTGGCGTTCAGCACCGTGCTGCGCTGCCAGGCCAGCGGAAAGCGCTGCACGTAGCGGGTGATGGTCTCGGCCAGGCGGTCGTCGTCGTTCTGGTCCACGACGATCACCTCGAAGTCGGCGCGGCCCTGGGCCAGCAGGCTGGTGAACAGCGCGTCCAGTTCCGCCACCCGGCCCCGGGTGGCGACGATGAGGGAGAACCTCATGCCTCGGCCGCCTGGCGGATGGCGGCGCGGAAGGCGGCGGCGCTGAAGCGCTCGGCATTGGCGCGGCAGGCGGCGGGGTCTGGCTGCATGGTGGTGAAGCTACGCACGGCTTCGCGCAACGCGGCAACCGTCTGCGCCGGAAACAGCACGCCGGTTTTGCCCGGCACCACGATATCCACCGCGCCGCCCTTGCCGAAGGCGATGACGGGCGTGCCGCAGGCCTGGGCTTCCACCGTGGCGATGCCGAAATCCTCCTCGGCGGCGAAGACGCAGGCGCGGGCGCCCTGGGTCAGCCGCACCAGTTCCTCCTGCCCCACCCGGCCGCGCAGTTCCACATTCGCCGCGCCCTTGGCCGCGGCCTGCACCAGCGGCAGGCAAGGCCCGTCGCCGCAGATGACGAGGCGATGTTCCGGCATGCCGGCGAAGGCTGCCGCCACCAGTTCCACCAACTTGTACGGCACCATGCGGGAAGCGATGAGGAAGTAGTCCTGCTTCTGCGCCTGCAGGGTGAAGCGTTCCGTGTCCACCGGCGGGTGCAGCACCTGCGCCTCGCGCCGCCAGCACTTGCGGATGCGTTCGGCGATGTAGCTGCTGTTGGCCAGCAGCAGGTCCGGCCGGGCGGCGGAAAGCTGGTCCCAGCCGCGCAGCCGGTGCAGCAGCCAGCGGGTATAGGCGCCCTTCAGCCCGCGTTCCATCCGCGCCTGGCGCAGGTATTGGTGCTGCAGGTCCCAGGCATAGCGCATCGGGCTGTGGACATAGCTGACATGGCGCTGCCCCGGCCCGGTCAGCACCCCCTTGGCCACGGCGTGGGAGGACGACACCACCAGGTCATAGCCCGAGAGGTCGAACTGCTCGATCGCCAGCGGCATCAGGCCGAGATACCAGCGGAACCGCTTGGCCGCGCCGGGCAGCCGCTGGATGAAGCTGGTGGTGACCTTGCGGCCGCCCAGGAAGCCGCGTTCGCGTTCCGGCATGAAGTCGCACACGGCGTAGAGGTCGGCCTCGGGCCAGACCTGGAGCAGTTGCTCCACCACCCGTTCGGAACCGGCGTAGCTTTCCAGCCATTCGTGGACGATGGCGACCTTCATGGCATGCATGCTTCCAGGTGGCGCAGCAGGGCGCGGGCGCCGTTGGGCCAGGTGTAGCGCGCGGCCTGTTCGGTGCCGCGGGCGCGCAGGGTCTCGGCCAGGCCGGGCTGGTCCAGCAACTGGGCCAGGGCCTCGGCCAGGGTGGCGGGGTGGGCCGGGTCGAACCACAGGGCGGCGTCGCCACACACCTCGGGCAGCGAACCGGCCCGGGCCGCCAGCACCGGGCAGCGGCAGTTGAAGGCTTCCATCGGCGGCAGGCCGAAGCCCTCATACCGGCTGGGGAAGATCAGGCAGAGCGCGTTTTCATACAGCGCCCGCAACTCGGCATCCGAAACCCGGCCCAGCGGCACCACGGCGGCGCCCTGGGCGGCCTCGGCGCCGGCGAACACCGCGCCACCGCCGCCCACCGCCGCCAGCTTCAGCCCGCGTGCGGCCAGCAGCGCGGCGGCGGCGCCCTGCCCGCCCAGGTTCTTGTGCGCCGCCTTGTTGCCCACGTTCAGCGCGTAGCGCCCGGGCTCCAGCCCGTATTTCGCCAGCACGGCCAAGTCGGCGGGCTGGCGCAAAATATGCTCGCCCCCCTCCCCCACCACGCCGATGCGCGCCGGGTCCAGCCCCAGGTGATGCGCGATGCGCCCGCGCGAGAACGCGGAGACGGTCAGCAGCAGCGCGCCACGCCAGGCCAGCCCGCGATGCAGCAGCCGGTACCAGGTGCGGAAGGCGCGGGAATAGCTCTCCGGCGTGTCGAACACCCCGGCGTCGTGGATCACCACCGCCTGGCGCCGCCCGGCCAGCAGCGGCGCGGTATTGCCCAGGTTGACCAGGAAGCGCCCGGCCAGCGCCCGCGGCAGTTCCGCCTGTTCCCACAACTGCCCGCCACGCGCGCCAACCCGCTGGCTGGGCAGGCCCCAGGGCGGCGCCGGCGCGGCGGCCGGCAGCAGCAGCGTGGGCAGCGGCGCGCCGGGCAAGGCGGCCCAGGCGCCGGTGATCTCGGTGGCGAAGCGCTGCACGCCGGAAAACCGCTGGCCGACGAAGCGGCCATTCAAGGCCAGGGGCATCATGCCGCCGCCCGCCGCAGCCGCAGCTTCACCAGCGCCTCGGCGCGTTCCTCGGGCGCGATGGCGCGCCACAGCACCAGGGCGAAGCCGACCAGCGCCAGGCCACCCAGCCCCAGCGTGGCCAGCGGCATGCCCGCCAGCGGCGCCACCATGGCCAGCCCGGCCGCCGCCACCAGCAGCGGCGGCAGCAACCGCCGCGTCGCCGGGGCCGAGGCCGGGTAGCAGCGCGCCGCCAGCCACAGCTTGGCGCCACATTCGCAGGCCGCCCGCAGCGCCCAGGCCAGCGCCGCGCCCTCGATGCCGAAGCCCAGCCACAGCGCCGCGGCCGACAGCGGCAGGAACACCGCCGCCAGCCCCAGCCCCAGCCGGGCGGTCAGGTCGGGCCGGCCGATGGCATCCAGCAGCGCATTCGGCGCGAAGCCGACGCAGCTGAACAGAATGCCGCAGCCGAGAATCCGCAGCACCGCGCCACCGCCCTCGGCGAAGCCGGCGCCCAGCCACAGCCGCAGCAGCAGCTCGGCGCCGCCCACCAGTACCAGGCAGGCCGGGAACACCAGCGCCAGGATCAGCAGCGCGCCGCGCCGCAGCACCGCCGCCGCCCGCACCGGGTCGGTGGCGAAGCTGGCGGCCAGCGCCGGCAACAGGGTTTGCGCCACCGCCACCGGCAAAATCCACATCCGCAGCACCAGGTCCAGCGGGGTGGAGTAGTAGGCCACCGCCGCCAGCGACAGCAGCGCACCGATCAGGAAGCGGTCGGCATAGAGCAGCACCTGGGACAGCGTGCCGGAAAAGGTCATCCAGCCGCCCAGCTTCAGCAGCGGCACCACCAGCCGCAGTTGCAGCCGGCGCAGGCTGAAGCCCGGCAGCAGCGGCCGCACCAGCAGGGCATAGCTGACCGTATTGGCGAAGCGGCAGGCCACCAGGGCCAGCATCACCCCGGCCAGGTCGTCCCACACCAGCAGCACCAGCACCGGGCCGAGGTAGTAGAAGATGGCGACCGGCATGCTCACCAGGTTGGCGGCGCGGAACTTGTGCCAGGCCGCCAGCACGCCCCACAGCGCCGCGTTCAGCACCACCAGCGGTGCCGCGGCCACCAGCACGCGCATGCCGGCGATGGCCTGGGGCTGCAACGCCGGCGGCACGTTCAGCACCCGTTCCACCAGCAGCGGAATGCCGCCGAACAGCAGCGCCGCGCCCAGGCAGGAAAAGCCGAACAGCGCCACCAGCGCGGCGGCCACCAGCTGCGGGGCATCCGCCATGCGGCCCTGGCCCATGCGTTCGGCCAGCGCCCGGGTCAGCGCCTGGCCGACGCCGAAGTCGAACACGCCGAACACGCCGAACATGGCCAGCGCCAGGGTGAACAGGCCCCAGCGTTCAACGCCAAGCTGGTTCACCAGGATGGGGGTGAGCACCAGGGCCACCGCCAGGGGCAGCCCGCGGCCAAGCAGGTTCCACACCACGCCGCCGAGCAATTGGCGGTCGCGGGGCGCATCGGGGGGGGCGGCTGTCATGCGGGTGCTTCTAGCAAAAGGCCCGCCCTTTGGGGGGCGGGCCTTGAAAAATCGGCAAGGACGGCAGACAGGCGAAGCGCG
>CANBXZ010000296.1 GCA_947373495.1 Acetobacteraceae bacterium
CCTGGCGGAAGCGGCCCTCTCCTAACTGCTGTTTCCCTTGCGGGAAAGGTGTCAGGCGGCCGGGGCCGCCTCACGCGCAGCGCGGGCCTTGTCGACCAGCGCGGCAAAGGTGGTGGGATCGTCGAAGGCGATGGTGGCCATCACCTTGCGGTCCATCTCGATCCCCGCCGCCTTGATGCCGGCGATGAACTGGGAATAGGTCATGCCGTGCTCGCGCACCGCGGCGTTGATCCGCTGGATCCACAGGCCACGGAAGTCGCGCTTCTTGTTGCGACGGTCGCGATAGGCGTACTGGAGCGCCTTCTCAACCCGCTCAAGCGCCGGGCGGAATGTCTTGGAAGACCGGCCAACATAGCCCTTGGCGAGCTTGAGGACCTTCTTGTGACGGGCGTGGGCGGTTACGCCGCGCTTTACACGTGCCATTGCTCAGCGCTCCTTCTTACCGGTCCAGCCCATAGGGCAGCCACTGCATCACGGTGATGGCGTCCTGGTGACGCAGCACCTGGTTGCCGGTGTTCTGGCGCTTCACCTTGGAAGAACGCGCGGACAGGTTGTGCCGCTTCTTGCCAGGGCCGGCCAGCACCTTGCCGGTGGCGGTGATCTTGAAGCGCTTCTTTGCAGAAGACTTCGTCTTCATCTTGGGCATTTCGGACCTCCTATTCGGTCGTGGGTGCCCGCCCCGAGGGGCAGGCGGAACCGCGGATTGGCATGCCCTACAGGCCAGTCGCGCGGCTGCGCACGGGAAAACCGTACGCGGGAAGGCGGGGCCTATAGCGGTGGGCCGGCCGGGACGCAAGCCGCCATGGTGAGGCAGGGCCGAATTGCCAATATCCATCACGCTTGGGGAACGCTAGCCTTGCCAGGCAACCGGGCGGTGCAACGCCCAAAGGTGCGGAGGGACCATGACCATGCGGCTTACCCATATTCTCGCCGGCGCCCCGGTCTTCGGGCTGCTGCTGGCCCTGGCCGGCCCGGCCGCCGCGCAGAAGGCCGGCACCTATGCGGTGGACGGCACCAGCTCGGATGGGTCGCGCTATTCCGGCACCCTGCAATGGCAGTCCAATGGCAGCAACACCTGGCGCGTCACCTGGCGCATTCCCGGCCAGGCGCCCATCGTCGGCAGCGCCATCAGCGATGGGGGCTTCATCGCCGCCGGCTATGTGCTGGAGGGCGCCGTGGGCGTGGTGCTGTACCAGGAGCAGGCCGATGGCACGCTGGTGGGCCGCTGGACCACCCGCAGCGGCGGCGTGGGGACCGAACGCCTGCGGCCGCAATAGCCCCCGGCGTGCGCGGCGCCGGCTGACCTGCCCGGCCGCCGTGGCGAGGGCGGGGCGAGGGAGGGGCTATTCCAGCCCCACCAGGCCGCGGGCGAAGTCCCGCGCCGCGAAGGGCCGCAGGTCGGCGGCCTTTTCGCCGACGCCGACGAAGTGCACCGGCAGGCCGAATTCCTGCGCCAGCGCCACCACCACGCCACCCTTGGCGGAACCGTCCAGCTTGGTGACCGCCAGGCCGGAGACTTCCACCATCTCCTTGAATACCTTCACCTGCTGCAGGGCGTTCTGGCCGGTGGTGGCGTCCAGCGTCAGCAGCACGCTGTGCGGCGCGGTCGGGTCCACCCGGCGGATCACCCGGATGATCTTGCGCAGTTCTTCCATCAGCGCGGATTTGTTGTGCAGCCGCCCCGCCGTGTCCACCAGCAGCACCTGGGTGCCGTTGGCGCGGGCGTCGGTCAGCGCGTCGAAGGCCAGGCCGGCGGCGTCGGCGCCATGCTTGGCCGGGGGATAGACCCGGGCGCCGGTGCGGTCGCCCCAGATCTGCAACTGCTCCACCGCGGCGGCGCGGAAGGTGTCCCCGGCGACGAAGGCGCAGGCGTAGCCCTCGGCGCGGTATTGCTGGCCCAGCTTGGCGATGGTGGTGGTCTTGCCGGTGCCGTTCACCCCCACCACCAGCACCACATGCGGGGCATGGCCGGGGTTGATGGGCATGGGCAGTGCCACCGGGGCGAGGATTTCGGCCAGGGCCTCGGCCAGCGCGGCCTTGACCTCCTCATCCGTCACTTCCTTGCCGAAGCGGGTCTTGCGGAAGCCGGCGACGATGCGCTGGCTGGCCGCCACGCCCAGGTCGGCGGCGATCAGCGTTTCCTCCAGCTCCTCCAGCGCCTCGTCGTCCAGCCGGCGCTTCTTGAAGACGGCGGTGATGCTTTCGGTAAGCTTCGCCGTGGTGCGGGACAGCCCGGCCTTCAGGCGAGAGAACCAGCCGCCCTTCGGCTCACTCTCCGCGTCGGGGTCGGGCTCGCTGCTGGCCAGGCTGGCTTGCAGCGCGGCCGCTTGCAGCGCGGCGGCGTCCTCTGCCGGGGCAAGGGCCGGGGCGTCGGGCCAGGCGGGTGGCGCCGGCGCGTGGTCCGCGCCGGCATGGTCGGCCCGGATACGCTCGGCCAGGCCGGGCGGCGAGAACGGCGGCGGCACCGCCGGCACCGGGGCCAGCGGCGGCAAGGCGGGCGCCAGGGCGGGTTCGGTGCTGGTGGCTTCGGGCGGCACCGGGGGCGTGGGCAGGCCGGCCGGCTGGGTGATGGCCGGCGGGGCCAAGGGCGGCGCAAGGGGCGAGGCCACGGGTTCGGCCACGGGTTCGGCCACGGGCTCGGCAACGGGCGGCGCTTCCTCCTTGCCGCGCAGCCGGGTGATCCAATCGCGCAATGCCATCAGGCCGCCTCCGCCAGCAGCCCTTGGGCATCGGCGCCCGTTACCCGCAGCCGGCGCAGCTCACCCGGGGTGGCGCTGCCGGAAAGCAGCCGCAGCGGGGCGAATTGTTCCGAATGGCCTCGGTCTGCATGTTCGAACAGCACGGTTTCCTCGGCGCCCAGCCGGGCGGCATAGAAGCGGGCGGCCTGGTCCTGGCCGGCGGCGCGCAGCCGGGCGGCGCGTTCCTTGCGCAGCGCCACCGGCACCTGCGGCATCCGCGCCGCCGGGGTGGAGGGCCGCGGCGAATACGGGAACACGTGCAGGAAGGTCAGGTCCATCTGCGCCACCAGGTCCAGCGTCTCCTGGAACTCGGCCTCGCCCTCGGTGGGGAAGCCGGCGATCAGGTCGGCGCCGAAGACGATGCCGGGGCGCAGTCTTCGCGCCCGCTCGGCAAAGCCCAGGGCGTCGGCGCGCAGGTGGCGGCGCTTCATCCGCTTCAAGATCAGGTCGGCGCCATGCTGCACCGACAGGTGCAGGTGCGGCATCAGCCGCGGCTCCTCGGCGATCAGGCGCCAGAGGTCGTCATCCACCTCCACCGGGTCCAGGCTGGAAAGCCGGAGGCGCGGCAGTTCCGGCACCAGCGCCAGCAGCCGGCGCACCATCTGGCCGAGCGAAGGCGCGCCGGGCAGGTCGGGGCCGTAGCTGGTGATGTCCACCCCGGTCAGCACCACTTCCTTGTAGCCATGCGCCACCAGCGCCCGCACCTGCTCGACGATGCCGCCCATCGGCACGCTGCGCGACGGCCCACGGCCATAGGGAATGACGCAGAAGGTGCAGCGATGGTCGCAGCCCTGCTGGACCTGCACGAAGGCGCGGGCGCGGTTGGCGAACTCGGTCACCAGATGCGCCGCGGTCTCGGTGGCGGCCATGATGTCGGAAACCGGCAGCGCCGCGCCCAGTACCCAGGCTTCCGGCTTCAGCTTTTCCGCATTGCCGATCACGCGCGTCACGCCCGGGATTTCGGCCCATTTCTCCGGCGCGATCTGCGCCGCGCAGCCGGTGACCAGGATGGTGGCTTCCGGGTTCTCCCGCGCCGCGCGGCGGATGGCCTGGCGCGCCTGGCGCTCGGCCTCGGCGGTGACGGCGCAGGTATTCACCACGATGGTGCGGGTATGCCCGGCCGCGGTGGCCAGGGCGCGCATCGCCTCGCTCTCATAGGTGTTCAGCCGGCAGCCGAAGGTGAGCAACTCCACCCCGGTGCCGCTGCGTTCCGGCGTCTCGGCGTGGCTGTGCTCGCTCAAGGTGCGATCTCGCCGAAGAAGCTGGTGGCGACCGGGCCGGTCATCAGCACGTGGTTGTCGGCGCGCCATGCCATCTCCAGCACGCCGCCCGGCAGCTCCACGCTGGCGCGGCGGCCGGTCAGGCCGCGCCGGGCGGCGTTGACGATGGTGGCGCAGGCGCCGCTGCCGCAGGCCAGCGTCAGCCCGGCGCCGCGTTCCCAGATGACCAGCTTGATCCGGTCCGGTGCCAGCACCTGGGCGAAGCCGATATTGGCGCGGTCGGGGAAGATCGGGTGGCGTTCCAGCTGCGGGCCCAGCGCGGCGCAGTCCACCGCCGCCAGGTCCGGCACGAAGAAGGTGGCGTGCGGGTTGCCCATGGAACAGGCCGCCGGGTCGCTGAGCGGGCCGAGGGCCAGCGGCAGGTGCAGCGTATCGGTCGGCGCGGCCAGCGGCACCTGCTGCCATTCCAGCCGGGCCGGGCCCATGTCGGCGCACCAGAGGCCGCCGGGCAGGCGCTGCACCGGCAGCTCCCCGGCGATGGTGCGCACCACCACACGGTCCTGCCCCAGCTCATCCGCCACCAGGGCGGCGACGCAGCGCGTGGCATTGCCACAGGCCCCGGCTTCCGAGCCATCCGGGTTCAGGATGCGCATGAACACGTCGGCGCCCGGGCCGGTGGGCTCCAGGATGATGACCTGGTCGCAGCCCACGCCGCGCTGGCGGTCGGCCACATGGGCGGCCCAGGCCGGCGTCATGCCGAGCACGGTTTTCCGCGCGTCGAACACGCAGAAATCGTTGCCCAGGCCGTGCATCTTGCGGAAGGGGATCATGGTGCCCCTCATATGCCCTGCCGGCGGCGCCGAAAAAAGCCCCGTGGCGGCAAGGCTGCCCCGCGAGGCCCGCGGGCGGTGCGGCTCAGCGCCGCAATATCCCGCCCAGCACGTTGCGCAGCACCGCATTGGTGATCTGCCGCCCCACCGTGCTGCCGACGCTGCGGGCGACGGATTTGGCGATGGCCTCGCCCAGGCCCTGCCGCTTGCCGCCGCCGGAGAACACATCGGTCCAGCCGCCGCCTGATTGCGCGGGCGCCTGCTGGCCGGGGGCCGGCACGCGCGGCTGCGGCGGCAGGGGCAGCGGCGCCGGGCGGGTGCCGCCGCCGGTTGAAGGCACGCTGCCGCCGGTGGTGGGCACCCGGCCCCAGGGATTGTCGGCGCGGGTCGGCGCCGGCGGCGCCTGCTGCGGCCCGGCATGGGCCGGCACCGTGGTGGCGCGGCCCACCAGGCGTTCATAGGCGCTGTCGCGGTCCACCGCCGCCTCATACCGGCCGGCCAGCGGGCTGCGCGCCATCACCGCCTGGCGTTCCTCGGGCGTGATCGCGCCCATGCGGCCGCGCGGCGGGCAGATGCGGGCGCGTTCCACCGGGCTCGGGGTGCCGGCGGCATCCAGGGTGGAGACCAGCGCCTCGCCCACCGCCAACTCGCCGATGGCCTGTTCCACGTTGACGCGCGGGTTGGGGCGGAAGGTGCTGGCCGCCGCCTTCACCGCCTTCTGGTCCTGCGGGGTGAAGGCGCGCAGCGCGTGCTGCACCCGGTTGCCCAGCTGGCCCAGCACGGTGGCCGGCACGTCCAGCGGGTTCTGGGTGACGAAATACACCCCCACCCCCTTGGAGCGGATCAGCCGCACCACCTGCTCCACCTTTTCCACCAGCGCCTTGGGGGCGTCGTTGAACAGCAGGTGGGCCTCGTCGAAGAAGAA
>CANBXZ010000297.1 GCA_947373495.1 Acetobacteraceae bacterium
GGGTGCGGCCACAGCGGGCGCGGCCACAGCGGGCGCAGCCACATTGGTTGCGGCCACAGCAGGCGCAGCCACTGGGGCCACACTCACCACCGGCGCGGCGGCCGGGGTGCGACCCTCGGCCATGGCGTTCAGTGCCTCGATCAGCGGCACGTCGTCGCCCGCCGGCTCCTCGCCCTTGGCCTCCAGCCCGGTGACGATGGCGCGGATCCGGTCGGTGGCGGAAAGGATCAGCGTCACCCCGGCCGGCGAGACCTTCAGCGCACCGTCGCGGTAGCGGCCCAGCACGTTCTCGGCGGCATGCGCCACCGCTTCCAGCCGCGGCAGGCCGAGGAAGCCACAGGTGCCCTTCACCGTGTGGACGATGCGGAACACCTCGGAGAGGGTGGCCTTGTCCTCCGGGTTGCGTTCCAGCCGCACCAGCGCGGAATCCAGGGCCACCAATCCCTCGGAGGTTTCGGTGAGGAAGTCGGCCAGAAGGTCGTCCATCGCGCTCTCTCGGCAAGGCAGACCGGGAGAGTGGCCCGCCCCCGCCGAAGAAAGCGTAAAGCCGCCGCCCGATTCAGCCCCGCCGGGTCAGCAGCAGCGCCGGCAGGCCGGGGCCCATGCCCGGCAGCAACGCCACCTCGAAGCCCTGCTCGGCCGCCAGCGCCAGCAGCAGCGGCGCCACCAGGTGGCGCGGGCCGGCAGCCAGCGGGTTGGCCTGGCGCCCGGCCAGCGTGGCCAGGGTCTCGGCCGGCCAGGCGGCGTTGCGGCCTTCGGGCAGCAGCATCAGGTCGCCGCCCCCGCCCGAGGCGGTGACCACGCCGCCGCGCGGCAGCGCTTCCGCCGCCAGCAGCGCGGCGTTCAGCAGCAGCGGCACCCGTTCGGCCGGCAGCGGGGCCGCGAACCACGGCCCGGCCAGGTCGAACCGCACCCGCTGGGCCGCGGCCGATCCGGCCAGCAGCGCCAGCAGCCCGGCCTGGTCGGTCGGCTCCTCGCCCCCGCCCCAGGCGGCGCGTTGCAGCGCCAGCCGGGCGCGCAGGTCCTGCGCCGCCTGCCGCGCCACCGCCAGCAATTCGGCATCGGCGGCCTTGGGGTCATCCTCCAGCATGTCCAGCATGCCGGCCAGGGTGCCCAGCGGGCTGCCCAGGTCGTGCGTCATCCGCGCCGCCAGCACCCGCGCCAGGCGCAGTTCGGCGGCGCCTGGGTTGGCCTCGGCGGCGGAAAGGTCGGTCGGGCCCATGTGAATATCCCCGGCAGGCTTGGCGTCACGGCGGCGGGCGCGGCATGCTCCGGCCCGCGGCCGCCATTACGGCACAACTCTGACCGAGGCGTGAATCTCCATGACCCTGTTGCAGCCGGGCCAGCGCGTCCGCCACCCCGGCCGGCCGGACTGGGGGCTGGGCCAGGTGCAGTCGGTGGTGGGGGACCGGGTGACGGTGAACTTCGAACATGCCGGCAAGCTGCTGATCAACGCCGCCGTGGTGACGCTGGAGGTCGTGGACGACCCTCGCTGAGCCCGCCCCCTTGCACCCGGCGGGGGTGGGGGGCCAAATGCGACGCAGCGAACCATCAGCCTCGACCTTTCGCCCCACACCTTCACCAAGAAAGTGCCCGCGCATGCTCGACCCCTTCGGTCGGCGAGTCTCCTACCTCCGCGTATCGGTCACCGACCGCTGCGACCTGCGCTGCGTCTACTGCATGGCGGAGGACATGACCTTCCTGCCCAAGGCGGAAGTGCTGAGCCTGGAGGAGCTGGACCGCCTTTGCGGCACCTTCATCGACCTGGGGGTGGAAAAGATCCGCCTGACCGGCGGCGAGCCGCTGGTGCGGCGCGGGGTGATGACACTGGTGCGGAACCTGGGCGCCCGCCTGGGCCCGGGCGGGCTGAAGGAGCTGACGCTCACCACCAACGGCACCCAGTTGGCCAAGCATGCCGAGGGGCTCTACGCCGCCGGCGTCCGCCGCATCAACGTCAGCATCGACACGCTGGACCCGCAGAAGTTCAACGCCATCACCCGCTGGGGCAAGCTGGAACAGGTGCTGGATGGCGTCTTCGCCGCCAAGGCCGCCGGCTTGGCGGTGAAGATCAACGCCGTGGCGCTGAAGGGCGTGAACGAGGACGAATACGACGCCATGCTGGCCTGGTGCGGCGAACATGGCTGCGACCTGACGCTGATCGAGACCATGCCGATGGGCGAGATCAACGAGGACCGCACCGACCAGTACCTGCCGCTTTCGCTGGTGCGGGAACGGCTGGCGAAGCGCTGGACGCTGACCGAGACGGACTACGTCACCGGCGGCCCGGCGCGCTACATGACCGTGGGCGAAACCGGCCAGCGGCTCGGCCTCATCACCCCGATGACGCATAATTTCTGTGAATCCTGCAACCGTGTACGGCTGACCTGCACCGGAACGCTCTACATGTGTCTGGGCCAGGACGACGCCGCCGACCTGCGCCGACCCTTGCGGGATGCCGCGGTGGACGACGCCGGGCTGCGCGACGCGGTGCTGGAGGCCATCGGCCGCAAGCCGAAGGGGCACGACTTCATCATCGACCGGCGCAACCGCCCGGCGGTTGCGCGCCACATGAGCGTGACGGGGGGCTGACCCTTGCACGCGTTGGGGGTTGCCATGGAACGGTTGCAGGAACTGGCGCAGCAACTGGCCATACCCGGCCTGCCGCCATGGACCGGGCTGGTTGCCCTGCTGTGCCTGGCGCTGGTGCTGCTGGCCTGGGTGGTCATGCCGTTCAGCGTGTTCGGCGTGAAGACCCGGCTGGAAATGCTGGAAGCCCAACTGGAGGACATCCAGGCGGAAATCCGCGCCCTGGGCATGCGCCTGGCGGAACAGCCGCGCCCGGGCGTCGCTGCCACCGCGGTGCCGGACTACCTGGAAATGCCGGCGCCGCGCCGCGCCGCGCCGGCCGAACCGCGCGCCACCCCACCGGTGCCGCCCCCGGCCGCCCGGCCGGAACCGCGGCTGGACTGGCCGAGCCCGGCGGGGCGGTAGCCGGCCTGAACCAAGGCCAGCAGGGCCGCGGTTGCCAACGGCCAAGCCGCCCGACGCAACGATAGCCTACCGCGCGGCCAAAACCTCGAACACGTCGCCCTGCATCTGCCGGCCTTCCACATGCCGGCGATGCCACAGCGCATAGAACAGCAGGTGCCAGGCGGCGAAGCCGGCGCGCTTTTCGCTGGCGTGGCGGAACAGCGGCAGCACCTTCTCCGGCTTCACCAGCGCCGCCACGCCGGGCTGGGCCGCCACCAGCGGCGCCAGCTTTTCCGCCGCATGCTGAATCCAGGCGCCCACCGGCACGGTGAAGCCCTGCTTGGGGCGGAATGGCTCGGCGGCGGGGAAGTTCTCCGCCAGCCATTGCCGCAGCAGCCACTTGCCGCTGTTGCCCTGCACCTTCATCGCGTCCGGCAGGCGGAAGGCGGCCGCGGCCACGCCGGTGTCCAGCAGCGGGGTCCGGCCTTCCACCGCATGCGCCATCAGGCAGCGGTCCAGCTTGGTCAGCAGGTCGTTCGGCAGCCAATCCGCCACGTCCAGCGCCTGCGCCGCCTGCAGCCGGCTGCGGCCCTGGCCCCCGGCCGCAACCTCGGCGGCGGCCACGCCATCGCGCCAGCCGGTGGGCAATTGGCGCAGCACGTCCAGCTTGTCGAAGGCGCCCTTGGAACGCAGCGTCTTGCCGCCCAGCCACCAGGGCCGCATCGCGGCGCGGTAGCGGCCATAGCCGGCCAGCAACTCGTCGCCCCCCTCGCCGGACAGCACCACCTTCACCTGCTGGCGGGCGCGCCGGGCCAGGAACCAGGTGGGGATGATGGCATAGTCCGCCGCCGGGTCATCCATGCAGCCGACAATCTCCGGCAGGTGCCGCCACACCTCGGCCTCGGTCACCGTGATGGTATGGTGCCGGGCGCCGGCGGCCTTGGCCATGCGGGCGGCCTGTTCGCGTTCGTCGGCGGCGCCGGGTACATCGAAGGCGGCGGTGAAGGCCTGCACCGGGGCCTCGTTCAGCCGCGCCATCATCGCCAGCACCGCGGCGCTGTCGGTGCCACCCGACAGGAACATGCCATAGGGCACGTCGGCGCGCTGATGCAGGCCGACGCTCTCCTCCAGCGCCTGGTCCAGCCGGGCCAGCGCCTCGGTGGCGCCGATCGTCTCCGGCCCGCCCTCGGGCAGCGCCAGGCGGCGGCGGCGCTCGGTCACCGCGCCATCGGCCAGCACCACGGTCTCGCCCGGCAACAGGCGGGTAATGCCCTCGAAGATGGTCTCGGCGCCGGTGGTGAACTGCAGTTGCAGCAGTTCGTGCAGCGATTCCAGCCTTACCCGGGGCTGCACCAGCCCGGCCGCCACCAGCGCCTGCGGCTCGCTGGCGAAGGCGACGCCGTCGGCCACCTCGGCCATGTACAACGGCTTGATACCAAAGGGGTCGCGCGCCAGCACCACCCGCCGGGTGGCACGGTCGTGGATGGCAATGGCGTACATGCCGCGCAGTTGCTCGGCAAAGCCCAGCCCCTCGCGCCGAAACAGGTGCAGCGGCGGCTCGCAGTCGCTGCCGGTCACGCAGGCCAGGTGGTTCTGCTCGCGCAGTTCCCGGTAGTTGTAGACCTCGCCATTCGCCACCAGGGCGGCGGCGCCGGCGAACAGTGGCTGGTCGCCGGTCACCAGGTCGATGATGGCCAGGCGGTTGTGCGCCAGCGCCACATTGCCCTGCACATGGTGGCCCTGGCCGTCCGGGCCGCGATGCGCCAGCGCGCCGATCAGCGCCTCCACCGTGGCGGCGGCGGGGGTGGCGCCCTGGCGCAGCACCAGGCCGGCGATGCCGCACATCAGGCCGCGTCCGTACCAAGGGGGGCGCCGGCGGGCGGCGTCAGCGGCCAGCGCAGCGGCGGCGCCGGGGGCAGCGCCACCACCTCGCGCAGAAACGCCTGCCAGCGCGCCAGCACCGGGCCGGCGGCATGGGCGCGCAGGAATTCGGCGCGGCCGGCGGCGGCCAGGGCGGCGGCACGGGCCGGCGCGGCCAGCAGCCCGGCAATGGCCTCGGCCATCGGCGCGGGCTGGTCCTTGGGCACCAGCAGGCCGGTCACGTCATGCTCGATCAGTTCGGTCGGCCCCTGGCTGGCGGCGGCCACCACCGGGCGGGCGGCGCTCCAGGCTTCAAGTACCACATTGCCCAAGGGTTCGTGACGTGACGGGCAGATGAAGACATCACAACCCGCCAGCAGCGCGCCGGTGTCGGTGCGCCAGCCGAGGAAGCTCACCCGCTCCGCCACCCCCAGCGCCTGGGCCAGGCGGCCCAGCGCCGCGCGCTCCGGGCCCTCGCCGGCCAGGGTCAGGTGGGTGCCGGGCAGCAGCGCCAGGGCCTGCAACAGCGTGTCGAAGCCCTTGTTCGTGTGCAGCCGGCCGAGCGCGAACAACCGCTGCCCCGCCGGCCCGGCCAGGGTGGCCGGGGTTACGCCGGCATGGTCATGGGCGAAGTTGGGCACGTAGTGCGCCCGCGCTTCCGGCCAGCCCTGGGCAATGAACCAGCGCCGCAGGTCGCGGGTATTGCCCACGATGTGGTCGCAATGCCGGTAATAGCGCAGGTCGTAGTAGCCCCCCAGCCGGCCCACCAGCGGCCACGGCGCCCCGCGGCGCTTCACCGCGCCGGCATAGCCCGCGGCGCGGTTCTGCCACGCCACCACCACCTGCGGCGCAAAGCCGTGCAGC
>CANBXZ010000298.1 GCA_947373495.1 Acetobacteraceae bacterium
CGCTGGCCTGGGCGGCGGTGAGCGACGCGCTGGCCGCCGGGGTGGCGCCGATACTGGACATGGAGGCTCCTGCTGGAAGGTGTTCCGCAGGCTAGCCCGCAATCAATGCTGAACCATGAAGGCCGCCCGGCCGCCTTGGTACGGCCTGCCTTGGTAAGGCCTGCCTCAGTACATGGTGTCCAGCAGGCGCTGGGGGGCTTCGGCGTCGTAGCTGGCGGCCTCGACCTGGCCGTTGGTGTGGGCGGCCAGCAATTGCCCGGCGGTGGGCACGCCCGGCGGGCGCGGTTGGCCGGCCCACAGCACGCTGCGCACCGTGGCCTTGGCGCATTGCATGTACACCTCCCGCACCTGCACCAGCACCATCGTGGTGGGCAGCTTGCCCTGGGCGGGGAAGCGCGCCAGCAGCGCCGGGTCGGCGGTGAGGCGCGCCAGGCCGTTGATGCGCAGCGTTTCGCCCACGCCGGGGACCAGGAACAGCAACGCCACTTCCGGCTGGGCGATGATGTCCCGCAGCGCGTCCAGCCGGTTGTTGCCGCGCCGGTCGGGCAGCGCCAGGGTGTGGTCGTCCAGCGCCACCACGAAGCCGGCGGCGTCGCCGCGCGGGGTGCAGTGCACCCCCTGCGGGCCATGGGTGGCCAGCAGGCAATAGGGCGAGGCGGCGATGAAGGCGCGGGCGGTTGCCTCCAGCCGGGGATGGACCTTGGCCAGCACCCGGGGCTGCGGCTCGGGGTACAGCCTGCCCAGGGCTTCCAGGCTGGTGACGGCGAAGGGGTCGGCGGGGAGGGTACTGTCCATGCCGCCCAGCCTGCCCCGGTGCCGGAGCGGCGCGCAAGCCGGATCGCCGGGCCGGGGGGCGGGGGCTGGGGGCGGGGGCATGCATGCACCGCGCACGCCGCTGGTGGCGCCCGGCGGTGGGGCCGGCTATAAGCCCGACTTCATCCGGAATCTGAAGTCCTAAGGAAACGCGGCCATGGCCGGCCATTCGCACGCCAAGAACATCATGCACCGCAAGGCGGCCCAGGGCGCCAAGAAGGCCCAGGCCTTCGGCAAGCTGATCCGCGAGATCACCGTTTCCGCCAAGCAGGGCCTGCCCGACCCGGCGATGAACCCGCGCCTGCGCGCCGCGGTGAAGGCCGCGCTGGTCAGCAACATGACGCGCGACACCATCGACCGCGCCATCAAGCGGGCCGCCATGGCCGGCCAGGGCGAGGACTATGTGGAGGTGCGCTACGAGGGCTACGGCCCGTTCGGCGTCGCCGTCATCGTCGAGGCGCTGACCGACAACCGCAACCGCACCGCCGGGGAGGTGCGCAGCGCCTTCGCCAAGGCCGGTGGCGCGCTGGGGGAGACCAACTCGGTCAGCTTCCAGTTCGAGCGCAAGGGCGTCATCTGGTACCCCGGCCTGGCCGACAAGGCCGACGAGATGCTGGAAGCCGCGATCGAGGCCGGCGCGCTGGACGTGGAGTCCGACGAGGACGGCCATGAGGTGACCTGCACGCCGGAAGACTACTTCGCCCTGCGGGATGCGCTGGAAGCCAGGTTCGGCAGCGCCGAATCGGCCAAGGTGGAATGGGTGCCGAACCTGCGTGTGGACCTGGACGAGGACAAGGCCCGCGAGGTGCTGAAGCTGATCGACCGGCTGGACGAGAGCGACGACGTGCAGAACGTGTACGCGAACTTCGAGGTTTCGGAGGCCGTGTCGCAGCGGCTTGCGGACTAGCCTTTGTCAGGCGCCCGCAGCGTCCGCCTGCTGGGCCTGGACCCCGGCCTGCAGCATACCGGCTGGGGGCTGGTGGAAAGCGCCGGCAGCCGGCTGCGCCACCTGGGCGATGGCGTCATCTCCACCGATGCCGCCATGCCGCTGGCCGAACGGCTCTGCACCATCTACCGCGGGCTGGCGGAACTGCTGGCCAACTGGCAGCCGGACGAAGCGGCGGTGGAGCATACCTACGTGAACAAGAACCCCGGCGCGGCGCTGAAGCTGGGCCAGGCGCGTGGCGTGGTGATGCTGGCGCCGGCGCTGGCCGGCATTCCGGTGGCGGAATACCAGGCCATGGAAGTGAAGCGCGCCGTGGTCGGCACCGGGCATGCCGACAAGACCCAGGTGGAAGCCATGGTGCGCCGGCTGCTGCCGGGCGCGGTGATCCGCCGGGCGGATGCGGCGGACGCGCTGGCGGTGGCGATCTGCCACGCCAACCATCGCGGCACCCAACTGGCCCTGGCGCGCGGATATCAGCCGGCATGAGGCCCCCCCGATGATCGGCAAGCTGACCGGCAGGCTGGACGAAAGCTTCGACGGCGGTTGCGTGCTGGACGTGAACGGCGTGGGCTACCTGCTCAGTTGTTCGCAGAAGACGCTGGACCGCTGGCGCGACGTGCCGGGCGGCATCAAGGCGCTGGTGGAAACCCAGGTCCGGCAGGACGCCATCGTGCTGGTGGGCTTTGCCACCACGGCCGAGCGCGACTGCTTCCGCAAGCTTACCGCCGTGCAGGGCGTCGGCACCAAGCTGGCGCTGGACATCCTCTCCGCCTTCGGGCCCGAGGACCTGGCCGCCGCGGTGCGGGGGGCCGACCGGGCGGCGCTGCGCCAGGCCAATGGCGTCGGCGCCAAGCTGGCGGAACGCCTGGTGACGGAACTGCGCGCCTGGGCCGGCGGTATCGAGGCGCCTGCCGGCCTGGGCGCCGCCCCGGCCGCCGCCGTGGCGCCCGGGGCCGAATCGGACGCGGTCAGCGCCCTGACCAACCTGGGCTGGAAGCGGCCCGAAGCGCAGGCCGCGGTGAACCGGGTGCGTGGCCGCGTGGGTGAGGGTGCCGACCTGGCCACGCTGATCCGCGAGAGCCTGAAGGAATTGGGGACGCGGGCGTGACCGAGGATCGCCTCACCACCCCGCTCCGCACCGAGGAAGACGCCGCCGAGGCGACGTTGCGGCCGCAGGTGCTGGACGATTTCACCGGCCAGCAGGTGCTGCGGGAAAACCTCAAGGTCTTCATCGCCGCCGCCCGCAGCCGGGGCGAGGCGCTGGACCACGTGCTGCTGCACGGCCCGCCCGGGCTGGGCAAGACCACGCTGGCGCAGATCGTGGCGCGCGAGCTGGGCGTGGGCTTCCGCGCCACCTCCGGCCCGGTGTTGCAGCGCGCCGGCGACCTGGCCGCCATCCTCACCAACCTGCAACCGCGCGACGTGCTGTTCGTGGACGAGATCCATCGCCTGCAGGCGGCGATCGAGGAAACGCTCTATCCGGCGATGGAGGATTTCCAGCTCGACCTCATCATCGGCGAGGGGCCGGCGGCGCGGACGGTGCGGATCGACCTGCCCCCCTTCACCCTGGTCGGCGCCACCACCCGTTCCGGCCTGCTGGCGCAACCGCTGCGGGACCGTTTCGGCATTCCGCTGCGGCTGCAATTCTACACGCCGGAGGAGTTGCACCGCATCGTGACGCGGGGCGCGCAGAAGCTGGGCTTCGCGCTGTCCGAGGATGGCGGGCGGGAGATCGCCACGCGGTCCCGCGGCACGCCGCGCATCGCCGGGCGGCTGCTGCGCCGGGTGCGGGACTTCGCGCTGGTGGAAGCCAAGGTGGCGGACCGCGCCATGGTGGACGCCACGCTGAACCGGCTGGAGGTGGACCGGCTGGGGCTGGATGCGATGGACCGGCGCTACCTGCGCCGCATTGCCGTGCAGCACCATGGCGGCCCGGTGGGGGTGGAAACCCTGGCCGCCGCCCTGGCCGAAAGCCGGGACACGCTGGAAGACGTGATCGAGCCCTATCTGATCCAGGAAGGCCTGGTGCTGCGCACGCCGCGCGGCCGGGTGCTGGGGGATGCCGGCTGGCGCCACCTGGGCCTGGCGCCCCCCGCCGGCAGCGCCGCGGCCGGCAGCCTGGGCCAGCCGGACCTGCTGGACGAATGAGGACCGCGATGCCTCGCAGCGCGGTTGCCGCCCGTTGGGTGGCGGGGCGGCTGCCCCGGCAGGCTGCATCGGCCGGCCAGCCATGACCCACGACTTTCCCATCCGGGTCTACTTCGAGGATACCGATGCTGGCGGCATCGTGTACCACGCCACCTATCTGCGCTGGGCCGAGCGGGCCCGGACAGAAGCGTTGCGTGACATGGGCTTGCCGCACAGCTTGATGATGGAACGTCACGCTTCGTTACTCGTGGTGCGGCGCATCGAAGTGGAGTATTGCCGGCCCGCCCGACTCGATGACCTGGTCACGGTGCAGACCCGCACGCTCAGCATGCGGGCCGCCATGATTTCGCTCGAACAGCGGGTGATGCTGGGGGAAGACCTGCTGGCATCGCTGCAAGTGGACCTGGCCTGCCTGGATCGTCATTCCATGCGGCCAACTCGCATTCCCGAACCCTGGCGCGCCGTGCTCGCGCCTGCCCAGGGCTCGTAGAGGAGGACTGGGCGTGAACCCTGTTACCGCGACCGACCTGCCTCGGGTGGGCGGCGACCTGACCATCTGGGGCCTGTTCCTGCAGGCGGACTGGGTGGTCAAGGGCGTCATGGTGATGCTGTTGCTCGCCAGCGTATGGGTCTGGGCCATCGTGTTCGAGAAGGTGACCGCCTTGCGGCGCGCCAACCGCGCGGCCGACGCCTTCGAGGACAGCTTCTGGTCCGGTGGCAGCCTGGATGAGCTGTTCCGCCAGGAAGGCGACAGCCCGACCCACCCGATGGCCGCGGTGTTCGTGGCGGCGATGACCGAATGGCGCCGCAGCGCCAGCCGGCTGGCCGGTTCCGCCATTGCCGTGACCGGGCTGAAGGAACGCGTGGACCGCGCCATGGGCGTGACCATCATGCGCGAGATGGAGCGGATGGAGCGCTGGATGGTGTTCCTGGCCTCGGTCGGCTCGGTGGCGCCGTTCGTTGGCCTGTTCGGCACGGTGTGGGGCATCATGAACAGCTTCGCCGCCATCGCCGGCATGCAGAACACCAACCTGGCCGTGGTGGCGCCGGGCATCGCGGAGGCGCTGTTCGCCACCGCCATGGGCCTGGTGGCCGCCATTCCGGCGGTGCTGGCCTACAACAAGATCAACACCGACATGGCCCGCTTCGCCGGCCGGATGGAAGCGTTCTCCAGTGAGTTCGGCGCCATCCTGTCGCGCCAGACCGAAGCCGCCGGCGAGGGCCGCGCGGCCACCGCCGCGGTGGCGGAGTAGCGCCCGATGGCCATGTCCATGCCCGGCGGCGGCCGCGGCCGTGGCCGCTACAAGCCGATGGCGGAGATCAACGTCACCCCCATGGTGGACGTGATGCTGGTGCTGCTGATCATCTTCATGGTCGCGGCGCCGCTGATGACCGTGGGCGTGCCGGTGGACCTGCCGAAGACCGCCGCCGCGCCGATCAACCAGGACAACGAGCCCATCACCATCAGCGTGAACCCCGAGGGCAAGGTGTTCCTGCAGGAAACCGAGGTGGAACTGCCGAACCTGGTGGAGCAGTTGCGCGCCATTGCCCGCAACCAGCCCGCCGGGGCGCCGGAACGCCGGATTTTCGTGCGCGGCGACAAGGCCATCAGCTACGGCCGGGTGATGGAGGTGATGGGCACCATCAATGCCGGCGGCTTCAGCCGCGTGGCCTTGCTGGCCGAACAGCCCGCCCCCGCCGGTGCCCCGGCGCCCGCTCGTCCCGCGGCCCCCGCCCGCAACACCCCGCGCGCCCCCCAGCGCTGACATCGGCCGCAGGCCC
>CANBXZ010000299.1 GCA_947373495.1 Acetobacteraceae bacterium
ATGGTCGCCGAGATCGGCGGCGTGCGCTTCGTGAACGACAGCAAGGCCACCAACGCCGACAGCGCGGTGCGCGCCCTGGCCAGCTACCCGCGCGTGGTCTGGATAGCCGGCGGCCAGGCCAAGGCGGATGGCATCGGCCCGCTGGCGCCCTATTTCCCGCGCATCGCCGCGGCCCTGCTGATCGGTGAGGCGGCACCCGCCTTCGCCGAGGTGCTGGCCGCCGCCGGGGTGCCGCACCAGGTGCTCGGCACGCTGGACGCGGCGCTGCCTGTCGCCGCGGCTGCCGCACTGGATGGCGCCGCCCCGGTGGTATTGCTCTCCCCCGCCTGCGCCAGTTGGGACCAGTTCACCGGCTTCGAGCAGCGCGGCGACCGTTTCCGCGACCTGGTACTGGCGATGAAGGAGCGCGCGTGATGGCTGTCTCCCGCACGGATACCTCGGTGCTGGGCCGCTGGTGGTGGACCGTGGACCGCCTCAGCCTGTATGCGCTGATCCTGCTGATGGTGCTGGGCTATGTCGCCATGATGGCGGTGGCGCCGATGGCGGCGCGGCGCCAGGGCATCGACCCTTCCCTGTTCATCGGCAAGCAGGTGGTGTTCCTGCTGCTGGCCACCGCGGTGATGGTGGCGATCAGCCTGCTGGAACGCAGGCACGTGCTGCTGCTGGCCCTGGTGGGCTGCGCCGGCGCCTTCGCCGCCACGGCGGCCGCGTTGAAATTCGGGCCGGAGCTGAATGGCGCGCATCGCTGGCTGCGCGTGGCCGGGCAGCAATTGCAGCCTTCGGAGTTCCTCAAGCCCTGCTTCGCCGTCACCGCCGCGCTGCTGCTGGCGGAAGGCAATCGCCGCGCCGCGCTGGCCGCTGGCGACCCCAGCCGGATGGCCACGCTGAAGCCGCGCCTGCTGTGGTATGGCGCCGCGCTGGGGCTGCTGGCCGCGATCGCCCTGGTGCTGAAGGCGCAGCCGGACATCGGCATGCTGGCGGTGATCGTCGCGGTGTTCGGCGCGCAACTGTTCGTGGCCGGGCTGCACTGGCTGGTGGTGGCCGCCATGGGTGGCCTGGGCGTGCTGGGCGGCGTTGGCATCTACTTCACCATGCCGCACTTCCGGGACCGCTTCGACCGCTGGTTCCTCGGCACCAGCGCCCCCGGCGGGCGCGACAACTTCCAGGTGGAACGCGCCGCCGAAGCCTTTGGCCATGGCGGCCTGCTGGGCACCGGCCCGGGCGAGGGCACGGTGAAGAACAGCCTGCCGGACCCGCATACGGACTTCGTCTTCGCGGTGACCGGGGAGGAATTCGGCCTGCTGGTCTGCCTGCTGATCCTGGCGGTGTTCTGCTTCGTGGTGGTGCGCGGCCTGCTGAAGCTGCTGGCGGAACAGGACCAGGTGGTGGTGCTGGCCACCACCGGGCTGCTGGCGCAATTCGGCCTGCAGGCCTTCATCAACATGGCCAGCTCGCTGCAGCTCATCCCGGCCAAGGGCATGACGCTGCCCTTCATCTCCTATGGTGGCTCCTCCGCCCTGGCCATTGCGCTGGGCATGGGCATGCTGCTGGCGCTGACCCGGCGCCGCACCAGCCGCACGGAGGAAGCCGGATGAGCGGCCAGCCCGGGCGCCCCATCGTCATCGCCGCCGGCGGCACCGGCGGCCACCTGTTCCCGGCCGAGGCGCTGGCGGCCGAGCTGCTGGCGCGCGGGGAAGCCGTGGCGCTGATGACGGATGCGCGCTCCGCCGCGTTTGAAAGCCCGGCCTTCGCCCGCGCCGAACGCTTCGTGCTGGCCGGCTCCGGCCTGGCCGGGCATGGGCTGCTGGGCAAGCTGCGCGGCGCCATCGGCATCGCCACCGGCACCGTCACCGCGCATGGCCTGCTGCGGCGGCTGAAGGCGCAGGCGGTGGTTGGCTTCGGCGGCTACCCCAGCGTGCCGCCGCTGCTGGCGGCGCTGGCCATGGGCGCGCGCCGGCCCATCACCGTCATCCATGAACAGAACGCCGTGCTGGGCCGGGCCAACCGGCTGCTGGCGCGGCGGGTGGACGCGCTGGCGCTGTCCTTCGCCGAAACCGAAAAGCTGCCCGAAGGCGCCCGCACCCGCGTGGTGGGCAACCCGGTGCGCCCGGCGCTGGCCGAGCTGTCCGGCCAGGGCTACGTCGCCCCGGCGCCGGATGGCGTCATTCGCCTGCTGGTGCTGGGCGGCTCGCTCGGTGCCCGCGTCTTCGCCGATGTGGTGCCGCAGGCGGTGGCCCGGCTGGACGCCAGCCTGCGCCAGCGCCTGGTGGTGACCCAGCAATGCCGCGCCGAGGACCTGGACCGGGTGCGCGCCGCCTATGACGAAGCCGGCGTCGCCGCCGAGCTTTCCCGCTTCTTCCCCGATGTCGCCACCCGGCTGGCGATGGCGCATCTCGTCATCGCCCGCGCCGGCGCTTCCACGGTGGCGGAGCTGGCCTGCGCCGGCCGGCCTTCCCTGCTGGTGCCGCTGCCCGGCGCCATCGACAACCACCAGGCCGGCAATGCCCGCGCGCTGGCCGATTTCGGCGGCGCCTGGCTGATGCCGCAACCCGAGTTCACCCCCACCAGCCTGTCGGTCCGCCTGGCCGGCCTGTTCGGCGTGCCGGCGCCGCTGGCCAGTGCCGCCGAGGCCGCCGCCCGGCTGGGCCAGCCCCAGGCCGCCCGCGCCCTGGCGGACCTGGTGATCTGGCTGACCCGCGCGCCCCAGGTGGCGGCCCAACGCAAGCAGGCCCTGGGCCTGATGGAGACCCCCTAGATGCGCGCCCTGCCGCTGACCATCGGCCCCATCCACTTCGTCGGCATCGGCGGCATCGGCATGTCCGGCATCGCCGAGGTGCTGCACAACCTGGGCTATACCGTGCAGGGCAGCGACATCGCGGAGGGCTACAACGTCACCCGCCTGCGCGAGGCGGGTATTCCCGTCAGCGTCGGCCATGCCGAGGAAAACCTGGGCAATGCCCAGGTGGTGGTGGTCTCCACCGCGGTGAGGAAGGACAATCCGGAGGTGCAGGCCGCCCGCGCCCGGCTGGTGCCCGTGGTGCGCCGCGCCGAGATGCTGGCCGAGCTGATGCGGCTGAAGTGGTCCATCGCGGTGGGCGGCACCCATGGCAAGACCACCACCACCAGCCTGGTCGGCGCGGTGCTGGAAACCGCCAAGCTGGACCCGATGGTCATCAATGGCGGCATCATCAACGCCTATGGCACCAATACCCGGCTGGGCGGTGGCGACTGGATGGTGGTGGAGGCCGATGAGAGCGACGGCAGCTTCCTGCGCCTGCCCAGCACGGTCGCCATCGTCACCAACATGGACCCCGAGCACCTGGACCACTGGGGCACCGCCGAGCACATGAAGGAAGGCTACGCCCAGTTCGTCGGCAATATTCCGTTCTATGGCTTCGCCGTGCTCTGCCTGGACCACCATGAGGTGCAGGCGATGATCCCGAAGCTGGACCGCCGGCTGGTGACCTACGGCTTCTCCCCCCAGGCCGATGTGCGGGCCGAAAAGCTGCTGACCGACCGCATGGGCGCCAGCTTCGAGGTTTCGGTGCGGGACCGCGTCACCGGCCGCCGCCGGGCGTTGCAGCCGTTCCGCTTGCCGATGCTCGGCCAGCACAACGTGCAGAACGCGCTGGCCGCCATCGCGGTGGGCGTGGAGATGGACATCGACAGCGACACCATCCGCAGCGCGCTGGCTGGCTTCAAGGGCGTCAAGCGCCGCTTCACCCGGGTGGGGGAGGCCGGCGGCATCGCCGTGATCGACGACTACGGCCACCACCCGGTGGAGATCGCCGCGGTGCTGAAGGCGGCCCGCCAGGCCGGCGCGCGGGACGTGATCGCGGTGGTGCAGCCGCACCGCTATTCCCGCCTGGCGACGTTGTTCGAGGATTTCTGTTCCTGCATGAACGACGCCGGCACGGTCATCATCGCGGATGTCTATGCCGCCGGCGAAGCGCCGATCGAGGGCATCGACAAGGACGCGCTGGTGGACGGGCTGCGGGCCCGTGGGCACCGTAGCGTGGTGCCCCTGCCTGGACCCGATTCGCTCGCCGAGATGCTGCACGCCATCGCCAGGCCGGGCGATTTCGTGGTGTGCCTGGGCGCCGGCAACATCACCACCTGGGCCGCGGCGCTACCCACCCAGTTGGCGGCGCTGCAGGCCCGCACCCCCGGCCGCAGCGCGCTGCGCCAGCGCGGCGGCGGCCAATGACCATGCTGCGCCCGCCGCCCCCACCCGCCGAGGCCCAGGCCTCCCCGGTTGCCGGGGGGTTGGCGCTGCGCGGCCGGGTGCAGGCCGAAGCGCCGCTGGCGCCGTTCACCTGGTTCCGCGTCGGCGGGCCGGCGCAATGGCTGGTACGCCCGGCCGACGGCGCGGATGTGGTGGCGCTGCTGGCCGGGCTTGATGCCGCGACGCCGCTGTGCGTGCTGGGCGCCGCCTCCAACCTCATCATCCGGGATGGCGGGCTGCGCGGCGTGGTGCTGCGGCTGGGTGGCGCCTTCGGCAAGGTGAGCGTGGAGGCCGATGGCGTGGTGGCCGGCGCCGCCAGCCTGGACGCCACCGTGGCCGAGCACGCCGCCGCCGCCGGGCTGGCCGGCCTGGAGTTCCTCAGTGGCATCCCCGGCAGCATCGGCGGCGCGGTGGCGATGAACGCCGGCGCCTATGGCCGCGAGGTGACGGACTGCCTGGACTGGGCCGAGGTGGCGACCGCCGCCGGGGTGCAGCGCCTGCCGGCCGCCGCCTTCGGCTTCAGCTATCGCCATGCCGCGCTGCCGCCGCGCGGCGTGGTGCTGCGCGCCCGCTTCCATGCCACGCCGGGCGAGCCCACGGCCATCGCCGCGCGCATGGCGGCAATCCGCGCGGCGCGGGAAGCCACCCAGCCGGTGCGCGCCCGCACCGGCGGTTCCACCTTCAAGAACCCGCCGGGCCGCAAGGCCTGGGAGTTGATCGACGCCGCCGGCTGCCGCGGGCTGCGGCTGGGCGCGGCGCAGGTGAGCGAGAAGCACTGCAACTTCCTGCTCAACACCGGTGGCGCCACCGCCGCCGAACTGGAAGCCCTGGGCGAGCAGGTGCGCGCCCGGGTGCTGGCCCAGGCCGGGGTGACGCTGGAATGGGAAATCAAGCGGATCGGTGACGGCGCCGCCATCGATGGAGCGGAAGCATGAAGCGGGTGGCGGTTCTCTACGGCGGCATTTCGGCGGAACGCGAGGTGTCGCTGTCCTCCGGCGGGCAATGCATCGGGGCGTTGCGGGAAGCCGGCTACGACGTGACGCCGATTGACGTCACCGCCGACCTGGGCGCGCTGGTGGCGGCGTTGCAGGCGGCCCGGCCGGATGCGGTGTTCAACACCCTGCACGGCCGCTTCGGCGAGGATGGCTGCGTGCAGGGCGTGCTGGACTGGCTCGGCCTGCCCTATACCGGCAGCGGCGTGCGGGCTTCCGCCGTGGCGATGGACAAGGTCGCCGCCAAGGCGGTGTTCCAGGCCGCCGGCCTGCCGGTGGCGCCGCACCAGCTGCTGAGCCCGGCCGAGTTGGAAGCCGCCGAGCCGATGCCGCGGCCCTATGTGCTGAAGCCGGTCAGCGAGGGGTCCTCGGTGGGGGTGCATATCCTGCGCGGCGGCGACAATCGCCGGGCGGAGATTGCCCGCGGCTGGCGCTTCGGGCCGAAGATCCTGGCCGAGCCC
>CANBXZ010000300.1 GCA_947373495.1 Acetobacteraceae bacterium
ATCCCCAAGCCCACCGCGGCCGGCGGCGGCATCGCCGACCCGGCCTTCCGCAATGAACTGCTGGCCAAGCTGCGCGGCTGGGCCCGCATGCGCCGGCCCGGCAGCGCCAGCGCCCCGGCGCCGCGCAATGTCGGGCTGGCGCTGCTGCGGCCGCCGCGCGCCATCGGTATCGGCAGTTCCACCGGCGGGCCGCAGGCGCTGGCCAGCCTGGTACGCAACCTGCCGCGTGGCCTGCCCGTGCCGCTGGTGCTGGTGCAGCACATGCCGGCCGGCTTCACCACCATGCTGGCGGACCATTTGAATCGCCTGGGCGGCCCCCCGGCGGCGGAAGCGCGCGACGGCGAGCCGCTGTTGCCCGGCCGCTGCTACGTCGCCCCGGGCGAACGGCATCTGCTGGTGGAAGGCGGTGCGGCCGGCCTGCGCGCGGTGCTTTCAGACGCGCCGGCGGAGAATTTCTGCCGCCCCGCGGTGGACCCCATGCTGCGCAGCCTGACCGCGGCCACCGAGGGCCGGGTGCTGGCGGTGATCCTCACCGGCATGGGGCAGGACGGCCTGGCCGGCTGCCGCGCGGTGACCGCGGCCGGTGGCGCGGTGCTGGCGCAGGACGAAGCGAGCAGCGTGGTCTGGGGCATGCCGGGTGCGGTGGCCAAGGCCGGGCTGGTGAAATGGCAGGGGCCGCCGGATGCCCTGGCCGGGCAGATCCGGCAGGCAGTGGGCGTGGAAAAGGGCAGGGCGGCATGACTCCCGAAAGTTTCGATTTCATCGCCGGCCTGGTGAAAGGCCGCTCCGGCCTGCTGCTGACGCCGGACAAGCGCTACATGCTGGAAAGCCGGCTGACGCCGCTGCTGAAACGGGAAGCCCTGGCCGACCTGGACGCGCTGGCGCAACGCCTGCGCGACCCGCGCTCGGTGGCGCTGGCGGAAGCGGTGACCGAGGCGCTGACCACCAACGAAAGCAGCTTCTTCCGCGACGGCAAGCCGTTCGACCACCTGAAGCGCGCCTTGCCGCGCCTGGTGGCGGCGCGCGCCCCGGGGCAGCCGATTCGGGTCTGGTCGGCGGCGTGCTCCACCGGGCAGGAAGCCTATTCGGTGGCGATGATCGCGGCCGAGATGGGGCGTGAGCTGGAAGGCCGCCGGGTGGAGATCCTCGGCACCGACATCGCCCAGGAAGTGCTGGCCCGCGCGCGGGACGGCGTGTTCACCCAGTTCGAGGTGCAGCGCGGCCTGCCGGTGCGCCAACTGGTGAAGTTCTTCAGCCAGGAGCAAGGCCGCTGGCGGGTCTCGCCGGACCTACGGGCGATGACGCGGTTCGAGCGGTGCAACCTGTTGGGCGACCTGCGGCCGATGGGCCGGTTCGACGTGATCTTCTGCCGCAACGTGCTGATCTATTTCGACCCGCCGACCAAGTCTCGTGTGCTGGCGGCGCTGGCGGCGCAACTGGTGCCGGATGGCGTGCTGTACCTGGGCGGCGCCGAGACCGTGCTGGGGCTGACCGAGAAGCTGGTGCCGGTGCCGGGTGAGCGCGGTGCCTATGAACTGCCGCGCGCGGTGGCTGCCACGGGCTGAATCGGCGTAGCGAACGCCGGCCTTGCGGGGCCGGCGGCCTTCGGCTGTCCGCGTTTCGGGTGGCGATGGCGGGTGGCTGTGGCGGGCGCATGAAAAAACCAAGGCCGCACCGGTTTCCCGATGCGGCCTTGGTTTGGGGGCGTGGAGACAATCGCGGCCTGGGGCTGCCGCGACCTTCAGGGGGGAGACAGTTTCAGGCGGCTTCGGCTTCGGCCAATTCGCTGCCCAGGGCAGCGGCAGGCAAGCGGCTGGGAAGGGCCGTGGGATCGCGCATGACATAGCCGCGACCCCAGACGGTGCCGATGAGATTGTCGGCGCCGGCGGTGGCCAGCTCCTTGCGCAGCTTGCAGATGAAGACGTCGATGATCTTCACCTCCGGTTCGTCCATTCCACCGTAAAGGTGGTTCAGGAACGCTTCCTTGGTCAGCACCACCCCTTTGCGGAGCGTGAGCAGTTCCAGGATACCGTATTCCTTCCCGGTCAGATGAACCGGGCGCCCTTCCACCGAAACCTCACGCGAACCGAGGTTCAGCAACAAGGGGCCAACCGACAGCGTGGGCTGGGAAAAGCCCTTGGCCCGGCGCACCACGGCGTGGATGCGGGCGAGCAGTTCCTGGCTGTCGAAGGGCTTGGTGATGAAGTCATCGGCGCCCATGCCGAAGCCCTTCACCTTCGCCTGCGGCCTGGTGAGGCCGGAGAGGATCAGCACGGGGGTTTCCACCCGGGCCGCCCGCAGCCGGCGCACCACCTCATAGCCTTCCATGTCCGGAAGCATGAGGTCCAGGATCACGATGTCGTAATCGTACAGCCGGGCGAGTTCGAGTGCCTCCTCCCCGCTGTCCACCGCATCCACGACCATGGCGGATGCTTTCAGCATCGCCACGATACCGCGGGAAGCGGTGAGATCGTCTTCAACCAATAGTACACGCATCTGGGTGTCTCCTACACGCCAAGCGGGTATATAGATACCACTTTTGCGTGTGCTGGGAAGAGGAAATTCACCCTGGATTCGTATCAAAATTGCCCGGGAGTCCCGGAATGAGTGCATTGTTGCCACGTTGTGCGATAAGTGGCTCGCAACATCTTGGTTCACAAAGGCTTTCCCTGGGGGCAACCGCATTGGGTGCAATCCCTAAACTGGCCTTGAGCGGGCAAGTGCGGGAGGTGGCCGGCCTGCTGGTGCGGGTGGAGGGACTCGCGCCATGGTTGCAGGTGGGCAGCCGGGTGGAATTGCTGACCCAGGGCGGGGCAACTCGCGCGGAGGTTGTGGCCTTTGCCGGCGGGCTGGCCGAAGCCATGGCCTTTGGCCCGCTGGAAGGCGTGGGGCCGGGCACCGTGGCCCGGCTGGCGCCGCAACAGGGCCTGGCGGTTTCCGCCGGCTGGCTCGGCCGGGTGGTGGACCCGCTGGGCCAGCCGCTGGACGGGCTGGGCCCCTTGCCGCCCGGCGGCCAGCCCATGGCGCTGCGGGCGCCGCCGCCCAATGCCGGCACCCGCGCCCGGCTGGGGCCGCGGCTGAATCTCGGCGTGCGCGCGCTGGACAGCTTCGCCACCTGTCGCCGCGGCCAGCGCCTGGGCCTGTTCGCGGCTTCGGGCGTTGGCAAGTCCACCCTGCTGTCCATGCTGGCACGCGGCGCGGACTGCGATGTGTGCGTGCTGGCGCTGGTGGGCGAACGCGGGCGGGAGTTGCGCGAGTTCATCGAGGATGACCTGGGCCCCGATGGCATGGCGCGCAGCGTGGTGGTCTGCGCCACCTCCGACTCGCCGCCGCTGCTGCGGCGGGAAGCCGCCCATGCCGCCATGGCGGTGGCCGAGCATTTCGCCGCCCAGGGCCAGCATGTGCTGCTGCTGATGGACAGCGTGACGCGCTTTGCCATGGCGCTGCGCGAGATTGGCCTGGCCGCCGGCGAACCCCCGGCGACGCGCGGCTATACCCCCAGCGTCTTCGCCGAGCTGCCGCGCCTGCTGGAACGTGCCGGCCCGCGCGAACAGGGCAACCCCGGCTGCATCACCGGCCTGTTCACCGTGCTGGTGGAAGGCGACGACCACGACGAGCCGGTGGCCGACGCGGTGCGCGGCATTCTGGATGGCCATGTGGTGCTGGACCGCCATATCGGCGAACGCGGCCGCTACCCGGCCATCGACGTGCTGCGCAGCCTGTCGCGCACCGTGCCCGGTTGCCTCGGTGCCGAGGAAGCCGCGCTGATGCGCCGCGCCCGCGCCCTGCTGGCGCTGCAGGCGGAGATGGCGGACCTGGTGCGGCTGGGCGCCTATCGCGCCGGCACCGACGCGGCGGTGGATGAGGCGCTGCGCCTGGCGCCGCGGATCGAGGCCTTCCTGGCCCAGCGCAAGGACGAGACCGGCACGGTGGAAAGCGCCTTCGCCGCGCTGGCCGAGGCGATGGAGGACGACCATGGCTGATGCCCTGGCCACCCTGGCCCGGTTGCGCCGGCTGGAAGTGGCCGAGGCGCGCCGCCACCTGGCCGAGCGCAACGCCGCCCTGGCCGCCGCCGAGGCACGGCATGACCAGGCCCGGGCGGCGCCCGGCACCGAGGCGGCGCGCCCCGCCGATGCGGCCAGTGGCACCGGCCCGGGCGACTACGCCGCCTGGCTGCCCCTGGCCCTGGCCGAGCGCGACCGCGCCGCCCGTGCCGCCCGCCACAGCGCCGGCATGGCTACCCAGGCGCGGGACGCCCTGGCGGTGCAGCGCGCGGCCGAACGCCAGGTGGAGTTGCTGCGGGAACAGCGGGCGGCGGCGGTGGCGCTGAAGGCGCGGCGCAAGGCGCAGGCGGTGCTGGACGAGTTCGGCGGGCGCCGCTGAGGGCCTCGCCGCCAGGGCAAGTTCATGTCATGCTAATGTACGAACTGAGGAATTCACCGGGCGGTGCCTGACCTGTTGTTGCAAGCAGCCGCGGAGCAGCGCCAATGCCGCCCGCGGGACGCCGAACAAACCCGCCGCGACATTCTGGACGTCGCGCGCGGCGCCTTTGCCGAACATGGGCTTTCCGGCGCCCGGGTGGACGAGATCGCCGCCCGCACCCGCACCAGCAAGCGGATGATCTACTACTACTTCGGCAGCAAGGAGGGCCTGTACGCCGCCGTGCTGGCCGAGATGTACGGCGGCATTCGAGACGCCGAGCAGGCGCTGCAACTGGACAGCCTGCCGCCCGAGGCCGCCATGCGCCGGCTGGTGGAAGCGACCTTCGACTATCACGCCGCGCACCCGGAATTCGTCCGGCTGGTGGCGGTGGAGAACATCCACGGCGCCCGCCACCTGCGCCACGCCCCCAGCATCACCGCCCGCAACGGTGCGGTGATCCGCACCACCCGCGACATTCTGGAGCGCGGCGCGCGCGCGGGCGTATTCCGTGCCGGGGTGGACCCGGTGGACCTGCATATGCTGGTGAACGGCTTCTGCTTCTATCGGGTGAGCAACCGCAACACCCTGGGCGTGATCTTCGGCCGCGACCTGACCGAGCCGGCGCATGTCGCCGCGCACCGCGCCATGATCGTGGAAGCGGTGCTGGCCTGGCTGCAACGCCCGGCGCCCCAGCGTTCGCTCGGCGCTGACTGAGGCGCCGATCGAACTCCAGCTGGGTGACGTGTCGCGTGCTTCACGCCTTTCGGTGTTTCCATCTCAGGCGATCTCGCTCTGGCGTGAGACCGCCTGGGGGGCACCGCCAGGCGTGAAGCGGGTGGCTGGCGCTCAGCCCATGCTGGCGAAGTGGCGCAGCATGCGGGCGGTATCGGGTTGCCGGCCGCTGAACAGCCGGAAGGCGTCCGCCGCCTGGAACACCGCCATGCCGCCGCCATCCACGGTGCGGCAGCCCAGGCCGCGCGCCAGGCGCAGCAATTCGGTTTCCAGCGGGAAGTAGACAATCTCCGCCACCCAGTGGCGTGGCGCCAGCAGCGCGGCGGGCAGCGGCAGGCCCGGGTGCTGCGCGGTGCCGGTGGGGGTGGCGTGAACCAAGCCGGCGGCCGGCCCCGAAGCTGCGGCACAGATCTGCCGCCAGCGCGGCGGCGCGGCCGGGCGCGCTGTCGAACAGCGCCAGCCGGCCGGTGCCCAGCGCCAGCATGGCCTGGGCCACCGCCGCCC
>CANBXZ010000301.1 GCA_947373495.1 Acetobacteraceae bacterium
CCACCGGCGCCATGGCGGTGACGCGGATATGGACCCGCACGCTGAGCCGCACCGACACGCCGGTTGCCATCGCCTTCTGCCTGTTGATCGCGCATGTGCCGATGGGGCTGATGCTGCTGAACGTGCCGGCGATGTGGCCGCCTTCCGGCCCGCCGCCGCTGCTGCCGGGCTGGTCCACCGTGGCCGCGCTGGTGCTGTTCGGCGCCGCCAACGGGCTGGCGCATGTGCTGTTCGCCCGCGCCTTCGCCCTGGCGCCGATCGGCGTCATCGCCCCGTTCGAGTATTCGCCGCTGATCTGGGGCACCCTGATCGGCTACGTGATCTGGCAGGAACTGCCGGCCTGGAGCACGCTGGCCGGCGCCGCCGTGGTGATTGCCGCCGGGGTCTACAACCTGCACCGGGAACGGGTGCGCCGCATCCAGGCCCGCGCCGCCGCCGCCGCTCAGGGCGCCGCCTGATGGCGTTGCGCCACGACGTGCGCCGCGGTGCCATCTGCATGCTGGCGGCGCACCTGCTGTTCACGCTGATGTCGGCCGGGGTGAAGCAGCTTTCCGGCCAGATCCCGGTGGTGGAGCTGATGTTCTTCCGCAGCGCCTTCGCGCTGCCGGTGGTGGCGCTGATCGTCGCCCGCTATGGCCGCTTCCAGGATCTCAAGACCAAGCGGTTCAAGGGCCATTTCACCCGCGCCTGCACCGGCACCATGGCGCAGGGGTGCAGCTTCTTCGCCCTGGTGGCGCTGCCGCTGGCCGACCAGACGGTGCTTGGCTACACCACGCCGCTGTTCGTCACCATCCTGGCCATTCCGCTGCTGGGGGAAAAGGTCGGCATCCATCGCTGGTCCGCGGTGCTGCTGGGCTTTGCCGGGGTGCTGGTCATCGCCATCGGCCAGGGCGCCGGGCATGCCACCGGGCCGCTGGCGATGTGGGGCCTGGGCGCCGCGGTGGCGCAGGGCTTCTTTTCCGCCTTCACCACGCTGCTGGTGCGCCAGCTTTCGGCCACCGAGAGCAGCACCACCATCACCATGTGGCAGAGCATTCTGATGACCAGCTTCACCCTGCTGGTGCTGCCGTTCTTCTGGATCACCCCGACGCTGGGCCAGTTCGGCCTGCTGGTGATGATCGGGCTGGTCGGCGGCGTCGCCCAGGTGCTGCTGACCGAGGCCTATTCCAGCGCGCAGGTCTCCTCGCTGGGGCCGTATTCCTACTCCTCCATGCTGTGGTCGGTCGGCTTGGGCTGGCTGGTGTGGGGCGATCAACCTACGATCTGGATGCTGGTCGGTGCCGTCTTGATCGTGGCGGCCGGGCTGTACATCCTGCACCGGGAATTGGTGCGACGGGCGCAGAAGACCGTCGCCAGGGGAGAGACATAAATGGCGGTACCATTCCTGCGCGAAGCCGCGCCGGCGCATGGCGAGGTGGAACAGACCACCCCGCTGGTCCGGCGGGTGGTGTGCAACAACCCTTCCGCCTTCACCTACCGGGGCACCAACAGCTACATCATCGGCCGCGGCCAGGTGGCGGTGCTGGACCCCGGGCCGGTGGACGAAGCGCACCTGGCGGCGCTGCTGGCCGCCACCCGGGGTGAGACCATCACCCATATCGTCATCAGCCACACCCACCGCGACCATTCGCCCGGCGCCGGCCCGCTGCAGGCGGCCACCGGCGCCACCACCTATGGCTTCGGCCCGCACCTGACCCCGGTGGACCAGGGCGGCGAGGGCGGCGACCATTCCTTCCGCCCCGAGGTGACGGTGCCCGATGGCGGCCGCATCGAGGGCGCGGGCTGGGCGCTGACCGCGCTGCACACGCCCGGCCATTGCGGCAACCACCTGTGCTTCGAACTGGCAGGCCCGGACGGCCCGACCGGCACGCTGTTCACCGCCGACCATGTGATGAGCTGGTCCACCAGCGTGGTCAGCCCGCCCGACGGCGACATGACGCAGTACATGCACAGCCTGGACCGGCTGCGCGCGCGGGAAGGCAAGGACGACCTGTTCCTGCCCGGCCATGGCCCGCCGCTGCCGCAGCCGGCGCGCTTCGTGCAGAAGCTGTGGGACCACCGCGAGGAACGTGAACGCCGCGTGCTGGCCGCGCTGGACAAGGCCGGCACCGCCACGCCGCTGGAACTGGTGCCCAATGTCTACGGCCCGCTGGACCCTCGCCTGGTGATACCGGCCAGCCGCAGCCTGCATTCACACCTGATCAAGCTGGAACAGGAAGGCGTGGTGAAGCGCATGGGTGGCGAAAGCTGGCGCCTGGCCTGAGGCCACGCGCCGCGGGTGGCTGCCGCGGGTGTGGGCCTACCGGTCCCGCACCCGCGTGTCCTGGCGCTGGAACACCACCAGTTCGCGGTCGTGCCGGTGTTCCTGCGGCATGGCCAGCCAGCGCAGGAACTCGGCCATCACCTTGGCGGTGATCCCGGCCATGTTGCCGCCGGCCAGGGCTTCCTCAACCGGGAAGTAGCGCAGCGTTTCCAACTCGCCGGAGCCTTGCAGCTCGCCATGCGCGGCTTCCGCCGGCGCGGCCAGGAAGCGGGCGTGGAAGCGGATGTTGCGCGGTGGCGGGGTGATGGCGCGGCAGATGTAGTGCAACTGGTCCAGCGCCGGCAGCAGCAGCCCGCCGCGCAATTCGCCCAGCACCAGGTTGGTTTCCTCATGCAGCTCGCGCACCGCGGCCACGCCCAGCGCCCGGGCGCGGCCGGGGCTGGCCTTCTGCGCCAGGTGGCCGCGGGTTTCCGGCAGCAGCTCGCTCAGCGCCGGGTGCTTGTGGTCGGTCGGGTCCACCCGGCCGCCGGGGAACACCAGCGCATTGGGCATGAACCGATGCCGCGCATGGCGCACGCCCATCAGGATTTCCACCCCCGCCTTGCCCTGGCGATACAGGATCAGGCTGGCGGCGTCGCGCGGGCGGGTGTTGAGGACGGGGGCGGTGCTGTCAGGCAAGGTCGATGCCCCGCAGCTTCAGCCACACGGAAAGCCCGAAGCGTTCCGGCACGGAAAGCTGGCGGGCGCTGTTCTCGCTCCACACGCAGCCTTCGGGCTTGGGGCCGTACACCTCCGGGTAGCGCGGCTTGGCCGGGCGGCGCAGCGCGTCATAGCCGGGCAGGGCGGCTTCCAGGCCGCTGTCGTCATAGCGTTCGCGGTGGACCACCACGTGCTGCGGCAGGCGGGGCGAAGGCTCGTTGCGCGCCACCGGCCAGCCCAGCGTCAGCCCGGCCACCGGGAAGACCCCCTTCGGCAGCCCCAGCAGCGGGCCGATCTTTTCCACGTGGTTGCGCACGTAGCTGATGGGGCAGGTGCCCAGGCCGGCGCCCTCGGCGGCCAGGATGCAATGGCCCATCGCCAGCGCCGCATCCGCGGTGGCGTTGATGAAGGTGTCGATGTTGTTGTTGGCGTGCTCGCGCCCGTGATGCGCCGCCAGCCGCTGGCCACGGCGGATGTCGCCGCAGAACAGCAGCAGGCAGGGCGCTTCCTTGATCCAGGGCATGCTGCCGATCCAGTCGGCGATGGCGGCGATCTTCACCGGGTCCTGGACCAGGATGATGCTGTACTGCTGCAGGTCGCTCTTGCTCGGCGCCGATTGCGCGCCGGCCAGCACGGTTTGCAGCAGCGGTTCCGGAATCGGCTCCGGCCGGTAGCGGCGGGTGACCCGCCGGTCCAGCACCATGGCCAGGCCGGCGGGGATGTCCGCCGGCGGCTCGAAGGCCAGGTTGCCGTAGCGGGCGCGGATGAGGTCTCCGGGGGAGGCAGCTTGCGTGCTCATGCCTGCCAGGGTGGCACCGCCGCGCGCCGGGCTCAATCCAGCTTGATGTTGGCGGTGCGCACCACCTCGCCGAATTGCTGCTTCTGCTGGCGCAGCAACTCGGTGAAGCCGGCGGTGGCGCGGTAGTCGGTCTCCACCCCCAGCCGGGTCATCTGCTCGCGCACCTCGGGGGCTTGCATGAAGGCGGCCATGACATCGCCCAGCCGCTTCACGATCGGCTCCGGCGTGCGGGCCGGCACCATCAGCCCGCCCCAGGCGCCGGCGTCGAAGCCTTCCAGCCCGGGCTGGGTGGCGAAGGGCTGGATTTCCGGCGCCAGGTAGGTGCCGCGCACCAGGGAACAGCCCAGCGCCTTCAACTGGCCCTGGCGCACCAGCGGCATGGTCGCGGCGAAGGTCTCGATGCAGTAGTCGACCGAGCCGCCCATCACGTTGGTCAGCGCCGGGATGCTGCCGGCGAAGGGCACGTGCACCACATCCAGCCCGGCGCGATGGTTGAACCAGGCCGCGATCATGTGCGCCGCGGCGCCGGTGCCGGAGGAGCCGAAGGTGTACTTGCCGGGGTTGGCCTTCACCAGGCGGATGAAGCTGGCCATGTCGGTGGCCGGGAAGCCCGGCTTCATCACCAGCATGTAGGGCGAGTTGGTGGTCATCGCCACCGGCAGCAGGTCGCGCTCCACATCATAGGGGGTGCGCTGGACCAGCGGGCTGAAGGTGCAGGGCCCGGCGGAGGCGGCCAGCAGCGTATAGCCGTCCGGCGCGGCCTTGGCGGCGGCGTCGGTGCCGATCTGCCCGCCGGCGCCGGCACGGTTTTCCGGCACCACATTGACGCCCAGCGCCTCGCCGAACTTCTGCGCATAGAGGCGGCCCACCAGGTCGGTCGCCTGGCCCGGCGGCCAGGGGATGATGATGCGCAGCGGCCGGTCCGGATAGGGCGCCTGGGCCAGGGCGGGCGTGGCAAGCAGGGCCGTGGTGGCGGCCAGCAGGTTTCTGCGATTCATGAACGTTGGTCTCCCTGGCGCGAGGCTAACCCGGCGCCAGGGGGTTTGTCAGCGGCGGACCACCCAGGCGTCGGCGACAATGATGCCTTCGCCTTCCGGCGCCACGATCACCGGGTTGATCTCGGCTTCCTGCACATCCTCGCGCGCCGCCAATTGGGAGACGGCGACCACCGCCCGGGCCAGCGCGGCCAGGTCGCCACGCGGCAGGCCGCGCCAGCCGGCGGCGGGCTTCAGGCCCTTGATCTCGCCGATCATCTCGAAGGCTTCGTCCAGCGTTACCGGGGCCAGGCGCAGCGTCACGTCGCGGAACAGTTCGGCGGTCACGCCACCGGTGCCCAGCATGACCAGCGGGCCCACTTCCGGGTCGCGGCGGAAGCCCAGAATGGCTTCGGCCAGGCCCTTGGCCATGGGCTGCACCAGGAAGCCCTGCAACCGCGCTTCCGGCGCCATGCGGCTGACCCGGCCGTGCATGGCCGCGGCTTCCTGCTTCAGGCTGGCGGCGTCGGCGATGTTCAGCTTCACGCCGCCCACCTCGGTCTTGTGCGCCAGGTCGGGGGAGAGGATCTTCAGCGCCACCGGGAAGCGGAAGCCCGCCGGCACCTCGTCCTGCGACGTGCGCAGCACGGCGAAGGGGCTGACCAGGCCGAGCGCGGCCACCAGGTTGCGGGCATCGGCCTCGTCCGGCTGGGCCGGCAGGTCGAAGGCGACCGTGGCCGGCGCCGGGCTTGCGGCCGGGGCGCGCCATTCGCTGTAGGCGCGAATGCAGTCCGCCGCCGATTCGGGGGTGCGGAAGGCCGGCACCCCGGCTTCGGCCAGCA
>CANBXZ010000302.1 GCA_947373495.1 Acetobacteraceae bacterium
CAGCCTAGCGTAGAGGAAGGGGAAGAACACCGGCACCACGATCGGCGCGGCCATCAGCACCTCGCCATCGCCCGGCGCGCGGGCCAAGGCTTCGGCGGCCACGCGCCCACCGCCGCCGGCACGGTTCTCCACCACCACCGGCCGGCCAAGTCGAGTCGCCATCGGCTCGGCCAGCAGGCGGGCCAGCAGGTCCAGGCTGGCACCTGGCGGAAACCCCACCAACAGGCGCGGCAGGGGCATGGCGTGGCCTCCGATGATGTGGGGCAGATTGCCGGGTTCCTGGCGCTCAGCAAACCCCAGCCTCAACCTCAACCTCAACCTCAGCCCTGGGCCTGGATTGGCTCGGCGAGACGCCGAAGCGGCGCCGGTAGGCGGTGGCGAAGTTGGCCGGGCTGGCATAGCCCACGGCGTAGGCCACCTGGGCCACGCCCATGCCCTCGCGCTCCAGCAGCCGGCGGGCGTGCTGCAGGCGCTGGTCCCGCAGGAAGCGCGCCACCGGCACGCCATGCACGGCATGGAAGTGGCGCTGCAGGCCGCGGCTGCTCAGGCCCAACTCCCTCGCCAGGGCAGCGATGCTCAACGGCTCCGCCAGCCCAGCCTCGATCCTCTCCCGCGCCCGCTGCATCTGTCGTCGCATTGTGGCCGAGACGAGCCCGGACGGTGCCGGGGTGTCGAACCTGGGCAGTGCCTCCGCCAGCATCGCCAGGGCATGGCTTTCGGTCCGCAATCGTCGCGCCAGCGGGGGCGCCGCCTCAGGCGCCAGCATGGCCTCGGCCAAGCTGCACAAATGGGCTGAAGGCGCCCATTTGGCCTGGGCAAGATGCTGGCACCAGAGGTGCTGCGGCACCTCCTCGGCGTCGAGCCATTCAGGGCCGAGCATCAGATTCACCATGCGCACCTGCTGACCCGGTAGGGCTTCACGTGCCCAGCGCTCTGGATGGGCGCAGGCAAACAGCATGGCCTCGGGCACCCGGCCGCCGCAGCCGAGTTCCGCGCCGCCCAGCAAAGCCTGCCAGCGCCCGCGCAGCACTACCGAAAGCGTCAGGCCCTGAGGCTTGGTCAGTTCCGACGCCAGTGGCCGCAGGTGCCGCACGTCGGAGGCATGCAGCACCAGCCCGGGCCGCAATACCGCCAACTCCCAGCGCCCCTGAGCCACGGCGGCACCGGCTGGGGTGCGGTAGTCGCAGCCCACCAGCGGCGCCAGGGCCGCCAGATCGGCGGGGTGGATCAAGCGTGGTTCTGGCGCTGGCGGCATCAGAGGGTCCCCGGCCGGGCTGGCACGCCGGCAAAGCATTCTGGCATGACGGCAAACGCCGGCGCCATCGCGGCCGCGCCGCCGGCCTGTTGCAATGCAGGCATGGAGGAACCGCACCCATGCCCAACCGTCGCACCATGCTGATCACCGGCCTTGCCGCCACTGGCGCCCTCGCCGCCCCCGCCCAGGCCGCCACGCCGATGACATTTGTGCTGGTGCATGGCGCCTGGCACGGCGGCTGGTCCTGGAAGAAGGTGGCGCCGGGCCTGCGCGCCGCCGGCCATCAGGTCTTCACCCCAACCCTCACCGGCGTTGGTGAGCGGGCCCATCTGGGGCGGCCCGAGATCGACCTCGACGCGCATGTCCGCGACATCACCGCGCTGCTGGAATTCGAGGATCTGCGCGACGTGGTGCTGGTGGGGCACAGCTATGCCGGCATGGTCATCACTGGCGTGGCCGCCGCCGCGCCGGAGCGGCTGGGCCAGTTGGTGTACCTTGACGCCTTCCTGCCAGAGCCGGGCAAGTGCCTTAACGACTACGTCCCGGGCTTCGTCGCGCAGTACGAGAAGGGGGTACGCGAGCGCGGCGAGGGCTGGCGCCTCCCGTTCAACGACGCGCTCTCGCTGCGCGCCCTGGGCGTGACCGACCCGACCGATGTGGCCTGGATGACGCCGCGCATGACCGACCAACCCTACCGCACCTTCACCCAGGGCGTGCGGCCACAGCCCGCGGCGGCGCAGGCTCTGCGCCGCACCTACCTGCTCTCCTCCGAACGCCCGCACTACCTGGCCGCGGCGGAACGGGCGCGCCAGCAGGGCTTCCGGGTGCTGCACGTGCCGGGCGCCGGGCACGACGTGATGGTGACGCAACCGCGCGACCTCATTGCCGCGCTGCTGGGGCTGGGGTAGCCGCCAACACCTCCCGCCGCCGCACCCTCGCCGGGTGGCCTGCGGGCCAGGGGTCGGCGTAGGCCGGATTGGTCAGGAAGCCCTGGTCGGTCAGGCTTTCCAGGAAGGCGACGAGGTCCGTCACCTCCCGCTGGCTCAGCCGGAAGCCGGGCAGGAAGGGGCTTTTCCACGGGTTGCGCGCGCCGTCGCCAGCCAGTGGCCCGCGCCGGATGCGGCGTCCGCCGGCGGCATAGTGGGCGATGACCTCGGGCAGTGTGGCGATGCTGCCGTCATGCATGTAGGGCGCGGTGACCGCGACGTTGCGCAGGCTGGGCGCGCGGAAATGGCCCATGTCGCGCGGCTCGCCGGTATGCTCGACCAGCCCTTCACCGCCTGGCGGATAGCCGCCGTACCGCCCGAGGTTGTAAAGCCCGGTGTTGTGGAAGCCGTATTCCGCCAACGGCTTGCGCTGGTGCGCCACGCTGTCGGTGAAGTGCGGCCCGCCATGGCAGTGGAAACATTCCAGTCGCTCGCTGAAGAACAGCGCCTCGCCACGCTTCGCTGCCGGGGAGATGGCGTTGGCCTGGCCGCCATGGCGATAGCGGTCATAGGGCGCATCGGCCGAGATCAGCGCGCGCTGAAAGGCGGCCAGCGCCCGGGTGATGCCGGCCAAGTCGATGCCACCAGCCGGAAAGGCCGCGGCAAACAGCGCGGGGTAGTCGGCATCGTCCGCCAGGCGGGCCAGCATTTCCGCTTGTTGTCCAGCCAGGCCCATCTCCACCGGGGCTTCGCCGAACAGCGGCAGCAGCGCCTGATGCTCCAGCCGCGTCACCAGCGGGTTGGCCCAAGTCAGCACCGGCTGGTAGCCGACATTGGCCAGCATCATGGCGCTCCGCGGATGCGCTTCCCCGGTGACGCCGATGGGATGCGCCCGACCATCGGTGAAGGCCAGGCGCTGGGCGTGGCAGGTGCTGCAGGCCACCGTGCCATCGGCGGAAAGCCGGCCATCGTAGAACAGCCGCCGGCCGAGTTCGACCTTGGCTGCGCTCATCGGATTGTCGGCCGGCACCAGCGGCGGCGGCAACCAGACGGGCAACTGCCAGCGCCAGCCCGGCGCCTCCCCCCTGGCCATGGCCAGGGGCAGCAGCAGCAGGCCGGCCAACAGCATCGCCGCCAGCCACAAAAGCCGGCTAGCGGGCACGGAAGAAGCGCTGGCCCGGGCTGGCTCGGCCGCCGAAGGCGAGGCCGAGATTCTGCATCAGCGGGTCGCAGTCACCGTCATTGGGAGACGACATGCAGCCGGCCGGGGTGTTGGGCTGGTTGACCTCCAGGTTAACCCCTTCCAGCAGCGCCCGCATGTCCGCCACCACCACGTCGCGGGCCGGGTCGAAGCCGGCCAGTTCCACCGCGGCACGGTTGGGGTTGCGGCAGTCGCCGCTGGGTGGCGTGCCCGGCGCGCACATGGTGCTGCCGATATGCACCGCGAAGCCCAGCCGATGGCTGCCGGCCATGTCGCCGAAGCGTGGCGACTCCCCGGCCCGCACCGTCTGCGGCCGGCCGGCCGAGGCAAGGTCGATGCGCAGGAATTTGTATCCGCCCTGCCAACTCCAGAACAGCGAGCCAAGGTTGAGCGGCGACGCCGCTACCGTGGCATCCGCATGGTTCAGTGCGGCCGGCACGCCCAGCGTGAAGCGCAGGCCACGATAGCTGCCGGCCGGCACCGTGCCGCGGATACTGTCGTTGATTTCCACCGTGCCGGTCAGGCAGGGGCCGCTGCGGTTCTCGAAATCCAGCAGCGCCACATCGGCGTGCTGCCACACGCCGTCCTGCGCCAGCGTCACCGGCACGGCGCGGCCGGCGGTGTCGATCAGTTCTAGCCCCGAGACATAGAAGCGGAAGTCCGACGGCGTGGCGCGCGACGCCCGGGCGCCGAGGCCGGCATAGCTCTGCCCGCAGGCAAAGGACTGGTCGCCCACCATGCCGGCGAAGCGGATGGTCACCGGCTGCGGGTCCGCCGCCAGGGCGGGGCCGGCGAGACAGCCGGCCAGCAGCAGGCTGCCGAGCCAAGTGCGGAACTGTGTCATGCGCGGCATCTCCTTCAATGCATGCCGCCACCGGGCGCCATGGCGCCAGGGCCCATCACCCGCACCTGCACGATGCGTTCGCCAGCCTGGGCGAAGCGCAGTGTCAGCGGAAAGCTCTCGCCTTCCTTCAGCGGCTGCACCAGGCCGATCAGCATCACGTGCAGGCCGGAGGGTTGCAGCACCGTCGGCGTGCCGGGATCGACCTCGATCGCCTGCACCTGGCGCATGCGCATGACGCCGTTGTCCATCAGGTGGGTGTGCAACTCCACCGTGCGCGCTACCGGCGAGGCAGCGCTGACCAGCCGGTCTGCGCTGGTGCCGTGGTTGGCGATGGTGAGGTAGGCGGCGCCATTGGCGGCGCTTCCGGCGCTGGCCCGCGCCCAGGGTTGCTGCACCTGGATGCCGCCGGCCGGCGTATGCTGCGCGGCTGCGGGCGCCGCCAATAGGGTCAACGCCAGGGCGCGTCGAGTGATGATGGGCATGGTTGGTTTCCTCATGAGTGGGATTGATCAGGATGCGGATGGGGTCGCGAGCGAGGCGCGAAGTCGGGCCAGGATCACCTCCGGCGTGACGTTGGAGGTGAACAGTAGGCGCGGCCGGCCGTCGGGTCCGAGCAGGTAGAGGAAGGCGCTGTGATCCATCAGGTAGTCATCCGGACCACGGCCTTCGGCGCGCCTTTCGTAGAAGACCCGGTAGTTTCGGGCAACCAGGGCAATCTGCTCCGCGCTGCCTGTGAGGCCCTGGATCGCCGGGTGGAACAGCGTGGTGTAGTCGCGCAGCACCGCCGGCGTATCGCGCTCTGGGTCGATGGTGATGAACAGCGCGGCGACGCGGGCGCGTTCTGCCTCGCCGAGCCCGTCAAGCGCGGTGGCAACCTTGGCCAACTCGGTTGGACAGATATCCGGGCAGTAGCGATAGCCGAAGAACATCAGCACCAAGCGGCCGCGATAGCTGGCCAAGGTCACCGTCTGGCCATTGCTGTTCAACAGGGTGAAGTCACCGCCGATGCCGAGCGCCGCGGTGGCAGCAATCTCGCCGCGGTCGGGCGCGAGCGTGGGAGCGGGTGGCGCGCGGAATCCCCAGCCGGTCAGCATTGCCGCCGCCGCTGCCAAGACCAGGCAGACGGGCAGCACGGCGCGTGTCTGCAGCGATGTCATCGTCGCGCCATGGCCGCCGCCGCCGCTGCCTGGCGCAGCTCGGCGGTGAAGCCCGCGAACATCTCGGTGATCAGCATGGTCGCCTCGGCCGGCGCCTTGGCCGGCGAGCCGGCGTCGAAGGGCGGCTGCGGGTCATACTCGGCGGTGAGTTGCACCGCCTTGGCGTAGAAGTCGTCCCGCATCGCCGCCACCA
>CANBXZ010000303.1 GCA_947373495.1 Acetobacteraceae bacterium
ACATATTCCGCGTGCTGGCCGGTTTCGGGGCAGCGCAGGAAGGCGGTGCCCATCTGCACCGCGCTGGCGCCCAGGGTCAGCGCCGCGGCAATGGCCCGGCCATCCATGATGCCGCCGGCCGCCACCACCGGCACCCGCAGCGCATCGGCCATCTGTGGCAGCAGCGCGAACAGCCCGACCAACTGTTGCTCGGCGCCGGCATTGGTGTAGCTGCCCCGATGCCCGCCAGCCTCGGCGCCCTGGGCCACCACCGCGTCGGCGCCGGCTTCCTGCGCCGCCAGGGCTTCCGCCACCGTGGTGGCATTGGCGATCCACTTCATGCCGCGCGCCTTCATCCGCGCCACCACCTCGGGCGGGAACAGCCCCATGATGGAACTGGCGGTGGCCGGGGCGGCTTCCAGCATGGCGTCGCATTGCGCCGCGAAGTCCTGCAGGAAGGGGCCGGCGCCGGCTTCGGGCACTGGTGCGCCGGCCAACCCGGCCAGCACGCCGCGCACCGCGGCCTCCTGCGCCGCGTCCCGCACCGGGGCGGGTTCCGGGATCCACAGGTTGATCTGGAAGGCGCCGTTGCTGCGGCTGCGGAACTGGCTGACCCAGTCGCGCATCGCCTGGGGGTCGCTGCTCAGCGCGCCGAGGCCGCCCATGCCGCCGGCGGCGGCCACCGCGGCGGCCAGTGGCGGCGGGCAGGCGCTGGCCATCGGCGCCTGCAGGATGGGAACGCGCAGGCCGAAGGCCCGGCAGAAGGCGGCGGCGCGGGTGCGGGCGTTGGTCATGGTGAAGGTCTCCCCGGGAACAGCCTGCGGCAGGGGCGCCTGCCGCACCAACGACAAGGCGGGATGGCTGCCATCCCAGCCGCTCTTATCCCAGCCGGCGCAACCGGCCCGGCACGGCGGCGATGGCCTCCAGCCCTACATTGGCGAAGGCCAGCCGCAGGTGGCGCTGCTGGCCGGGGCCGAAGAACGGGCCGGGCAGGCAGAGCAGGCCATGCTCGGCGGCCAGGGTCTCGGCCGCGGCCATGGCGTCCGGCGCGCCGTCGGGCAGCCGCAGATAGGCGAAGTAGGCGCCCAGCGCGTCCAGCCGCCAGCCCGGCAGCGGTGCCACGGCGGCGCGGAAGGCACGGGCGCGCTCGGCCATCAGGTCCCGGTTGGCCAGGCGCCAGTCCAGCAGCGCCGGCACCGCCCAGGCCAGGGCGTGCTGTGCGGCGCGGGGCGGGCAGATCTGCCAGGTGTCCAGCGCCTTCACCAGTTCGGCGCGGAAGGCCGGGCCGCAGGCCACGGCGCCGACGCGATGCCCCGGCACGCAATACGCCTTCGAGAAGCTGTACAGATGCACCACATGGTCGCGCCACGCCGGGTCGGCGAACAGCGCATGCGGCGGCGACTGCTCGGGCGCCAGGAAGTCGCGGTAGGTTTCGTCCAGGACGAGCCAGGCGCCGGCCTCGCGGCAGGCGGTGGCCAGTTCGGCCAACAGGGCGGGCGGGTAGACCGCGCCGGTGGGGTTGTTGGGGGAGACCAGCACCAGGGCGCGGGCACCTTCGGCCAGCAGGGCGCGGGCGGCGCTGGCGCTGGGCACGAAGCCCTGTTCCGCGTGGCAGGGCAGCGGCAGCACGCGGGCGCCCAGCATGGTCAGCGCCATGTGGTGGTTGAAGTACCACGGCGTCGGCAGCGCCACCGCGTCGCCCTGGCCGCACAGCGTGGCCATCACCATGCTGAAGGCCAGGTTGCCGCCGGCGGTCAGGGCGATATCCGCCGGGGCCACCGCGGCGCCATAGAAGCGGGAGATGTCGGCCGCCAGCGCGGTGCGCAGCGCCGGGTCACCGTCGATCGGCCCGTAGCCGGCCAGCGCCGCATCCCCGGCGGCGCGGCCCAGCTGTTCCAGCAGGGCGGGGTGGGGCGGGTAGCCCGGCACCGCCTGGGTCAGGTCGATCACCGGCCCGGCCTGGCCGGCATAGCGCGCCGCCCAGGACCGGGCGGTGGGGATGGCCGGCTCGGCGGTGGCCTGGATACGGGGGGAAAGCCTCACGCCTTCCGCGCCGCCCGGGCGGCCACCAGGGCCTCGATCTCGGTGTCGTTGTAGCCCAGCTCGCGCAGGATCTCGGCGGTGTGCTCGCCCAGCCGCGGCACCGGGCGGCGGATGCTGGCCGGGGTGCTGGCGAACTTGGTCGGCGGCTTGGCGACGCGGATGGTGCCCTCGGTCGGGTGCTCCGAGACCGGGAACATGCCCACCGCCTTCAGGTGCGGCTGCTCCGTCACCTCGGTCTGCCGGGTGAAGGTGGTGTGCGGCACGTCGATGCTCAGCAGCAGTTCCTCCCATTCGGCGTTGCTCCGGGTCTGGGAGATCTCGCGCATCGCCGCATAGACCTGGTCGATGTTCTGGCCGCGCTTCACCGGGTCCTTCACCCCCAGCTGGTCGATCAGCTCCGGGTGGCCCACCGCCTCGAAGAAGCGGCACCAATTGGCGGTGGAATAGGGCAGCATGGTCAGCCAGCCATCCTTGGTCTGCGCCGGCTTGCGGTGCTTCAGGCGCTTGTAGCCGGGCGGGCCCAGGCTGGGCTCGAAGCTCATGCCACCCAGCATGTCCACGCTGTTGAAGGCGGTCAGCGTCTCCAGCATCGGCACTTCCACCAACTGGCCCTCGCCGCTGCGCTCGCGGTGGAACAGCGCGGCGCAGACCGCCTGCACCAGCGCCATGCCGGTGAGCTTGTCGGCCAGCAGGGAGGGGACGAATTCCGGCTTGTCGTCGGTGCCCATGGAGGAAGCGAAGCCGCTGGCGGCCTGGATGATCTCGTCGAAGGCGGGGCGGGCGCGGTGCGGGCCGTCCTGGCCGAAGCCGGTGGCCACGGCGAAGATCAGCTTCGGGTTCAGCGCCTTGCAATCTTCATAGCTGAAGCCCAGCCGCGCCATGCCGGCGGGGCGGATATTGGTGACCAGCACGTCGATGCTGGGGATCAACCGGCGCAGCACTTCCTTGGCCTGCGGGTTCTTGAGATCAAGCGCCAGGCTGCGCTTGTTGCGGTTGATCTGCAGGAAGACGCTGGCCATGCCCTTGTTGCGGAACAGGCCGGAATTGCGCGCCAGGTCGCCTTCCAGGTTCTCCACCTTGATGACCTCGGCGCCCCAGTCACCCAGGGTTTGGGTGGCGAAGGGGCCAAGCACCACGGCCGTGAGGTCGAGGATGCGAATGCCGGCCAGCGGGCCGGTAGCGGCTTCCGTCATGGAGGTTTCCCGTGGTTTCCTGCCCCCTGAATAGGGCCAGAAAGCGGGGCCGACTACCCGGCTCGGGTGGGTTCAGCCGCGGCTGATGTCGGTCAGGCTGGCCACTTCCGCCATCCGGGCCACCTCGGTGGCCACGAAGCCGGTGAACTCCGCCCCCGGCAGCCAGGCCGCCACCGCCCCGGCCCGGACCAGCAGGGCCTGCAGCGCCGCATCCTGCATCGCGGTGCGGGCGGCGCCCTCCAGCGCCGCGGCCAGCGGGGGCGGCAGGTCGCGCGGGGCGGAAAGCCCGGTCCAGCTATCCATCACCACGCTGGGGTAGAAGCTGCGCAACAGCGGCAGGTCCGGCAGGCCGGGGTCCGGCTCCGGCCCGGTCACCGCCAGCAGCCGCACCCGGCCGGCCTGGGCCTGGGGTTGCAGCAGCGGGCGCAGTTCCACCATGAAGTCCAACTGGCCGCTGCTCAGCGCCACCATCGCCTCGGCCGCGCCGCGATAGCCCACATGCGTCACCCGCAGGCCGGCGGCGTGCAGCAGCAGGGCGCCGGCCAACTGGAAGGCGGGGCTGCCGGTATTGGTGCCGAAATTCGCGGCTTCGCCTTTCTGTCGCAGCAGCGCCACCAGGCCAGGGATGTCCTGCGCCGGGGAGGCCGCGGGCACCGCCAGCGCGAATCCGGCGCAGGCCAGCCGGGCGACATGGGTGAAGTCGGCCAGCGGGTGATAGGGCAGGGGCCGCACCACCTGCGGCGCGATCGCGAGCGGGCCAATGCTGCTGTACAGCAGGGTGAGGCCATCCGGCACCGCGCGGGCCACGGCTTCCGCCGCCAAGATGCCGCCGGCGCTGGGCCGGTTCACCACCACCACCGGCCGGCCCAGGGCCTCGGCCAGCGGGGCGGCGAAGCCGCGGGCGGCCAGGTCGATGCCGGTGCCACCGGCGGCCCCCACCAGCAGGCGCACCGCGGCTTCCTGCGCGCCGGCTGGCCGCACCGCCGCCAGGGCCAGCGTCGCGGCCAGGCCAAGGCTGGCCCGGCGCGTCGGCCCGGCCGGGCGGCAGGATGCAGGCGTTTTCATGGGTGGGATGGTTCCATGCCTCCCAGCTTCGTCCACCGAAGGTTAAAGGTTAACCTCAAAGCCCGCCCCGTTGCCCATTTCTCGCCCCGGCGGCATTGTGCGCGCTGCGCGGCCCCAGGGCTTTTCCGACGGTCGCCGCAGGGTAGGGAGCGTGCGCAACGCATGACGATCAAGGGCAAGGCCTATATCGCGGGGGCTTACGAGCATCCGACGCGGTTGGCGAAGGACAAGTCGGTGGCACAGCTGCACGCCGAAAGCGCGCTGGGCGCGCTGCGGGACGCCGGGCTGACCAAGGACGACGTTGACGGCTACTTCTGCGCCGGCGACGCCCCGGGCCTCGGCCCGTTGGCCATGGCCGACTACATGAACCTGAAGCTGAAGCACCTGGACAGCACCGATGTCGGTGGCTGCAGCTACATCAGCCATGTCAGCCATGCCGCCCAGGCCATTGCCATGGGCAAGTGCAAGGTGGCGCTGATCACCCTGGCCGGCCGGCCGCGGTCCGAAGGCCATTCCGGCGCCACGCCGCGCATGCGCGGGGCGGATGCGCCCGACACCCAGTGGGAATTCCCGCTCGGCGTCGCCACGGTGAACGCCTATGCCATGGTGGCCGCGCGCCACATGTACCAGTTCGGCACCACCAGCGAGCAACTGGCCTGGGTCAAGGTGGCCGCCAGCCATCACGCCCAGCACAACCCGCACGCCATGCTGCGGGACGTGGTGACGGTGGAGCAGGTGGTGAACTCGCCACTGATCGCGACCCCGCTGCACCGCCTGGACTGCTGCGTCGTCTCCGACGGCGGTGGCGCCCTGGTGGTGGTGCACCCGGACATCGCCCGCAGCCTGAAGCGGCCGCTGGTGAAGGTCATGGGCGCCGGCGAGAGCATGAAGGGCCAGATGGGCGGCAACGTCGACCTGACCTATTCGGCCGCCGTGCGTTCCGGCCCGGAAGCCTTCGCCGAAGCCGGCGTGAAGCCCTCCGACATCAAGTACGCCAGCATCTATGACAGCTTCACCATCACCGTGGTGGTGCAGCTGGAAGACCTGGGCTTCTGCGAAAAGGGCCAGGGCGGCAAGTTCGTCAGCGATGGCAACCTGATCAGCGGCGTCGGCAAGCTGCCGTTCAACACCGATGGCGGTGGCCTGTGCAACAACCACCCGGCCAACCGCGGCGGCATCACCAAGGTGATCGAAGCGGTGCGCCAGGCGCGCGGCGAAGCCCACCCGGCGGTGCAGGTGAAGAACGCCGACCTGGTGCTGGCGCATGGCACGGGCGGCCT
>CANBXZ010000304.1 GCA_947373495.1 Acetobacteraceae bacterium
GGATGCTGCCGTGGCTGTCCAGGCAGTACTTGCCTTGGTCGAGCCGCAATCGAGCGGGTTGGGTGGCGGCGCGCTGCTGTTGCACTGGGATGCGACGCAGCGTCACCTCTCGGCCTGGGATGGCCGGGAAACGGCGCCCGCCGGTGTAACGCCGGATTTGTTCTTGCGGGATGGTCGCCCGCTATCGTTTCACGAAGCCGCCGTAGGCGGGCGTGCCGTCGGCGTGCCTGGCGCGATCCGCATGCTGGAGGCCGCGCAGCGCGTGCACGGCCGGCTGCCCTGGGCGACCCTGTTGGAACCAGCCACGACGCTTGCTGAACAGGGGTTCAGGGTCAGTCCCCGCCTGGCACGCCAAATCGCGGCGGACCAGGAGCGACTGGGAAGCGACCCCGCGGCCAGAGCCCTGTTCTTCACCAACGAAGGCATCCCGCTGCCAGCCGGCCATCTGCTGCGCAACCCAGCCATGGCAATGACTCTGCGAGCCTTGGCCGAACAGGGCGCAGCCGCGCTGCATGAAGGACCCTTGGCAGCCGCCATCGCCACGGCTGTACGGCAGCATCCAAGCAATCCCGGCTTCATGACAACAGCTGATCTGGCGAATTATATGCCGCGGCAACGTCATCCGGTTTGCACGCCTTACCGTGCCTACGTTGTGTGCGGCTTTCCACCGCCGTCCTCCGGCGGGACAACCGTTGCGATGATTCTGGGACTGCTGGCTCACCATGACATCGGGGCGCTGGCACCGCACAGCCTGCAAGCAGCCCATCTATTGGGCGAGGCAGGACGCCTTGCCTTTGCCGACCGCAACCGCTTCCTGGCCGACAATGACCACGTACAGGTGCCTTTGGCCGGTCTGCTGGCGCCAGCCTACCTTGCCGGCCGCGCCCAACTGATCCAACCAGACCGCGCGATTGCCGAACCACATCCCGGCGAGCCAATTGCGGCCTCTCCCGCCTTTGCGACCCAACCGCCGCAACGCGAAGGCGGCACCAGCCACATGAGCATTGTGGATGCTGACGGCAACGCCTTGGCCATGACCACAACGGTAGAGGACGTGTTCGGTGCCAGGTTGATGGTGGGCGGTTTCTTGTTGAACAATGAACTGACCGACTTTTCCTTCCTGCCGGAAATCGCGGGGCGCCCGGTCGCAAACAGCGTGGCCCCTGGCAAGCGGCCGCGCTCCAGCATGTCACCGACCATTGTCTTCAACCGCTCCGGCGAGTTGGTCGCCGTTCTTGGTAGTGCCGGCGGTTCCCGGATCATTGGCCATGTGGCCCAGGCGCTGGTGGCCCTGCTGGATTGGGGAATGACGGCCCAGGAGGCGGCCTCGCTGGGCCATGTGGCGGCCTTGGACAGTCGCCTTGAATTGGAGGCCGGCACCGTGATGGAGCAACTGGCGCCGGAATTGCGAACCCGCGGCTTCCCGGTGGAGGTAAGGGCAAATTTTTCTGGGCTACAAATCATTCAATCGAGCCCCCAGGGACTCAGAGGTGGTGCTGATCCCCGGCGCGAAGGCCTGGTCCTGGGTGAGTGAGCCGCACCAGCCTGCCTAAGCGGCCTTCAGTAACCAGACAGAAAATAACTGTTTTGGATCGGTCCACATATCCATGGCTACCCAACCAGCACGTTCAGCAAGGGCACGAAAGCCCGCAGGCCGGTACTTGTGGCTATTCTCTGTATGAATGCTTTCTCCTTCGGCAAAGGTTATTCGCTTCCCCGCCAAATCGATCCATTGCGAGCGCCTGGAGATCAGGTGCATTTCAACCCGCTCGGCTGCGGCATTCCAGCGGGCCGCATGCCGGAAGCCAGACAGGTCGAAATCAGTCCCACATTCCCGGTTCAGCCTGGCCAAAATGTTCAGGTTGAACGCAGCGGTCACTCCGTCGGCGTCATCATAGGCCGCCTCCAGAATGTCAGGCGCCTTCACCAAGTCCGCCCCGAGCACCAACCAGGAGTCCGGCCCCAGCACATCCCGGGCTCGGCCGAGAAAACCGGCGGCTTCCTCTGCGGTGAAGTTACCGATGGTGGAACCCGGGAAAAAACCCATCCGAGGGCCTGCCGGCAAGGCTGCTGGCAGTGGGAAATAACGAGTGAAGTCCGCAACAACTGGCAATACCGGCAACCCGGGCTGTTCAGCGGCCACGCGGGCCGCGGCACCAGCAAGCCATTCAGCCGCGATATCGACAGGCACATAGGCGGATGGCCGGTCGAGCACAGAAAGCAGCACGGAAACCTTGCTGCCATCGCCAGAGCCAAATTCCACCACGGCAACACCCGAGCCACAGGCCGCGGCGATCGCAGTCGAGGCAACTGGCAGAATTGCCATCTCGGTGCGGGTTGGATAGTATTCAGCCAACCGGGTTATCGCCTCGAACAGTCGGGCTCCCTCGGCGTCATATAGCCACTTGCACGGCAAGGTCTTCGGCGACGCAGTCAGACCGGTTAGTGCATCCTGCAACAAAGCTGCATTGAGCGTTGCAGCCGGTACATCGCGCATCATACGTCCTCTGCCAATCGAAGGCCGGAGAATTGCCAGCGTTTTTCGGGGCCAAAGAAGTTACGATAACCGGGCCGTGCATGTCCTGGCGAGCTAGCTTGGCTACCGCCCCGCAGTACCATCACATTAATCATGAACTTGCCATTGTACTCGCCTACCGCACCGGGCAGGGGTTGAAAGCCGGGATAAGGTCGGTAGGCACTGCCGGTCCACTGCCACGCCACATTCATACCTTGTTGCAGGCTCGGCATCGCCAACCCGGCATCCAGTTCAGCCTCGGTTGGCAAGCGCCGACCCGCCCAACGCGCGAACGCATCGGCTTCGTACCAACTGATGTGACGCACCGGCGCCTCAGGGTCCGGCGCCCGGGGGCCAGCAAGGGTAAATTGCTCCCAGCCATCGGCACCCTGATCCCAATACATCGGTGCTTGCCAGCCTTCAGCCTGGCATTGCGCCCAGCCATCGCTCATCCACAGCACCGGATTGGCATAGCCGCCATCAGTCATGAATTCCTGCCACTCGGCATTGGTCACCAACCTATCGGCCAGCCGATGCGGTGCAAGCCATGCAGTATGGCGCGGGGTTTCATTGTCGAAAGCAAAGCCGCGGCCAACATGGCCCAGTTGCAGCGGACCGGTCGCGCCTTCCAGCCAGCGCAGCAAACCAGAAGCCGCCACCGGCTCCCGCCAAGCGTGGTCATACACGGGACGCATCGGGTTTTCTGCCAAGGCATGCAGAATGTCCGTCAGCAGCAACTCCTGATGCTGTTCTTCGTGCTGAAGGCCCAACTCCACCAAGTTCTCCAGTTCCGCAGGCGGATCGCTCAGCAAGCGTTCCATCGCAACATCCACATGGGCCCGGTAGTCACCCACTTCACCCGCTGAAGGACGGGTCAACATGCCGCGGCGCGGACGGGCGTGGCGTGGCCCGGCGGCAACATAGTATGAATTGAACAGATAGCCGAAGCGGGAATGGAAAACGCGATAACCAGGCCAATGCGGGCCCAGCACGAAATTTTCAAAGAACCAGGTGGTATGGGCGCGATGCCATTTGGCCGGGCTGGCGTCCGGCATCGACTGCACGCACTGGTCTTCGGCCGACAGCGGCGCTGCCAGGGCTTCGGTACGGCCGCGCACGGCACGGAACCGTGCCAGCAAAGCCGGCGCTGCGTCATTCATACGCGGCAACCGCGTGGGGTCCTGTGGCATGTACATGGCTGCCGAACGCCGCAACGTCGCATCGGTTGTCGTGCAGCATCAGGCCCGCCCTTCCTGCACCGCGTGGCAGGCGACGCCGCCCAGCATCGCCGGCACTTCCGCAAGGCAACGAGCATTAGCCAGCGGGCAGCGAGGGTGGAAGGCGCATCCCGGCGGCGGGTTGATTGGACTCGGCACCTCCCCGCCCACTGGGGCACGGTTGCGGCCGCTCATCTCCAAATCGGGAATGGCCTCCATCAGCGCGCGCGTATAGGGGTGGCGTGGGCGGGTAAACAGGGCTTCGCTCTCAGCCAGTTCAACAATGCGCCCCAGATACATCACGCCGATGTGGTTGCTGACCTGCCGCACCACGGCAAGATTGTGGCTGATGAACAAATAGGTCAGCCCGAGGTCCCGCTGTAACGCCTTCATCAGGTTCAGGATCTGCGCCTGAACGCTTACATCCAAGGCGCTGGTCGGCTCGTCACACACCAGAAATTCCGGATTGGAGGACAGTGCGCGAGCGATGCTGATGCGTTGGCGTTGGCCGCCACTGAACTCATGCGGGTATTTCTCGCCATCCAGGGGGGATAGCCCAACTTGATTCAATAATTCTGCCACGCGGCCGCGCTGCGCCTCGGCACCTTTTACCAAGCCAAATGCCCGAATGGGTTCAGCGACGATGTCCCGCACCCGCCAGCGAGGGTTGAGGCTCGCATAGGGGTCTTGGAAAATCATTTGCATGCGCCGGCGCTGTTCCGGGTTGGCACGAGCGGCTGAAAGGTCATGACCTTCAAACCGTACTTGTCCCGATGTCGGCCGGTAGAGCCCCACCACAAGCCGCGCCACAGTGGACTTGCCACAACCGCTTTCCCCTACCAAGGACAGCGTGGTGCCCTTGGGGATGCTGAAGGTTACCCCATCAACCGCGCGCAGGATACGAACTGGCTCCCGTGCCAGGGTGCGTTGCAGCCAAGGGCGCGAAACGTCGAAATGCCGCGCCAGTCCCTTCGCTTCGATCATGCGGCGGCTCCCGGCCGGGCGTAGAGCCAGCAGGCAGCGTTGGTCTCGCCGGCCAACATCAGTTCTGGCCGCTCAACCCGGCAACGGTCGAATACCTTGGGGCAACGCGGGTTGAAGGCGCACCCGGTGGGAACGGCATTCAGCCGGGGCATGGAGCCATCAATCTGCGCCAGGCGCTCCACCTTGCGGTCCAGCGGTGGAATGCTTGCCATCAGCCCTGCCGTGTAGGGGTGCTGGGCATGGCGTACCACGTGCCGAACCGGGCCAATCTCGACGATGCGGCCCGCATACATCACCGCCACGCGGTCGGCGGTTTCGGCGATAACGCCCATGTCGTGCGTCACCAACATGATGGCGGTGCGCTGTTCCCGCGCCAGTCGCTTGAGCAAGGCGATGATCTGGGCCTGGATGGAGACATCCAATGCTGTCGTCGGTTCATCTGCCACAACCAACTGCGGTTCAGCGCATAAGGCCAGCGCAATAACCACGCGCTGGCGCATGCCTCCGCTGAACTCATGCGGATAGGCGTCGATGCGCTGCGCCGCCGCCGGAATGCCCACCTGCTCCAGCCAACCAATCGCCCGCTTGCGCGCCTCGGCATCCGAAAGCGGCAGGTGCGTCTGCATCGTCTCAACCAACTGACGGCCGATGGTATAGAGCGGGTTCAGCGTGGTCAGTGGATCCTGAAAGATGGCGCCAATACGCTTGCCTCGGATCCGCCGCATCTTCGCGTAGGGCAAATTGTCGATACGCTCGCCTTCCAGACGTATCTCGCCACTGGCGATGCGGCCGGGCGGCTCCAACAATCCAATGATGGCCGCGCCCGTCATGGATTTTCCGG
>CANBXZ010000305.1 GCA_947373495.1 Acetobacteraceae bacterium
GGTCAGGCTGGCGCCGCGCGCCGCCAGGGCGGCGGCCAGCGCCGGCCGCAGCGCGGTGGCGCAGCCGGCATCGGCCAGCAGCAGCACCCGGCGCAGTACCGGCGCCGCCAGTACCGCGGCCCCGGCCGGGGCGCGCCCGGCCAGCAGCACCGCCGGCCAGGGCGCCGCCGCCAGCCGTTGCGTCGCGGCCTGGCCCCAGTGGTCGGCGGCCAGCGCGCCGGCCCAGGCTTCCGCCCCAGGCAGCGCCCCCGGCGAGGCCCACCAGTTGGGGTCCTGGCCGCCACAGAACTCCCACAGCGGGCCGGGCAGCGGTTCGGCCAGCAGCAGCACGCCGCCGGGTGCCGCCGCCTGGCGCAGCCCGGCCACCAGGGCGGTGCCGGCGCGCAGTTGGGCGCCACAGGCCAGGCCCAGGATCAGGTCCGCCGCCAGCGGCGCGGGCGTGTCGCCCAGCGGGTCCCAGCTGATGGCTTCGTACTCCACCCCCTCGGCCTCGCCCGGCGGGCGCGGCATGGGCTGCCCGGGCAGGCTGGCGGCGACATAAACCACCCGCAGCGGCCGCCCGAGTGCCCCGGCCGACAGCACCGCCACCAGCCGCGCGGTCAGCGGGCCCAGCCCGGCGCCCACTTCCAGCACCCGCAACGGGCGGCCTTCCGGCCAGCCGGCGGCCAGCGCCGCCACGGCCTCGGCCAGCACCTGGCACAGCCGGTCGAAGCCGGCAGCGGTGGCGGGAGGCAGCGGCGCCGGGGCTTCGGGCGCGGGCTCTCCGGCCAGCAGCGCCGGCAGCCGTTCGGCGGCGGCGGCCAGCCAGGCCAGTTCGGGCGCCAGGCAGGGCTGTTCCAGCAGCACCTGGCGCCAGATCTCCCGCGCCGAGGGCAGGTCCGGCGCCGGCACCGGCCGCAGCCCGGCGGCCGAGGGCGCCGCCAGCCCATCCTCCGCCAGCCGTTCCAGCAGGGCGCGGGCATAGGGGCCGGCGGCCGGATGCGCCGCCAGCGCGGCATGCGCGGCGGCGGCGCAGAAGCCTTCCAGCAACAGGGTCGGTTCGGTCAGGTCCAGGCGGGCATCGCGGGCACGGGCGGCGGCCAGCACCGGGGCCAGGTCCAGCGCCGGCGGTTCCGCCGCCGGCCCGGTCAGCGGGTGTGGCACGGCGGGCACCAGTTCAATGCGGAAGGCGGCCTCGCTGGCCGGGCCATGGCCGGGCAGCCGAATCCGCGCCAGCCACAGCCCGCGCACCACCACCACCGCCACGCCCTGGGCGTCTCGCAGCACCAGGTCGGCGGCGGCCGAGCGTTCGCCGCGCACGGTCAGGCGCAACTCCGCCGTGGTGGGCACGGCGCCGAAACGCCGCAGTGCCAGGCGTTCAAACCGTACCGGCACCAGGCCGGTGCCGGGTTCGGCCGGGAATTCACCCAGCAGCCCCACCAGCCCCTGCAGCGCGCCGTCCAGCCGTACCGGATGCAGCAGGAACTCGGCATCCTCCGGCGCGGCCGCCGGCCGGTGCAGCAGGGCGCGCACCAGCCCGGCCGCCGGGTCCAGCGTTACTTCCCGCACCGCCTGGAAGGCCGGGCCATAGTCCAGCCCGGCGGCGGCGGCCATGGCCACCAGCGCGGCGCCGTCCAGCCGGCGGGCCGCGACCGAGGGCGCCAGCGCCGCCGCCTGGGGCAGCCGGGCCAGTGGCGCCAGCCGGCCACTGGCATGCAGCACCCAGTCCTGCCCGACCAGCCGCGCCCGGGAGGCCAGGCGGAAGCCGCCATCGGCATCCGCCTCCACCTGGATCTCGCGGCTGCTGTCGGCGGCCAGCGGCAGGGCGCGATGGATGGTGAAGTCCGCCACCTCCAGCGTTTCGGCTTCCGGGTGGCGGGCGGCGGCGGCGGCCAGGGCCATTTCCAGCATGGCGGCGGCGGGCAGCACCGGCTCTCCGGCCAGCCGATGGTCGGCCAGCCAGGGTTCCATCGTGGTGTCCAGCACCCGGGTCCAGCGTTCCGGCGCGGCGCCCCGGCGGAAGCCGAGCAGCCGGTGCTCGGCCCGCGGGTTGGCCAGCTGCACCGCTTCCGGCGTGGCGGCGAACCAGGTGGGCTGGCGCAGGAAGGGGGTGGCGGGCAGGCCGCGGCGTTCGGCCGGGCCGGCGAAGGCCGGGCCGCCGCGCGGGTCGGCGCCCAGGGTGAAGGCGCGGTCGGCCAGGCGGGGGAAGGGGTCGCCGGCCGGGTCGCGCCGGCTCAGGCTGGCCAGCACCGCGGCTTCCGGCGTGGCGATGCGCAGGCTTTCCCGCAGGTAGCTTTGCAGCACCGGGTGGGGGCCGATCTCCAGGAACAGTCGGGCGCCCTGGCGCGCGGCGGCCTGTACCGCTGCCTGGAAGCGCACCGGCTGGCGCAGGTTGTCCCACCAGTATTCGGCGGTGCAATCCGCCCCGGCCAGAACCTGCCCGGTGACGGTGGAGAGCAGCGGCAGCCGGCCCTGCTGGCCGCGCAGCCCGGCCAGGTCGGCCAGCAGCGCCGGGCGCACCGGGTCCATGGCGGCGCTGTGGAAGGCGTAGTCCAGGTCCAGCGGCACGCAACTCCAGCGCCGAGCTTCGGCCAGCGGCACCAGCGCGGCGATGGCGGCGGCCGGGCCGGCCACGGTGAGCGCGGCCGGGGCATTCACCGCCGCCACCTCCAGGCCCAGTTCGGCCAGCAGCGGGGCGGCCTCGGCCTGGCTGGCGCCCAGCGCCGCCATGCGGCCGATGCCGCGCTGGCGCTGCTGCTGCCGGCTGCGCACCACGATGAGATGGGCCGCCGTGGCCAGGTCCAGCAGGCCGGCGGTGCTGGCGGCGGCCACCTCGCCCACCGAATGGCCCAGGCACAGCGACGGGCGGATGCCCTGTTCGGCCAGCGCGGCCACGATGCCGTGCTGGATGGCGAACAGCAGCGGCTGGGCGTGGTCGGTGGCGGCCAGGGCCTCGGCGTCGACCCCGGCTTCGAGCATCGCCAGCACGGACCAGCCGAGATGCGGCGCCAACGCCGCATCGGCAGCGGCCAGGCCGGCGCGGAAGGCGGCGTTCCCGGCCAGGGCGGCCTGCGCCATGCCGGCCCATTGCGCGCCATTGCCGCTGAACACGAAGGCTAGCCCGCCACCAGCCCGGGGCGCCTCGCCCGCCTGGGCGATGTCCTGTGCGGCGGCCTGGGCGGCAGTATCGCCGCTTGCCCAGGCGGCCAGGGCGTCGGCCAGGGCGGTGGGGCTTTCGCCGCGCACCGCCAGCCGATGCGGCAGCAGGTCCCGGTAGCGGGCGGCGCCGCGCAGCAGGGCCGGCAGGCTGGGGCCCGGCAGGGCCGGGGAGGGGGCGGTGCTCAGCCGGGCCTGCCAGCCGGCAGCCAGCGCCGCCAGCCCGGCGGCGGAACGGGCCGACAGCAGCAAGGGCGGCAGCGGGCCAGTCGGCGCGGCTGCCGCCGGGGCCGCCATGGGGCCCGGCGCCCGTGCCGGAGGGGCGGCCAGCAGCGCGGTGGCATTGGTGCCGCCGAAGCCGAAGCTGTTCACCCCCACCACCGCCCGCGCCCGCCGTGCCAGCGGTTCCGCCTGGGTGGCCACGCGCAGCCCCAGGCCGGCGAAGTCGATGGCCGGGTTGGGGGTGTGGCAGTGCAGGCTGGGCGGAATGCGGCCGCGTTCCAGCACCAGCATGGCCTTCAGCAGCCCGACCAGCCCGGAAGCCGGTTCGGTATGGCCGATATTGCCCTTGGCCGAGCCGATCGGCAGCGCCGCGCCGCGCCGATGCTGGCCCACCGCGGCGCCGATCGCCGCCGCCTCCACCGGGTCGCCCACGGCGGTGCCGGTGCCATGCGCCTCGAAGTAGGCCAGCCGGTTCGGGCTGACGCCGCTTTCGGCCAGCACCTGGCGGATCAGGGCGGTTTGCGCCGGCTGGCTGGGCAGGCTGAGGCCCAGCGTGCGCCCGGCGGCATTGCTGCCGGTGCCGAGGATGACGGCGCGCACCGCATCGCCGTCGCGCACCGCATCCGCCAGCCGCTTCAGCACCACCACGCCGGCACCCTCGGCGCGGACATAGCCATCCGCCGCCGCGCCGAAGGCATGGCAGCGGCCGGTGGGGGAGAGCATGCCGGCACGGGCGAAGCCGATGAACGGAAATGGCGACAGCAGCAGGTTCACCCCGCCCACCACCGCCGCCGGCAGCCGCCCGGTGCGCAGCGCGTCGCAGGCCAGGTGCAGCGCCACCAGCGCCGAGGAACAGGCGGTGTCCACCGTCTGTGCCGGGCCGCGCAGGTCGAACACGTTGCCGATGCGGTTGGCCAGAATGCTCAACGCGCTGCCGGTCATGAAATAGCGGTCGCCGGAGGCCGGGTCGCCCTGGCGCATGTCGCAATAGTCGGTCAGCGAGGCGCCGATGAACACGCCGGTGCCACTGCCCGCCAGGTGGGAGGGCGGGATGCCGGCATCCTCCAGCGCCCGCGCGGTCACCTCCAGCAGCAGGCGCTGCTGCGGGTCCATCTCGGTCGCCTCGCGCGGCGAGATGCCGAAGGCGCCGGCATCGAAGCCGGCCACGTCGCCCAGCGTGCCGGCGGCGAAGCTGTGGGTCTTGCCGGGTTCGCCCGGGCGCGGGTGCAGGAAGAAGCCCTGGGTGAAGCGGTCCGCCGGCACGCTGGTCACCGCGTCCCGGCCCTCGATCAGCAAGCGCCAGAAGGCGTCCAGGTCCTCGGCCCCTGGCAGGCGGCAGGCGGCACCCAGAATGGCGATCGGTTCCGGCCGCGGCCGTGGCGAGCCGGTTGGGGCCGAAGCGGGTGCCGGCGGCGACGCCAAGGTGCGCAGGGGGGGCGATGTCATCTGGTCGCCATCCTGCCACGGCCGCGCGCGCTGTGCATCGGGGCCGGCCGGCGGCGCATGTCTCGTTTTGCCATCCGTCGCGGCCGGGTGCTGTCAGGCGGGGGAAGGGGGGAAATAAGGCGAAGGCGCGGTGGTGGCGGTTTCATTCCGCCGGGGCAGCGGGCACCGAGCCCGCCAGCGATGCCTCGCCCAGTACCGGGCCGCGGCCGGGGGCGCGCTGGGCGCCGCCCCAGGGGAACAGCGGCTGGTGCGCCGGCGCCACCGAATGCGGCAGCCCGGCCAATTGCGCCAGCAGGGCATCCACCTCGGCGAAATGGGCGTCCCAGCCCGGGGCCTGCCAGTGACGCAGCCGGGAAAGCTGCGCGGCGCGGCGCGGGGCGTGCGGCTGGGCATAGTGCAGCACCGCTTCCCGCCAGCCCGGGCCGTCCAACGGGTCGAGGAACTCCGGCACGTCGCAGCCAACCTCGCGCAGGGCCGGCAGGTCCGAGCAGATGGCCGGGGTGCCGAGTGCCAGGGCTTCCGCCAGCGGCAGGCCGTAGCCTTCGGCGAAACTGGGGAACAACAGGGCGCGGGCGCCGGCCAGCAGGCGGGTCACCTCGGCATCCGGCAGCGGGCCGGTTTCCTCCACCAGCCCGGCCAGGCCGGTGCAGCGGTCCAGCATGTCCAGGATGTTCTCGTTTTCCCAGCCGCGCCGGCCGATGACCAGCAGCCGTGGGGTTTCGTGGCCCAGCCGCGCCGCCATGT
>CANBXZ010000306.1 GCA_947373495.1 Acetobacteraceae bacterium
CTGGGACAACCGGGCAACGGTGCACATTGCCCTGAACGACACCGGCCCGCAGCGCCGGGTGATGCGGCGGGTGCAGATTGCCGGGGACGTGCCGGTTTAGGCGAATGCCGGCAGGGCTGCGTCACCGCACGGCAGAATTTGCGCGCTGAAACAACCAGCCAGGGCAGTTTCGGCGCAGCAACATGGGCGGAAATTGCTCCAGGCGCTCAGGGTGCATCAGCCCTCGCCGCGCCGGCTTTCCTGCCACAGCAGGCGCAGGATGGCGGTATTGCCCCAGTAGCGCCGGGCCAGCCGGCGCGGGTCCTGCGCCAGCCGCCAGGCCCATTCCAGCCCGGCACGCTGCACCAGGCGCGGCGCCCGGCGTTCCTGCCCGGCCAGGAACAGCAGGCTGGCGCCGATGCACAGCCCAATCCCCCGCGCCTGGCCCCGCCGCACCAGCGCGGCGGCCACCACCTCCTGCCGCGGCGAGCCGACGGCCAGGAAGGTGAAGCGGGCGGGGTTGGCTTCCAGGAAGGCGATGGCGGTGGCAATCGCCTCCGGGTCGCGGTCGAAGCCCATCGGCGGGTTGTGGTGCGCCACCCGCGCAAGCCCGTAGCGCGTCGCCACCGCGGCCACCACGGCGGGCTCGGCGCCCAGGATCGTCACCGGCTCCGCGGCACTGATCACCTGGGCGAACAGCGCCGCGGTCAGGTCGCTGCCCGGCACCACCGGGGGCGCCGGCAGGCCGAAGGCCCGGGCGGCACGCGCCACCACCCGGCTGTCCAGCAGGCGCAACCAGGCGCCCTGGTACAGCGGCAGCAGCGCCGGCGCCGCCGCCAGCCGCACCAGGTGGTCAGCATTGGGCGTCACCACCGCGGCGAAGGGCGCTTCCGGCGGCCGCCCGGCCAGCAGCCGCAGCGTCGCCGCCAGGTCCAGCGCGGCGAAGTCCAGGCCCAGCAGCGGGACGGTGGCGATGCGGTCAGATGGCAACGCGCAACCGCAGTTCCATCACATGGCGGCCGTATTCCTGAATGCCGCCACTGGTCTGCACCCGCTGGGCGTAGGAATAGCTGGCGCTGAGCGACAGGTTGCGGTTGATGAGCCAGCGCGGCCCGGCGGTGAGGATCAGGTCGGTCGCGGTCTGGTTCGGGTTCTGGTAGACGCGGTTGTCCAGCCGGGCGTCGGCCATCAGGATGACGTTGCGCAGCAGTTCATGGTCCAGCCGCACGCCGCCGGTGGTGCGGGTGTAGCTCACCACGTTCAGGCGGATGGATTCCTCGATGGTGCGGGCCACGTTGAAGGTCACGCTGGTCAGTTGCGTCGGCTGCCAGATCAGCGACCCCTCGGCCGCCAGGCCCTGCAGCGGCTTCAGGTTGGGGCCGCGATAGTCGCGGTGGCGCCAGCCCACGGCCAGCCGGCCCTGCCAGACGCCGTCGAAATCATACTGGAAGCCCAGCAGGGCCTCATAGGTGAAGCTGTCGCGGCCGGAGGAGACGCTGTTGGTGTAGCTGATGTCCTGGAACCGCATGATGGCGGTGACATAGCGCCCATCGGCCACGGCATAGCTGCCGCCGATGGCCCCGATGGCGCTGTTGAAGCTTTGCTGGGAAACCTTGGTGCGCACGCCGCCGATGTTCACGTCCTCGAAGCGGTAGGTGCGGTAGACGCCGGTGGCCAGCAGGCCGAAGCGGTTGAACCGGGTGGTGCCGGTGACCGACAGCTCATCGGAATCATAGGGCACCGGCTGGACGATGCCGGCGGTCTGCACGTCGAAATTATAGACGTCCAGATGTTCCCGGTAATGCCGGTAGCGCGCCTCGACATTGGTGTCGGCCGAGAAATCATAGCGACCGAAGCCGCCGACGTTATAGTCGGTCCAGTCCAGCGAGCTACGGGACAAGTACTGCCGCGATTGGGTGCTGGCCGAAGCGCCCAGCGCATGCTGCGTCCAGTCGCTGTTGATGGAGAGCGAGCCGGCTTCGGTGGCGTAGCCATTGGATTTCACATTGCTGTGACGGCCATAGACGTTGCTGTCGAAGCCCCCCCCGGCCTCCACCGCGCCGTCGAGCCGGAAGTTGCCCAGCCGCACGCCAAGCGGGTCGAAGTCGGGCCGGGGGCGGCTGGTTACCGTCACGCCGCGGGCGGTGTCCTGCGGGGCGATGGTTTGTGCCTGGGTGGCCCATGGCAGCCCCCCCAGCAGCAATGCGACTGCCCCGCGCTTCAATCCCATCCCCATGTGCTCGCCCTCTCCCACTGCCCTGCAAGCCCGCTAGCCCGCCGGAATGACCGTATCCACTCACGGTTCGGTGTAAAGCGCCTTGTGCACGCGGAAGGGACTCCTCGAATGGGCGATTTCCGCCGACTGCCGTGATTTGTCGTCGTCCTGTCGATATTAACCCAGGGGTTATTCCCGCCATGGTTGATTTGTCGGCAGAGGCGGCTTTGGGCTTGCATTGGGTTGCCGCCAGGGGGTGTATACGCACCGCGCCAGGGTGGTTTCGCCCGGGGGCACCCCCATTGGCAGACTTGCCGGCGCCCGCGTGGTGCCTGCCGCCAGGAGCATCGCCATGGCCACCATCCAGCCCCTGCGCGGGGACATCCTGCCGGCCGACCAGGCCGCGAACGACCGCCAGCCGGCCGGCGCCGCACTGGCGCCCTGGCTGGCCGGCCGCCCGGCGGAGGAAAGGCTGGTGGACCTGCTGGCCTTCGCCCTGGCCACCGAGCGCGGCCTGCTGGCCACCGACGAAACCGTGCCCCTGCTGCGCGACCAGGCGTATTCGGCCCTGGCCGCCTATTCGATTCGTCATCTGCACAACCGGGTAGCGGAAATCCGCCAGGAAGCAGTATTGGAACATCTGGGGCATTTCCGTCGGCCACCCGGGCTGCTCAAGCTGGTCCTGGCCAACGTGCTGGGGCTGATCCTGGCCGGCGGTGTGGCCGGCGCGCTATACCTTCACCCCGAATACCTACACCAAGAAACCTGGGCCGCTTTCGTCGGCCTGCTGCCAGGCTGAACGAATCATGTCGCAACCCCGCCTCGCCCTTCCCGGCTCAGAGCTGCAGGCCGACACCCCGTTGCGCCGCGCCCTGGCCGCTTGCCGCAAGCAGTTCGTTGCCGTGGGCCTGTTCAGCGGCGTGGTCAACCTGCTGCAGCTGACCACCAGCATCTACATGATGCAGGTGTTCGACCGCGTGCTGGCCACCCGCGTCACCGACACGCTGATCTACCTCTCGGTCATCGCCATCATGGCGGTGATGACGCTGGCGGTGCTGGAGGCGGTGCGCAGCCAGATCATGCAGCGCATCGGCAGCTGGATAGAGCTGCGCGTGGCGCCGGAAGGCTTCATCCGCGCCATCGAGAGCACGCTGCGCGGCCGCCCCTACCGCATGGAGGCGCTGCGCGACCTGGCGGTAACCCGCGGCTACCTCGGCTCGCCCGGTATGCTGTCGCTGTACGACGTGCCCTGGGTGCCGATCTACATCGCGGTGATCTTCGCGCTGCACTGGGTGATGGGCCTGATCGCCCTGGGCGGCGCCTTCATCCTGTTCGGCCTGACCATGGCCAGCGAGATGACCACCTCCAGCCTGCTGAAGAAGGCCAATGTCTCGGCCATGGCCAGCCAGCGCCGGGCCGACGCCATCTCCCGCAATGCCGAGGTGATCGACAGCATGGGCATGCTGCCCGCCGTCATCGGCAGTTGGCGGGACGCGGTGGCGGAAACCCAGGCGCCGCAGCAGCAGGCCGCGGACCGCGCCGCGCTGCTGGTGGCGCTGACCAAGTTCTTCCGCCTGGCGGTGCAGATCGCCATCCTCGGCGTCGGCGCCTACCTGGTGCTGGGGCAGGAACTCACCTCGGGCGCCTCCATCGCCGGCTCCATCATCATGGGCCGGGCGCTGGCGCCGGTGGAACAGATGATCGGCGGCTGGAAGCAGCTGGTGCAGGCGCGGCAGAGCTTCCGCCGGCTGCAGGCCTTCCTGGCCCAGCCGCGGCTGCGCCCGCAGGGGCAGCCGCTGCCGGAACCGCAGGGCCGCATTTCGGTGGAACGGGTTTCCTACGCCTTCCCGGGCCAGGGCGTGGCCATGATCAAGGGCGTGAACTTCGCGCTGGATGCCGGCGAAAGCCTGGCCATCATCGGCCCCTCGGCCGCCGGCAAGACCACGCTGATCCGCATGATGATCGGCACCCTGCAGCCTTCCGCCGGCAGCATCCGGCTGGATGGCGCCGATGTGTACCTGTGGCTGCGCGAGGATTTCGGCCGCCATGTCGGCTACCTGCCGCAGGACGTGGAATTGTTCGACGGCACGGTGTTCCGCAACATCGCCCGCATGGCGGAAGCCGAGCCCGATGCGGTGTATGAGGCCGCCCAGCTGGCCGGCTGCCACGACATGATCCTGCGCCTGCCGCAGGGCTATGAGACCGAGATCGGCGACGGCGGCCAGCACCTGTCCGGCGGCCAGCGCCAGTTGATCGGCCTGGCGCGCGCCATGTTCAACCGCCCCAAGCTGGTGGTGCTGGACGAACCCAACAGCAACCTGGACGGCGACAGCGAGGCGGCGCTGACCCGCGCGCTGGAACGGCTGAAGGAAATCGGCACCACCGTGGTGCTGGTCTCCCACCGCCCGGCGCTGGTGCAGGGCGTGGACAAGGTGCTGCTGCTGAAGGAAGGCGCGGTGGAGATGTTCGGCCCGCGCGCCGAGGTGATGAAGCGGCTGATGCAGCCGGCTGCCCGACCGGCCGAAGTGCCCGGCGGTGGCTCGGCGCCCCGCCTGGAAGGGATGACCGCCCGATGAGCAGCGATATCGCCATGGCCACCGGCACCGCGCTGGCCGAGCGCAAGCGCCGCGGCGTGCTGGCCCCGCCGCCGCAGGTGCCGCCGCACCCGGTGCTGGACCAGCCGGTGCCGCGCACCCGCGCGCCGATGATCATCGGCCTGGTCACCAGCATCGTCTTCGTCGGCGGCTTCGCGCTGTGGTCGGTGGCGGCGCCGCTGGCCGAGGCCTCGGTCGCCCCCGGTGTCATCCGCGTCGAGGGCACCCGCCGCACCGTCTCCCACCTGGAAGGCGGCATCGTGCGGGAGATTCTGGTCCGCGACGGCAGCAAGGTGAAGGCCGGCGACGTGCTGATGCGGCTGGACATGATCCAGTCCGACAGTTCGGTGGAAACCCAGCGGGCCCAGCGCTGGGCCCTGCTGGCCCAGGACGCCCGGCTTTCCGCCGAGATCGCGCAACGGCGCGAGATCAGCTTCCCCGCCGACCTGCGGCAAAGCTCCGACCCGCGCGCGCTGGATGCCATCACCGGCCAGCGGGCGCTGTTCGAGGCCCGGCAGGCCAGCATCAACAGCCAGCTGCAGGTGCTGGAATCCCGGGTGGACCAGCAAAGCGCCGTCATCGCCGGTGCCCGCGGCCAGTTGCTGGCCACGCAGCGCCAGCTGGTGCTGATCCGGCAGGAGGAAGCCATGCGCCGCGGCCTGGTGCAGCAGGGCCTGGCCCGAC
>CANBXZ010000307.1 GCA_947373495.1 Acetobacteraceae bacterium
GCCCCGCCGCCAGGTATTCCCGCAGCTTCAACGGGTTGCAGGCGCGAATCTGTTCATTGTCCAGGAACGGGATCATCCCCGCGGTCCAGTGCTGGGCGTAGCCCGGCAACTCGCCATGCGGCTTCGGCCCCAGCCGCACCAGGTTGGGCAAGCCTTCCAGCGGCGCCAGGTCCACCCCGGCCGAGGGCGCGCCGATCATCAGGAAGCGCCAGTCCGGCAGTTGCCGGGCCACATCGGCCAGCAGCGGCAGGTCCAGCCAGGGCGCCAGGGCGCCATAGAAGCCGGCCACCGGGCCGGCCACCGGGCCGCCCAGCGGGCCGCCTTGGGGCATATCCGCCGGGCGTGCCACCGGGGTGCCGAACAGCGCCGAATCCACGCCGTGTTCCAGCAGCGCGGTCTTGGCCGCCGGAAAGCGCGCCGCCAGCGCCGGGCTGGCAGCCAGGATCAGGTCGGCGCGGTCGGCCAGTTCGGCCTCCATCGCCAGCGCGGCGGCGTGGTCCACCCCGGCCAGGGCGCCGAAATCATCGCCGCAGTAGTACACCACGGCGCTTTCGCCGCAGCCGCCCAGCGCCTGCACCGCCGAGGGTAGGCTGGCCCAGATCACCGGCCGCTGCAGCCCGGTGCTGGCCGCCCGCACCTTGCGGCCGATCAGCGCCCGGTTCAGCGCCCGCCCGGCCGCGCCCTGCGCCATGGGCAGCGCCAGCGGCTGCACCACCGGGAAGGGCGTGTCTATCCTGGGCCCGCCCGGCGTGCCGCGCAGCTTGCGCCAGGCGCGGCCGATGTCCCGCGCGGTCAGCCGCGGCCGGCGCAGGCCGATGGAGTTCACCCACAGCACCTGGCGGTCCGCGGCCAGGTGCTGGATCAGGTGCTGGGTGGAGGAAGGATGGGCGCCCCAGTCCTCGCCGAAGACGATCAGGTCGCGGGCCACGACGCTATACCTCCAGCACGCGAATGGCGCGGGCCGGGTTGCCGGCCGCCAGCACCATGGAAGGCAGGGATTTCGTCACCACGCTGCCGGCGCCCACCACGGTGCCCCGGCCGATGGTGACCCCGGCCAGCACGGTAACACCGGTGCCCAGCCAGACATCGTCTTCCAGCACGATATCGCCGATCTGGTCCTCGCCGCAGGCCAGGCCGGCGGCGCGGGCCGCCGGGTCCATCGGGTGGCCGGGGTAGCCGGCCAGGAAGTTGCGCCCGGCCAGCCGGACATTGTCGCCCAGCACCACCCGGGTGCCCACGGCGATGGTGGTCTGCCAGCCGATATCCACATTGCTGCCCACGTCCAGCAGCGGCTGCGGCCGGGTGCTGGGCCGCGCCGTCAGCGTGCTGGCGGCGGAAAGCCGCACATCCCGCCCCAGGCGAATCCGCAGCGGCCCGGCGATGAAGGGCATGCCGCCTTCCAGCCGCAGGCCCGGCGCCGGGGTTTCGCAGCGGGAGAGGAACAGCGGCGTCCAGTACAGCGCCCGCATGGCCTGGGAGGCAAGGTTGCGCAGCCCGGCATGCAGCGCGTACAGCGCGCCGTGCAGCGGCCGCACCATGGGCATGCGGGCGCCCCGCACCGCCTGGATGGCGCGCCAGGCAAACCGCGCCATCGGGCTGTTCTGCGCCTTGATGTGTTGCTTCAGGGCCATCACCGCATTCATCGCAGCGTCTCCGCTATTCATTCGCCGGGCAGTACGCACAAGCTGTGCCGTGCAGGCAGCATTGCAGATTGCGGCGGGACTATCGCGGACGCGCACTCAACCCGCCATGCGCCAGAACAAGCCAGCCGCAGCCTGCGCGCCGGTGGCCGATGAATTCAAGCGCCGGGGAAGGGGATACGCCTCGCCATGCGGCGGGCGCCGGGCTTCAGGCGGCCGGGCCTCAGGCGGGCGGGCCACCCGGCTTCGGGGCTTTCCGCCGCAGCCGTTCCCGCAGCCGCTCCACCAGGCCGGGCGCCAGCCGCGCCAGGCGGCCCAACTCGCGTTCCACTTCCTCCCGCAGGGAAGGGTTTTCGCGGTCGTTCAGCACCACGCCGGCCAGTTGGCCGCCGGCGCGCAGCAGCTTGTCCTGGGCTTCGCGCACCGTCTCGGCCTTGGTGCGGCCGGCCAGCACCACCAGCAGCGTGGTCGGCGCCCGCGCCGCCACCTGCAGGCCGCTGATGCACTCGGCCGGCTGCGCCCCCAACAGCGGCGCGGTGTCCAGCACCACCATGGACCAGTCGCGCTGCCACGACGCCATTTGCCAGCCCAGATAGCCGGCCTCGGCCCAGTTGCCGCCGGCATTGGCCGGCACGCTCAGCACGCTGAAGCCATCGGCGCCCACGCGCACCGGCACGCCGGGTTGCAGCACCAGCCCCAGCCGCGCCCCCAGGGTGGGCTTCGTGGCGCCAATCTCCGCCAGCAGCGTGGTCTCGCCGGCCAGCACCGAACGCCGGGCCAGCGCCGCGGCCACCTTGCTGGCGCCTTCATCCGGCGTGGCCGAGGTGACCGAGACGCAATGCAGTCCGCTTTGCTGCAACCGCGACCAGATGGCCTCGATCTCGCCCGCCATGGCTTCCGGCAGCATGGCGTCGTCCATCACAGCACCTTCAGCAGTGCGAAGATGGTGATGACGCTGACCACGTCGCGCAGATTGTCGAAGAACAGCCGCCAGTCGCTTTGCTGAAGGGTCGGCACGTAGATGGTGTCGCCCTGGCGCACCACGGGCAGTTGGGTGAAGTCGCCGCTGCGGGCGAAGCCCTGCAGGTCGAAGGTCCGCGCCTCATTGCCGCAGCAGGACAGGTTCACCACCACGATCCGGGTGTCCAGCGCGTCGCGCGTCGGGCCGCCGGCCTCGGCCAGCAGGTCGAGGATGCTCATGCCCTCGCTCAGCGGGTAGCGCCCCGGCTTGCCCACCGCGCCCAGCACCCGCACCACATTGCCCGGCGCCTGTTCCAGCCAACTGCGATTGCGGTCCGGCACATAGATCACATCGCCCGGCTGCAACGGCGGCAGCAGCGTGTCGTCGCCGGTTTCGAAGTAGGCGGCCAGGTTGACCCGGGTGATCCGGTCCCGCCCCTGGCCGCGATGCGACACCCGGATGTTGATGATGTCGGCCGCCGGGGTTGGCCCATTGGCGGCGCTGACGATGTCGAGGAAGCTCAGCCCGCGTTCAAAGGCGTAGCGCCCGGGCGCCCCCACCGCACCCATCACGTAGATCGAGGCGTCGGAGCGCTGGCGCAGCCAGGTGGCCCGCGTGTCGGTCGGCGGGGAGGGCGGCAGTTCCGGCACGGTCACGGTGAAGCCGGCGCGAATGACCGGCAGGGCGGCAAGCGCGCCGCCCTGTTCCAGGAAGCGCTTCAGGTCGAACCGCTGGCTGCGGCCGCCCCGGTCCCCGGACAGGATCTGCACATTGGCCATGTCGCCATGTTCGGTCGGGCCGCCGGCCTGGGCGATGAGGTCGAGCAGGCTCATCTCGTCCGACCATTCCAGCCGGCCGGGGTTCCTCACCGCGCCCAGCACCCGCACCGCGCGCGAAGGCGGCGTGCGCAGCCAGGAGGTCGCTTCCTGCTGCTGCTTTTCCGGGATGAAGATGGCATCGCCCTGGCGCACTTCCGGTGGCCGGCCGCCGCCACGCTCGATGAAGCCGCCCAGGTCGAACATCTGCACCTCGCGGCCATCGCCGCGGATGATGCGCAGGTTGCGCGTGTCGGCGAAGCGGGTTGGGCCGCCGGCATTGGCCAGAATGTCGAAGAAGCTGGTGCCGGCGCGCACCTCGAAGGCGCCGGCGCGCTGCACCTCGCCCATCATGTAGATGACGCTGGGGCCGGAGCGCACCGCCTCGCTCAGCACCGGGATGAAGATGGTGGTGCCGGCGGCGATCTCGGGGTTCAGCGCGGCATTGCCGGTGTCGAGGAAGGCCTTGAGGTTGAACAGCCGCGGTTCGGCCCCGGCGATGATGCGCACCTGCTCGGTGCCGGCGAAGCGGGTGACGCCGCCGGCGCGGATCAGCGCGTCCATCACCGTCATGCCCTGGCGCCAGGAAAAGCTGCCGGCGGTATTCACCTCGCCGAACACCCGCACGGACTGGCGGTCATCCGCGTCGCCGCCCACCGACCGGCCGTCGAACGGCATTTCCACCGTGCCGGTCTGCGGGCTGGCGGGCACGAACACCTCATCCAGCGGGCGCAGCACGGGCAGCAGGCGGGCATCGCCGGTGTCGAGGTAGCGCTTGTAGTCGAAGGTCACCGGCTCCTGCCCGGCGCGGCGCAATTGCAGCCGGTCCAGCTGGGCGCCGGGGGCCAGGCCGCCGGCCGCGGCCAGGGCCTGCTGCACATTGGCGGTGGCCGGCAATTCCACCGGCCCGGGGGTCTTCACATAGCCGAAGACGGAAAGCAGCAGCTTGCGCTCCCGCAGCACCAGGTTGAACCGGCTGAGGTCGCGATAATGCCGCGCCAAGGCGGCCCGCACCTTGTCGCGCGCGTCGCGCAGCGTCAGCCCGGCCAACTCGGTCGGCCCGGCCTCGGGCAGGTCGATGCGGCCTTCACGGTCGATCTGGAAGGTATTGGCGAAGGCGTCCTCGCCCGGCAGCAGCACCTGCAGCACGTCGCCCACGTTCAGCCGCTGCTGCGCGGCGGCGCCGTTCTGCGCCCAGGCCGGGGCGGCCCCCAGCAGCAACAGCACCAGCACCAGCAGGGTACGCGGCAGGCGGAACATCAGGGGCACTCCGGCGGCAGGCTGAAGCCGGGGGGCAGGTCGGGCCCCAGGGCGTTGGTACGGTCGCGCAGGGCCTGCAGGCTGCGGGCGGCATCGGCGCGAAGGCCGGCATGATATTCCCGCTGCACCCCGGCGGAAACCGCCTGCAGCAATACCAAACGTCCACTCAGCACGCCGTGGCGATTGGACTGCTGTTGCAGGCTGTCCACCCGGGCCACCTCGCAGGCCAGGCCCTCGCCCAGCCGGTCGGGCGGCGTGGTCAGCAACGGGGCCGGCGCGTGCAGTTCCGCCACGCCACCGCGGCCGGGCGGGGGCCAGTTGGTGCAGCCCGCCAGGGCCAGCACCATCAGCAGCAGGGCAGGGGCACGCGCGGCCAGTTGCCTCATGCGGCGCGGGCCAGGCCCAGCGCGGCGGCGAAGCCGATGCGGCGCGGCGTGACGGGGGCGATGCCGAAGGTGCGGTCCAGGCCCAGCTTGCGCAGCAGCGCGAGCGGCTGGCCGCTGGCGCCTTCAAGCTTCAGCGCCATGCCGCGGGCCAGAAGCCGCTTGAAGGTGAAGGCCAGCGCACCGATGCCGGAGCCATCCATGAAGGCAACCTCGCTGATGTCGATCGCCACGTCACGATTCGCGCCGATGACGATCTGTTCCAGCAAAGGACGTAGCGCGGAAGCGCCATCGGCATCCAGCATGCCCGAGACATTGATGCGGTTGCCATTCAGGCCGGACTGGATGCTGCTGATCATGATGGGTTACCCGTAACGCGATGTGAGAAGGTTCGACGGGT
>CANBXZ010000308.1 GCA_947373495.1 Acetobacteraceae bacterium
CCAGGCGCAGGTTGGCGCGGTCCGGTCGCGGCCGACCGAGCGTGGACACCAGGGCGGGCGCCAGGCCAGGTGGCAGGGCGATGCGGCCGTGGCGTTCCGCGGCGCGATGCGGGCCGGCCTTGGCTTCCCGGCCGTGGCCGATGGCCAGCGCCGGGCGCTGCGGGGTGCTGGCGGCGGTTCGGCCAGCGCGACTGGAGGATCGTTCGGCCGCTTCACTCGTGCCACCGGGCAGCATCAGGAAGGCAGCGACCAGCATGAAGGAAAGGCGCCCGGCTCGCAGGCATGCGAGACGGTTCGGGCCCCCGGGGGGAAGGGCGCCCCGCGCAATCGCGCACGGGAACGCCGCTGAGCGTCGATCAGGGGGGACCCTGAACGGATCGTTAGCGGGCGTCATCAAAGCTTCGTTAGCACAGCCGGAACAACAAGGGCAACCGTGGCGGCAGCCATGCCATCCGGGCAGGCTTGGCACCAGGAATCGGCGGTCACGGCCCGGAACAGGGCAAGGCTACCGCATTCCTGCCGCAGTGTCGGCCCAGGTTGCCCGCTTCGCCTCGCCGGGAGGAAAGAATGTTGTCCAGCATGGCCCTGCCTCGCCGTGCCCTGCTTGCCGCGCTGCCCCTGGCGGCGGCGGCCAGGCCCTTGCGCGCCCAGCCCGGCTACCCCGACCGGGCCATTACCGTGGTGGCGCCGTTTTCCGCCGGCGGCGCGGCGGACCTGGCGGCCCGCATCCTGGTGGCGCAGGCGCCCCGGCTGCTGGCTTCCCCGGCCCCGACCATGGTGGTGGAAAACCGCGTCGGCGCTTCCGGCGCGGTCGGCACCAGCCATGTGCAGCGCAGCCGGGCCGACGGCTATACCCTGCTGCTGGCCCGCGTCGGCTCCTCCGCCATCCTGCCCGCCACCGACCCGCGCACCCCCTATGCGTGGGACGAGTTCACCATGCTCGGGCTGCTGGACGAGAACCCCTTCGTGGTCTGCGTCCGCGCCGACTCGCCCTATCGCAAGCTGGAGGAGTTGATCGCCGCGCTGCGCGACCACCCCGGCCAGCTCAACTTCGCCACCACCGGCCCGGCCACCATCCTGGATCTCGGCGTGCGGCAGATGTTCATCGCCGCCGGCCTGCCGCTGGACGCCGGCACCGCGGTGCCGTTCCGCGGCGGGGGCGAGGCGGTGGCGGCGCTGGTCGGCGACCATGTGCAGTTCATCGGCAACAACCTGACCGACACCAGCGCCGCCATCGCCAACCGCCAGCTGCGCGCACTGGTGGTCAGCACCCCAACCCGGCTGGCCAGCCTGCCCGGCGTGCCGACGGCCAAGGAGCTGGAGCTGGGCGAGATGCAGCACCTGGCCGGCTGGAACGCGCTGTTCGGCCCGCCCGGCCTTTCGGCCGAGGTGACCACCGCCTGGGAAGGCTGCCTGGCGAAACTGGCGCGGGACCGCGACTGGCTGGCCGCGGTGCAGCGCCTGGGCGGCGTGCCCAAGGTGCTGAACGGCGCCGACACCCGCGCCTATGTGCTGGCGCAGGTCTCGCTGTACCGGGACCTGGCCAGGCGGCTGGGGCTGGTCTGACCCCCTATTCCGCCTTCATCCCGGTGGCGCGGATGATGGGCGGGAACAGCGCCACCTCGGCCCGCAGTTGCGCCGCCAGTTCCTCCGGCCCGCTGCCCACGCTGTCGAAGCCCTGGCGGGCCAGGCTGTCCTGCACCTCCTGCGCGGCCAGGGCTTCGCGGAATATCGCGTTCAGCCGCGCCACCACCGCCGGCGGGGTCAGCGCCGGGGCCAGGATGCCCTGCCAGCTTTCCACGCTCAGCCCCGGCAGCTGCTCGGCCAGGGTCGGCACCTCGGGCAGGAAGCGGGACCGTTGGGCCGAGGTGACCGCCACCGCCCGCACCGCGCCGGAACGGATGAAGGCCAGCGCCGCCGGCAGGGTTTGAATGGCCGACATGCAGTCCCCGCTGACCACCGCCGCGGTGGAAGGCCCGCCACCGCGATAGGGCACATGCGTCACCGCCACCCCGGCCAGGTTCAGCATCGCCACCGCCAGGTGCCCGGTGGAACCAACGCCGGCCGAGGCGGTGGTGACCCCGTCCCGCCAGCTGCGGGTGGCGCGGAGGAAGCTGGCCAGGTCGGGCAGCGGCAGGCGGGGATTCACGATCACCACCTGGGCGATGCGCGCCAGCAGCGTCACCGGGGCGAAGTCGGCCACCGGGTCGTAGCGCACCCCGCCATACAGGCTGGGGTTGATCGTCATCGGTTCGCTGGAGATCAGCAGGCTGTGGCCATCCGGCGCGGCGCGGGCGGCGGCCTCGATGCCGATATTGCCGCCGGCGCCGCTGCGGTTCTCCACCACCAGGTTCTGCCCCAGCAGCGCCGAGACCCGGGGCGCCAGCGAGCGCGCCAACAGGTCCAGGCTGCCGCCGGGGGCGAAGGGCACGGTCAGCCGCACCGGCCGGTTCGGCCAGGGCGCCGCGGGTTGGGCCAGCGCCGGAGTAGCCAAGGGGGTGAGCAAGGGCGCAAGCAGCAGGGCGCGGCGCTTCATCGGGCCAGCTCCGACAGCACCAGTTGGCGGCACAACTCCACCACCGCCTTGTGGGTGGACAGCGGAATGCCATCCACATTCGGGTCGACGATGCCCTGCACCGAGTTGATCAGCCCCAGCTCGGTGCCGCGCAGCAGCAGGCGCTCCTCCAGTTCCGGCGTGTGCAGCAGCGCCGGGTCGCGCAGCAGCGCCGCCAGCGCGGCGACGATGGCGGTGCAGCCCCAGTTGGAAACCGCCGCCGTCATCAGCACATCGGTGCGGCTCACCGCGCCCAGCCCACCGCCGCAGCCACAGGCGCAGCGGGCGCCGAACGGCACGTGCGCCGCCACCGCCTCGGCCACCAGCCCCATGCCGATCTCGTTGCCGCCATCGCCGACCGCCACGCTGGGAATGCCGCGCGCCAGGGCCGCGTCGAACAGGTGGTCGATGCGGGCGCGGCCCATGCCGAAATCGACCCCGCGCATGTTGTGGTAGATGCCCTTGGCATTGCGGCCAACGCGTTCGGCGGAAAACGCCAGCGCCGGGGCCAGTTCGTCCAGCAGCGGGCCGGTGGCGGCCTGGGCGGCGGCCTCCTCCAGCGGAAAGTCGCGCAGCACCGCCACCGCCAGCCGGCCGCCCGGCATGGCGGTGCGGCGGGCTTGCTCCAGCGTCACCAGGCTCAGCCCGGCGGCGCGCAGGATGCCGCCGATGCCCGGCAGCAGCGCCGCTTCCGCCACCACCACGGGGATCGCCCGGCGCGCCAGGGCCAGCGCGCGGCACACCGCGGCGATGCCGGCCGGGCCGTCATTCTCGCCGATCTCGGCGCTGACCCAGGCGCGGCTGACCGAGCCGGTGGTCAGCAGCACCACGCCGCCCTCGGGCACCGCGGCCAGCTTTGCCGCCGCCGCCATGGCCAGGGCGCCGCCGGCATGGGCGCGGGCGGCCTCATACAGCCGTTCAATGCCGCGACCGCCGATGTCGATGTTCACCAGCCGGTCCAACCGGTCGCCCAGCGCCATGTCCCGCCCCTTTCGCAGATGCGAACGGGGCCAGGGTGGGCTGAAAACCGCGCCGGATGGAAGGGGGCTATTCCACCTTGATGTCGGCGGTGCGGATGATGTTGGCGAAGGCTTCCTTCTGGCCCTTCAGGTAGGCGGCGAAGTCGCCCAGCGTGCGGCCATCCACCTCGATGCCGATGCCGGCGAAGCGGTCGCGCACCTCCGGCTTGGCCAGGCCCTTCTGCACCGCCTGGGCCAGCCGCTCCACGATGGGCCGCGGCGTGGCGGCCGGCGCCATCACCCCGAACCAGGAGCCGACATCGAAGCCCGGCATGGCGGCAACGCGCGACAGCGGCGGCAGGCCGGGCGCCAGCGCGCTGTCGCGGTCCACCGAAATGCCGAAGGACTTCAACTGCCCGCCGCGCACCATGGGGTTGGTCGCGGCCAGGGTTTCGATGGTGTAGTCCACCTGGCCGGCGATCACCGCCGTCAGGTTCGGCGCGCTGCCGGTGAAGGGCACGTGCACCGCCTGCACCCCGGCGCGGATGTTGAACAGTTCCACGATCAGGTGCGTGGTGGCGCCGGTGCCCGAGGAGCCGAAGGTGTACTTGCCCGGGTTGGCCTTCAGCAGCGCGATGAACTCGGCGGCGTTCTGCGCCGGGAAGCCCGGCTTCACCACCAGCGAATAGGCCGACATGCCGAGCATGGCCACCGGCGCCAGGTCGCGTTCCGGGTCGTAGCTGGCGCGGCCGAACAGCGGGTTGATGCTGATGGGGCCGGAGGAGGCGGCGAGGATGGTGTGGCCATCCGGCTGGGCCTTCACCACGGCGTCGGTGCCGATCATGCCGCCGGCGCCGGCGCGGTTTTCCGGCACCACGTTCTGGCCCAGCTCCTCGGCCAGGAACTGGGCGGAGATGCGCCCGGCCAGGTCGGTGGCCTGGCCGGGCGGCCAGGGAATGATGATGCGCAGCGGCCGGCTGGGCCAGGCGGGCTGCGCGTGCACCGCGGGCGCGGCGAGCAGGGTGGCGGCGGTGCCGAGGATGAGGCTGCGACGGTTCATGGCGTTTACTCCGTGGCCGCGCGTTATCACTTCCCTGGCCGCCGCACCACTGGGGCTGCACCACTGGGGCCGCACCACTGGGGCCGCACCACTGGGGCCGCGGCGGGCCGGGCGCGGATGCCGCGCGCCCGGCGCAACCCTGGCCGCGTGCGCCTCAGGCCGTGGTCGCCGGGCGCCGCACCACTGGGGCCGGCTGGCCGTCGATCAGCACGTTGACCAGCGCCGGCTTGCCACTGGCGAAGGCGCGGGCCAGGGCCGGGGCCAGTTCATCCACCGTCTGCACGAACTCGCCATGCGCGCCGAAGGCACTGGCGGCCAGGTCGTAGCGGGTGGCCGGCGCCAGGGTGCAGCCATGGGTGCGGCCGCCGAAATCCCGCAGTTGGATCTGGTGTTCCGCGTTCCAGCGGCTGTCATTGCCCACCACCGCCACGAAGGGCAGGTTGTGGCGCAGCGCGGTGTCGAATTCCGCCAGATGGAAGCCGCAGGTGCCATCCCCCAGCACCGCCAGTACCGGCGCGTTCTGCCGGCTGCGGCTGGCGGCCATGGCGAAGGGAATCGAAGGCCCGATGGCGCCGGCCACGCCATTGATGACCCGGGCCGGCGCGCTCAGCACCGCCTGCGCCCATTGGCCGATCTCGCCACCATCGGAGACGAACACCGCATCGGGCCGGGCCAGGTAGGGCGCCAGCGCGCGCAGCAGGGTCACCGGATGGATCGGCCCCTCGGCCGGCAGGTTGTTCCAGGCGGCGGGGCGCAGGCTGGTGGCGGCCTGCACCTCGGCCAGCCAGGCGGCCTGGGCCGGGTTGGGCCGGGCGCCGGCGGCCAGCCGAGCGGCGGCGGCCAGCGGGGCGCAGCGCGCGGCCAGCAGCAGCTT
>CANBXZ010000309.1 GCA_947373495.1 Acetobacteraceae bacterium
CGGGGTCGCGGGCAAACAGTGAACGGGCTGCGGCAGCCAATGAACCAGCCATGGCGATGCTCCCTCGGCCGGGCGCCAGCTGCGCTGAAGAAGCCAGCGACGCGCCTGCGGCCCGAAAAGTCACGGATCGGCCGGGCGAGGGTGGGCCATCCTGCCCCATGTCTTTCCCGGCCGGAATAGTTTGGCGCAGCCGGCACCCTGGATGCAACCGTTGTGCAGTCGCGACCGAAGCATTGTCGGCTCGGCTGGGTTGTCGGCAATGCGGCCGGGCGATTGTTTCAGCGCGCGACCCTTGCCGTTCGGTGATGCTGCCCTGCCGGCATCCGCCCTAATGGGCCTCGGCCCAGCTATGGCCGGTGCCCACTTCCACCGCCAACGGCACGCGCAGCTCCGCCACGCCTTCCATCACCCGCTTGACCACGGCGGCGGTGGCCTCCACCTCGGCCTCGGGCACCTCGAACACCAGTTCGTCATGCACCTGCAGCAGCATCCTGGCCTTCAGCCCGGCCTCGGCCAGGGCGCGCGGCACCCGCACCATGGCGCGCTTGATGACCTCGGCCGCGCCGCCCTGGAACGGGGCGTTGATGGCCTGGCGCTCGGCGCCGGCGCGGCGGGCCATGTCCTTGGTGGCGATATCCGGGATCCATAGCCGGCGGCCGAAGCTGGTGGAGACATGGCCGGTGGCGCGGGCTTCCTCCTTCAGCTTTTCCATCGCGGCGCGAATGCCGGGGTATTGGGCGAAGTAGGCGTCGATGATGGTCTTGGCCTCGCCCGGGCCGATGCCCAGCCGCCCGGCCAGGCCGAAGGCGGACATGCCGTAGATGATGCCGAAATTGATCGTCTTGGCCCGACGCCGGGCTTCCTTGTCCACGCCATCCTTCGGCAGGTGGAAAATATCGGCGGCGGTGCGGGAATGGATGTCCTCCCCGTTCAGGAAGGCCTCGACCAGCGCCGGCACCTCGGCCAGGTGGGCCAGCAGGCGCAGCTCGATCTGGCTGTAGTCGGCGCTCATCAGCACATGGCCCGGCTCGGCCACGAAGGCGCGGCGGATGCGCTGGCCTTCCTCGGTGCGGACCGGGATGTTCTGCAGGTTCGGCTCGCTGGAGGAGAGCCGCCCGGTGCTGGTCATCGCCATGGCGAAGTCGGTGTGCACCCGGCCAGTGCGTGGGTCGATCGCGTTGGCCAGGGCTTCCACATAGGTGGATTTCAGTTTTGCGAGTTGCCGCCATTCCAGCACCTTGCGCGGCAGTGGAATGCCCTGGTTGGCCAGGTCCTCCAGCACCGCGGCGTCGGTGCCCCAGGCGCCGGTCTTGCCCTTCTTGCCGCCGCCCAGCTTCATCTCGTCGAACAGGATCTCGCCAAGCTGCTTGGGCGAGCCGACATTGAACGGCTTGCCGGCGATCTCATGGATCTCGCGTTCCAGCACGATCAGTCGGGCGGAAAAATCCTCGCCGATGCGGGCCAGTTCGGCGCCATCCACCTTGATGCCGGCCAGTTCCATGTCGCGCAGCACCGCCACCATGCGGCGCTCCACCTGCTCATACAGCGCCAGGGCGCCTTCGGTGCGCAGCCGCGGCTTCAGCAGCAGCCACAGCCGCAGCGTCACATCGGCATCCTCGGCGGCATAGGCGGTGGCGTCCGGCAGGGCCACGGCGTCGAAGGAAATGCGGGTGCGGCCGGTGCCGATGACCTGGCTGATCGGGATGCAGGGGTGGGCCAGGTGCAGTTGGGAAAGCTCGTCCATGCCATGGCCGTGGCGCCCGGCTTCCATGGCGTAGGAGATCAGCATGGTGTCATCCACCGGATGCACCTTCACGCCGCCATTCTCCGGGCTGTGCAGCACCTCAAGGTCGTACTTGGCGTTCTGCAGCACCTTCAGCACGCTGCGGTCTTCCAGCAGCGGCTTCAGCAGCGCGATGGCCGTGTCGAACGGCAGTTGCTCCGGTGCCGCCTGGCTTTCGCCCAGCATGTCGCCCTGGGCGCCGCCCGGCGCCACATGGCGCAGCGGGATGTAGCAGGCGCGGCCCGGCGCGGTGGCGAGCGAAATGCCCACCAGCCGCGCCTTCAGCGCGTCCAGGCTGTCGGTCTCGGTGTCGAAGCCGACCACGCCGGCGGCCTGGGCCTCGGCCACCCAGCGGGCCAGCGCCTCGGCGGTGGTGACGCATTCGTACTGGCCCCAGGGGGCTTCCACATCGGGCGTCGGGGGCAGGGCGGCGCTGCCGGCGGCCACGGCGGGCGGCACCGGCGCGCCACCGCTGGCGGCCACCAGCGCGGCCGGGCGCGGCCGCGGCGTATTGGCCGCGGCGCCATCGCCCAGGCCGACGCGGGCCAGCAGGCTGCGGAACCCCTGGTTGCCCAGGAAGCGCGCCAGCACGGCATTGTCCGGCGACCTGGCCAGCAGGGTTTCCACCGCCACCGGCAGCGGCGCGTTCTCGTCCAGCAGCACCAGGCGGCGGCTGATGCGGGCCTGCTCGGCGAAGGCGATCAGCGATTCGCGCCGCTTCGGCTGCTTGATCTGCGCCGCCTGGGCCAGCAACGTCTCCAGGTCGCCATATTCATTGATGAGCTGTGCCGCGGTCTTCACGCCGATGCCCGGCACGCCCGGCACATTGTCGGTCGGGTCGCCGGCCAGGGCCTGCACCTCCACCACCTTGTTGGGCGGCACGCCGAAGCGTTCCAGCACCTCGGGCTCGCGGATCGGCTTCTGCTTGATCGGGTCGAGCATCTGCACGCCCGGCCGCACCAGCTGCATCAGGTCCTTGTCGGAGGAGACGATGGTGACTTCACCGCCGGACTCGGACAAGGCCTTGGCATAGGCGGCGATCAGGTCATCGGCCTCGAAGCCGTGCAGTTCCACCTTGCAGACGCCGAAGGCTTCCGTCGCCTCCCGGATCAGGCCGAATTGCGGCACCAGGTCTTCCGGCGCTTCCGGCCGGTGGGCCTTGTAGGCGGGGTAGAATTCCTGCCGGAAGGTGGCGCGGGAGGTGTCGAACACCACGGCGATATGGCTGCCGGTGTGGTCCAGCAGGAAGCGGCTCAGCATCTGGCTGAAGCCGAACACCGCGTTCACCGGCACCCCGGCCGGGTTCGTCATCGGCGGCAGCGCGTGATAGGCGCGGAAGATGTAGCCCGACCCATCGATCAGGATCAGGTGGCGATTGGGGTTCGCCACCAGCGCCGGTTCGGGCGCGGGCTGCAACAGGTCAGTGATGGCCGTCATCCCCGGCGCCTTCGCGCAGCGCATAGGTGCGCGAGCAATAGGGGCAGGTGACCTGTTCGGCCTGGATGCGCAGGTACACGGTGGGGTGGCCCAGCGTGCCGCCGCCGCCATCGCAGGCGACCACACGGCTTTCCACCATGATGCGGTCTTCCGGCGTGACGCCAGCGGTGGCCTTGGGGGTATAGCCGGTGATCTGGGGATCGCGCATGGCGCGGCAACTCCGTGCAGGCAAGGGTCGGTTCGGGCCCCAGCATAAGGCGCCACCGCCGCCCCGGCAAACGCCACCGCTTGCCGCCCTGGCGGCCGCGGCCTACCGTTTGGCGAAACATTCCTGGAGGAAATGCCATGCCCGTCGCACAGGTCCGCGGTGTCAGCCTGGTGTATGAGGTGCTGGGCAATGCCGGCCCCTGGATCGCGATTTCCCCCGGGGGCCGCCGCGGCATGGTTTCGGTGCGGCCGCTGGCCGAACTGGTGGCCGAGGCCGGCTATCGCGTGCTGATCCATGACCGCCGCAACACCGGCGCCTCGCAGATCTGCTTCGACGGCGCCGGCGAAAGCCGCGAGCAGGCCGAGGACCAGGTGGCGCTGATGCGCCATGTCGGCATCACCGGCCCGGCCTATGTCTGCGGCTGTTCCTCCGGCGCGCGGCTGACGCTGACCCTGGCGCAGCACCACCCGGAGATGGTCAAGGCGCTGCTGCTGTGGCGGGTGACCGGCGGCGAGTACGCGGCGAAGAAGCTGGCCTTCAACTACTATGAACAGTTCATCGCCGCGGCACGGAAGGGCGGCATCGAGGCGGTCTGCGCCACCGACCATTTCGCCGCGCTGATCAAGGCCCGGCCGGAAAACCGCGGCATCCTGGAAGCCATGGGCACCGAGGGCTTCATCGCCCATATGCAGCGCTGGCTGGCCAGCTACCACCAGGGCTCGGGCCACCCGATCAGCGGCATTGCGCCGGCGGCCATGCGCGCCATGACCATGCCGGCCGTGGTGGTGCCGGGCAACGACTTCATCCACCCGCGCATTCCGGGCCAGACCGCGCATCGGCTGCTGCCGAACAGCCGCTATGCCGAGATCTTCAGCCACGACGTGGAAGTGGACGTGGACTTCGCCGCCTGGGATGCCAAGGACCCGACCCTGGCGGCGATCTTCATCAACTTCCTGCGGGACTGCGAGGCCGGCCGCGCCTGAGGCTCAGCGGGGGCGGGGCAGGGCCGGCAAGGGTCAAACCCCGTTGGGCGGCAGCGTCTTGCGCATGTGGACGGCAACGCCCACCGGCAACACCTCGCGTCCGGTCTCGGCGTAGCCCAGGCTGGCGTAGAGGCTGATGTTCTCGCCGAAGCGCGCATTGGTATAGAGCCGCACCTGGCTGAAGCCGGCCGCGCGGGCCAGGTCCTCGGCCAGCGCCATCAGCCGGCGGCCCAGGCCCTGGCGCTGGAAGGCCGGCGCCACGGCCAGGTTTTCCACCAGCAGGTGGTCGGGCGCCGGAATCGTCTCCAGCAGCGCCGCCAGCACGCCATCCGCTTCCAGCAGGTCGAAGCGATGCAGCCGCACGGCGGCCGCATAGTCGGCGCCCATCGGCTTCGGCTCGCGGCCGATCAGCGGCACCCACTTGGCATAGGCGGCGCGGGTCAGCGCCCGGATCGCCGGGGCATCGGCCGGGCCGGCCTGCCGCAGCCGCAGCGGCGCCGTTGGCATGGCCCGCCCTACAGCCCGCGTTCGGCGCGGGTTGCGGCCAGGTCGTCGGCCACGAAGGCGCGCACCACCGCCTCCAGCGATTCGTGCGGGCTGAAGCCCAGCCGGCGGGCGCGGTCGGCGGTGAAGCTGGCCGGCCAGCCGCCCACGATCGCCTCCACGCCGGCATCGGGCACCCGCTTCACCAGGGCGCGGGCGGCCGGGCCACCCACCGCTTCCAGTGCCGCCAGCATCTCGCCCACCGTCACGCACAAGCCGGGCGGGTTCACCCCGCGGTCGGCACCCAGCGGGGTGGTATCCATTGCCAGCATGTGCAGGAACCATTCCACCGCGCGGCGTGGCGAACAGACCCACACCTTGAAGCCATCCCCCACCGGGCATTCGCTTTCCAGCCCCAGCAGCGGTTCGCGCAGGATGCCGGAGAAGAAGCTGGAAGCCGCCTTGTTCGGCCGCCCCGGCCGGACCACCACGGTGGGCAGGCGAATGCTGATGGCATCCAGCAGCCCGCGCCGGCTGGCGTC
>CANBXZ010000310.1 GCA_947373495.1 Acetobacteraceae bacterium
GCCCGGACAGCATGATGTGCGCCTCCTCCCGCATGCTGGTGAAGCGCAAGGGCGCGGCGCGGCCGGCGGTGGTGGCCTGCACGCTGCTGCCCTATGCGGCCGAATTCGAACTGGGCGCCACGCTGGCCGAAGCGGCGCGGCCGGTGCAACTGAACCACCCGCATTGCGCCCGGTTCTGCGTGCTGGGCGGGGCAGCCTGCTCGCGCTAGCGCCGGGTCGCCTGAGGTGTGCTCACCGCAAGGCGTCAGCGTTCCGGCCCGCTGTCGCAACAGGTTGACGCCAAGGCGCATTGCCCGGACCGATCCGGTGTCGCATACGTGCGCGATATTCTGGAGAGACCCCTCATGCTGCGTCGCCTGCTGATGACCGCCCCGCTGCTGCTGGCCCTGGGCGCCTGCTCCACGATCGAGGGCCTGGTCGGCGAACCCGCCGCCCGCACCTTCCCGCTGTTCTTCTCCGAGGATTCGGCGCTGCTCGGCGACAATGCCCGCAACATCGTGGCCACCGCGGTGGAAGCGGCCAAGGCCAGCCCGAATGCCAAGGTGACCGTGCGCGGCTTCGCCTCCCCGGATACCGGTACCGCCCAGTTCAACCGCCTGCTGTCCGAAGCCCGCGCCCGGGCCGTGGCGGATGCGCTGATCGCCGGCGGCATTCCCGCCACCCGCGTGGGCGTGGAGCCGCGCGGCGCGGTGCCGAGCCACATGTTCCCGACCGAAAGCCGCCGGGTCGAAATCCACATCGGCGGTTGAACGGACAGGGGGCGCCGGCAGCGGCGCCCCTGCTGCCCGGCGCGGCCATTCGGGCTATGCTGGCGGCCTGAACCGCGGGAGACACCCCATGCCTCGGCTGCGCCAATCCCGGCTTCTTCAGGTTTTGCTTGTCCAGGGTCTGTTGCCTCGGGGCGTGTTGCCTCGGGGCGTGTTGCTCGGCGGGCTGCTGCTTGGCGGGCTGGTGCTGCCCGGCGCCGCGCCGCTGGCCCAGCCGGCCGCCACTGGCCAACCCCCCACTGGCCAACCCCCCGCTGGCCAACCCCAGGCCGAACCAGGTGATGCCCCCGAGGCGCCGGTCATGGTCACCGGCCTGCGGCTGGAGATTGTCGAGCGCGGCATCTACACCACCTCCACCGGTACCATCCGCCAGATGCCCAACGGCATTGGCGAGAACCTGGTGGACGAGGTGGAACTGGAGCGCAGCACCACCGCCATTCCGGCCCGCCCCGGCGTCAGCTTCGGCTTCGAGTTCCTGGTGCATGGCCGCCCGGCCGGCACGCCGATGGAACTGACCACCACCGTGGTGTTCCCGCCGCCGGGGCTGACCCCGCCCGGCGCCAGCCAGCCGGTCACCGCCTCAACCACGCCGATGGTGGTGGAAGTGGGTGCGCCGGGGGCGGTGTATCGCGGCTATACCTTTGATTATGAATGGGAAGTCGCCCCCGGCCCGTGGCGGTTCGAGGTCCGGGCCGGCGACCGGCTGCTGGCGGTGCAGAGCTTCATCATCACCAGCGAAAGCAGCCTGCGCCGCTAGCGGCGCGGGTGTAGTCTATATCTATGCCCGACTCGCTGCTTGCCGAACCACCCGTGGTGGACCCGGAACAGGTTCTCCATCGCGTCTTCGGCCACCCCGGCTTCCGGGGCCGCCAGGCGGAGATCGTGCACCATGTGATGGCCGGCGGTTCCGGCCTGGTGCTGATGCCGACCGGCGGCGGCAAGTCGCTGTGCTTCCAGGTGCCGGCGCTGTGCCGAGAAGGCCTGGGCGTCGTCGTCTCGCCGCTGATCGCGCTGATGGAAGACCAGGTCGCGGCGCTGCGCCAGCAGGGCGTGGCCGCGGCGGCGCTGCATTCGGACCTGGACGAGGATGTGGCGCGCGAGGTGCGGCGCGACCTGGCGCGCGGCGCGTTGAAGCTGCTGTATGTCTCGCCGGAACGGCTGCTGCTGGAAAATACCATGCAGCGGCTGTGCGAGCAGCGCATCGCCCTGTTCGCCATCGACGAGGCGCATTGCGTCAGCCAATGGGGCCACCACTTCCGCCCGGAATATCGCGGGCTGTCGCTGCTGGCGGAACGCTTCCCCGGGGTGCCGCGCCTGGCGCTGACCGCCACGGCGGACCAGCGCACGGTGGAGGATATCCGCGCGCAGCTGGGGCTGGAGCAGGACCCGGTGTTCCGCGGCGGCTTCGACCGGCCGAACATCTTCATCAGTTCCGCGCCGCGTGAATCCGAACGCGGCCAGTTGCGGGCCTTCGTCAAGGCGGCCTCGGACGGCTCGGGGGCCGGCATCGTCTATTGCGGCAGCCGGGCGCGCACCGAAAGCACCGCCGAATGGCTGCGGGCGGATGGGCATGATGCGCTGTGCTTCCATGCCGGCATGGAGGCCGAGGCCAAGCGCGCCGCGCATCACCGCTTCGCCCGCGGCGACAACGTCATCATGGCCGCCACCATCGCCTTCGGCATGGGCATCGACCGGCCGGATGTGCGCTGGGTGGCCCACCTGGACCTGCCGCGCAGCCCGGAGAGCTGGTACCAGGAAATCGGCCGCGCCGGGCGCGACGGCCTGCCCGCCCGCGCCCTGCTGATGTACGGCGCCGGCGATATCGCCCTGGCCCGCCACCGCATCGCCGAAAGCCCGGCCGGGGACGACCAGAAGCGCATCGAGCGGATGCGGCTGGACGCGATGGTGTCCATCGCCGAGGCCGCCACCTGCCGCCGCCGCATCCTGCTGCGCTGCTTCGGCGAGGATGGGCCGGACAACTGCGGCGCCTGCGATGTGTGCAAATCCCCGCCCAAGCTCTGGGACGGCACGGTGGCGGCGCAGAAGCTGCTCTCGGCCGTGCTGCGCACCGGGCGGCGCTTCGGCGTGGCGCATATCGTCGACGTGCTGCGCGGGCGGATGACCGACAAGGTGGCCCAGTTCGCGCACGACAAGCTGCCGACCTATGGCGTCGGCGCCGACCTGCCGGACGCCACCTGGCGCGGCGTGGCGCGGCAACTGGTGGCGATGGGCGCGCTGGACGTGGCGGTGGAGAACCACGGCGAGCTGGTGCCGACCGACGCCGCCCGGCCCATTCTGAAGGGCGAGCAGAAGGTGCTGCTGCGCGAAGACCTGGCTGCCCCCGGCGCCGGCGCCAAGTCCGCCGCCAAGGACCGCGGCAACCGCACCCCGGTGCCCAGCGGCGACAGCCTGTTCGAGGCCCTGCGCGCCTGGCGCCGGGCCGAAAGCAGCCGCCAGGGCCTGCCCGCCTACATGATCTTCAGCGACGCCACGCTGGTCGCTATCACCGAGGCGAAGCCCTGCGACGAGGACGAACTTTCCGAAATCCCCGGCGTTGGCCGCAGCAAGCTGGAACGCTATGCGGAGGACGTGCTGCGCGTGGTGCTGGAGCACGGGTAAGGCTTTACCCCCTGGCGGGGCCGGATATGCTGCCGGCAAAACCGGAGACGCCCATGCCCGACGTGAACCCCGCCCCCACCACAGCAGCGGCCGAGTTGGACGCCATCATCGTCGGCGCCGGGTTTTCCGGCCTGTACCAGCTGCTGTGCCTGCGCGACCGGCTGGGCATGAAGGCCACCGTGCTGGAAGCCGGCGCCGGTGTCGGCGGCACCTGGTACTGGAACCGCTACCCCGGCGCGCGCTGCGATTCAGAAAGCCATTCCTACAACTACACCTTCTCGAAGGAACTGTTCGAGGCATGGGAATGGTCCGAGCGCTATCCGCAGCAGCCCGAGATCCTGCGCTACCTGAACCATGTGGCGGACCGCTTCGACCTGCGGCGCGACATTCGGTTGAACACCGCGGTGGTCGCTGCCCGCTTCGATGCCGCGACCAATCGCTGGCTGGTCACCACCGCGGGCGGTGAGACGCTGACGGCGCAGTTCCTCATCACCGCGGTGGGCTGCCTGTCCACCGCCAATGTGCCGAACATCCCGGGGTTGGAGGGCTTCGCCGGCGCCTGGTACCACACCGGGCAATGGCCGCATGAGGGTGTGGACTTCGCCGGCAAGCGGGTGGGGCTGGTCGGCACCGGCTCCACCGGCATCCAGGCCGCGCCGGTCATCGCCGAGACGGCGGCGCACCTGACCGTGTTCCAGCGCACCGCGAATTACAGCGTGCCGGCGCACAATGCCCCGCTGAGCGCCGAGTTCAAGCAATGGGTGAAGGCCAACCACGCCGAGATCCGCCGGGTGATGCAGAGCACCCCCAACGGCCACCCCTTCGTCATTGCCGACCGTTCGGTGTGGGACGTGACCCCGGCCGAGCGCGAGGCGCTGTACGAGGCGGCCTGGGCCAAGGGCGGCCTGCAATTCCGCGCCACCTTCCGCGACCTGCTGGTGGACAAGGCCGCCAACGACACGGCGGCCGAATTCCTGAAGGCCAAGATCCGCCAGATCGTGCAGGACCCGGCGACGGCGGCCAAGCTGGCCGATATCGACCACCCCTACGCCGCCAAGCGCCCGCCGATCGACGACGACTACTTCGCCACCTTCAACCGCCCGAACGTGACGCTGGTGGATGTGCGCGCGGCGCCGATCCAACGGATCTCGCCGGCCGGCATCGTCACGGCGGCAGGCGAGGTGCCGCTCGACATCATCGTCTTCGCCACCGGCTTCGACGCCATGACCGGCCCGCTGCTGCGCCTGGGGATCGAGGGCGAGGGCGGGCGCAAGCTGGCCGATGCCTGGGCCGCCGGGCCGCGCAACACGCTGGGGGTGCAGGTGGCGGGCTTCCCCAACCTGTTCACCGTCACCGGGCCGGGCAGCCCCTCGGTGCTGTGCAACATGCCGGTGGCCATTGAACAGCACGTGGAATGGATCACCGCCTGCATCGCCCGGATGCGCGCCAAGGGCTTGACCCGGGTGGAGACCACCGAGGCGGCGATGGACGCCTGGGTGGCGCAGGTGAATGCCGCGGCCAGCGCCACGCTGCTGCCGCAGGCGCAGCATTCCTGGTACCTGGGCGCCAATGTGCCGGGCAAGCCGCGGGTGTTCATGCCCTATGCCGGCGGCATGGCCCACTTCCGGCGGATTTGCGACGAGGTGGCGGCGAAGGACTATGAGGGCTTCGCCTTCTCCGCCTGAGGCGGCAAGCAGGGGGCGGCTGGAGCCTGGCCGGCGCTGACCGCAGCGCCGATCAGACCCCGGCTTGTTGCCGGTCGCGTGATGCACGCCTTGCGGGGGGTGGCCCGCAGGCGATCACGCGCCGGCTTGTGGGTCGGTCGCGTGATGCACGGTTGTCGGTGGCCGCACCTCAGGCGATCACGCGCCGGCCGTCCCCGCCACCAGCGCCCCGTCCCGCACTTGCAGCACCCGGTCATGGAAGCGCGCCACGCTGGGCCGGTGCGCGATGCTGACCAGCGTGGTGCCGGGCAGTTGTT
>CANBXZ010000311.1 GCA_947373495.1 Acetobacteraceae bacterium
TGTTCGGCCAAGGCACTTTCCCCCGTCTGGAAGCCGGTATGCTGGGTTGATGGTGTAGGAACTGGCGGGCGTTACGGCAAGGGGTTGGCCAAGGCCGCCACCGGCCCCTCGGCATCCTGAACCACCGCGCGGCCATCCTGCAGGCGCACCCGGCCGGCCGCCAGCCAGGCCAGCGCCGCCGGGTAGAGCCGATGTTCCTGCGCCAGCACCCGCGCCGCCAGGCTGTCGGCGTCGTCCCCGGCCAGCACCGGCACCGCCGCCTGGGCCAGGATCGGCCCCTCGTCCACGCCAGGGCTGACCAGGTGCACGGTGCAGCCATGCAGCCGCACCCCCGCCGCCAGCGCGCGCTCATGCGTCTCCAGCCCCGGGAAGCTGGGCAGCAGGCTGGGGTGGATGTTGACCAGCCGGCCCTGCCAGCGGGTCACGAAGGCTTCCGTCAGCACCCGCATGAAACCGGCCAGGGCAATGAGCGCCACGTCGTGGCGTTCCAGTTCGGCCTGCATCGCGGCCTCGAAGCCGGCACGGTCGCCCTTGAAGGCGCGGCTTTCCACCACGGCGGTGGCAATGCCGGCCGCCGCCGCATGCGCCAGCCCGGCGGCACTGGCCTTGTTGGCCAGCACCAGCACCACCTCGGCCGGGTAGGCCGGGTTGGCCGCCGCGGCCAGCAGCGCCGCCATGTTGCTGCCCCGGCCGGAGATCAGGATCGCGGTCCGCGCCCGGCCCACACCGCCGGCCTGGGCGTTGCCGGCCTGGGCGCCGGGGGCGCCCGGCATCGCTCCGGCCACCGGCATCAGCGCGGCCAGGTGGCGGGCAGGTTGTCCACGCGCAGCCCGGCCGGGCCGCTGGCGGCTTCCAGCCGGCCAATCCGCTGCACCTGCTCGCCGGCCTTGGCCAACAGGGCCATGGCGGCCTCGGCATCGGCGGCGGCCACCACCAACACCATGCCGATGCCGCAGTTGAACACCCGCAGCATCTCGTCCGGCGTCACATTGCCCGCGGCGGCCAGCCAGGCGAACACCGGCGGCACCGGCCAACTGCCGGCATCCACCACCGCTTCCACGCCTTCCGGCAGCACGCGCGGCAGGTTGCCGGGCAAGCCACCCCCGGTGATATGCGCCGCGGCCTTCAGCAACCCGGCCTTGTGCAGCGCCAGCATGGGCTGCACGTAGATGCGGGTGGGCACCAGCAGCGCCTCGCCCAGGGTCTTGCCCGCCTCGAACGGGCAGGGCGCGTCCAGCGCCACCCCGGCGGCGGCGGCAATGCGCCGCACCAGGGAAAAGCCATTGGAATGCACCCCGGCCGAGGACAGCCCCAGCAGCACGTCGCCCGGGCCGACATCCGGCTTCGGCAGCAGGTTGCCGCGCTCGGCGGCGCCCACGCTGAAGCCGGCCAGGTCGTAGTCCTCGGCGGCGTACATGCCCGGCATCTCGGCGGTCTCGCCGCCCACCAGGGCGCAGCCGGTGATCCGGCAGCCCTCGGCAATGCCGGAGATCACCGCGCTGGCATGCTCGACGCTCAGCTTGCCGGTGGCGAAGTAGTCCAGGAAGAACAGCGGCTCGGCGCCGGCCACCACCAGGTCGTTCACGCACATGGCCACCAGGTCGATGCCCACCGTGTCGTGCTTGCCGGTGTCGATCGCCAGCTTCAGCTTGGTGCCGACACCATCGGTGGAGGACACCAGCACGGGGTCCTGGAAGCCGGCGGCGCGCAGGTCGAACAGCGCACCGAAGCCGCCGAGGCCACCCATGACCCCCTTGCGGGACGTGGCCTTGGCCAGCGGCTTGATGGCATCGACCAGCGCATCGCCGGCGTCGATATCCACGCCCGCGTCACGATAAGTCAGGCTCTGGGAGGTGGAACTGGTCAGGATAGCCTCCAATCGGCTAAGGCTTGGGCCGGGTTGGCTGCGGGGATTGCCGATGCAGGAATGCTGGACAAGGTGCTCGCGGCGCGGCGCCAGAAACCATAGGCGCGGGCCGACCGCAACCGCTAAGCCCCTTGGGGCGCTGCTGGCAGTGCTGTTGCTGGCGGTGCCGGCCGGGGCGCAGGTGCTCGCGCCGCCCCTGGGGGGTACCCCGGGCAGCGGCATGCCGGCCCCGGCGGCGGGCGACATGGGGCTCGGCTTCGTGCAGCGCAACGTGCCGGCCGAAGCCACCGCGGCCGACGCCGTGCAGGCCAAGGAACGCGCCCTGGCCAATGCCCGGCGCACCGCCTGGCAGGCCCTGGCCACCCCGGCCGGGCTGGGCGGGCAAAGCCTCAGCGATGCGCAGATCGACGACCTGGTGGCCTCCATCATCGTTGAGCAGGAACGGGTTTCCGCTGGCCGCTACAGCGGGCGCATCACCGTGAATTTCGCGCCCGACCGGGTGCGCGCCCTGCTGGCCGGGCGGCCGATGCCCGCCGGTACCGCCGCGCTGCCCGGCGGCGCGCTGCCGGCCACGCCGGCTTCAAACTGGGTGCTGGCCAACGCCAGCTACCGTTCCATGGGGGAATGGCTGGAACTGCGGCGCCGGCTGTTGGCCGCCGCGCCCGTGGCCTCGGTTGAGGTGCAGTCGATCGCGGTGGACGCGGCCCGGCTGCGGCTGGGGCTGCGGGCAGACCCCTCCAGCGCCGCCGGCGACCTGGCTGCGCTGGGTGTGGCGCTGCAACCGGGCGCCGGCCTCGCGGCGGGCCCCATGGCTGCCGATGCCTGGCGGGTGGGCCTTGCCGGAGGGGGCTGACCTGCCCCGGCGGGTGACCGAGGCGCCCGCCCCGGGCGGCCTTTATGTCACGCTGCCCAACCTGATCACGGTGGCGCGGCTGTGTGCCGTGCCGGCTACGGTGTGGCTGATTTTGCATGGCCGGCTGGACCTGGGCTTCGGGCTGTTCGTCGGCGCCGGCATTTCGGATGCGGTGGACGGCTGGCTGGCCCGGGTGCGCAATGCCCGCAGCGCGCTGGGCGCCATCCTGGACCCGCTGGCGGACAAGACCCTGCTGGTTTCGGTATACGTCACCCTGGCGGCGGTGGGGGTGCTGCCGGACTGGCTGGCCATTCTGGTGGTGTTCCGGGACCTGCTGATCATCGGCGGCTTCCTGATGCTGTGGGTGCTGGGCGCCCCGCCGGTGGTGCGGCCGTTGTTCGTCTCCAAGCTCAACACCACCATGCAGATCGGCCTGGCCGCGCTGGCACTGGCGCTGGCCGGCTTCCAGTTGAGCGCGCCGGACCTGCTGCTGGCCACCATCTGGGCCACCGCCACCAGCACGCTGGTTTCCGGCGCCGCCTATGTGTGGCTGGCGCTGCGGCGGATGCCGGTATGAGGCTGCTGCCCGGCAAGGGTGGGCCGCCGGCCCAGACGCCTCGACCCGGACCGCCTCGGCCCGGACCGCCTCGGCCCGGATCACCGCGGCCGGAACCGCCGCGCACCGAACCGTCGCGCCCGGCAACGCCCACCGAACCGGCGCACCCGCCCGGCCGCGGCCGCATTCAACCGCCACCGCCACGGGTGGCCACGCCGGTGCAGCGCGCCGCGCTGGCGCTTGGGGTGCTGGCGGCGCTGATGCTGGCGCTGTGGCTGTTCTCGGCCATCCTCACCCCCTTCGTGCTGGCGGCGGCGGTGGCCTATTTCCTCGACCCCTCGGCGCGCTACCTGGCCCGGCTGGGCCTGCCGCGTGGCCTGGCGGCGCTGCTGCTGGTGCTGGCGCTGGCGGCGTTTTCGCTGCTGGCGCTGCTGCTGCTGTACCCGCTGCTGATCAGCCAGGTCACCGTGCTGCTGCAACGCCTGCCGGCCTATGTGCTGGGCGTGGGCCAGGCGGTGCGGGAAGCCCTGGCCCTGCTGACCCAGCACCTGGGGCCGGAGGTGGTGGACAGCCGCCTGCAGGACCTGGCGGTGGGCCAGGCCGGGGCGATCATCAGCTTCTTCGGTTCTGCCCTGGCCCGGCTGATCGGCGGCGGGGTGGCGTTGTTCAACGTCTTCACCTTCGTCGCCGTCACCCCGGTGGTGGCCTTCTACCTGCTGCGGGACTGGCCGCGCATGGTGGCGCGGATGGACAGCTGGCTGCCACGCCGTTCCGCCGGGGTGCTGCGGCAATTGGCGCGGGACATGGACCGGGTGGTTTCCGCCTGGCTGCGCGGCCAATTGCTGTGCTGCCTGCTGCTGGCCGCGCTCTATGCCGGCGGGCTGACCCTGGTGGGGCTGGAGTTGGGGCTGGCGGTGGGGCTGATGTCCGGCATCCTGTCCTTCATCCCCTATGTCGGCTCATTGACCGGCATGCTGGCCGGGCTGCTGCTGGCACTGGCGCAGTTCGGCACCTGGCACGGCGTGGGGCAGGTGCTGGCCATCTTCCTGTTCGGCCAGATCGTCGAGGGCTACCTGATCTACCCGCATCTGCTGGGCAACCGGGTGGAACTGCATGCGGTGTGGGTGATCTTCGCGCTGTTCGCCGCCGGCATCGCCTTCGGCTTCCTCGGCGTGCTGCTGGCGGTACCGCTGGCCGCGGCGGTGGGCGTGGTGGCGCGCTATTGGCTGCGCCGCTACCTGGAAAGCCCGCTGTACCTGGACCCGCCCCGCACCGGGCCCTAAGGCGGCGCCATGAAGCAACTGCCGCTGCCCTTCATTTCGCACCAGTCCTATGCGCTGGCGGACCTGGTGCCGGATGCCTCCAACGCCGCCGCCCTGGCCTGGCTGGCCGAGCCGGCGCGCTGGCCGCTGGGCCGGCTGGTGCTGTTCGGGCCCGAGGGCGTGGGCAAGACCCATATGCTGCATGCCACCGCGGCGCTGCATGGCTGGCCGGTGCTGGCCGGCCACCGGCTGCGCGGCCTGCCACCGCCGCCCACCAGCGGCCTGGCGGTGGACGACGCCGACCAGGTGGCGGACGAGGTGGCGCTGTTCCACCTCATCAACCTGTGCGCAGAGGCGCGGCAGCCGCTGCTGCTGGCGGCCCGGCGCCCACCTTCCCGCTGGCCCACCGCGCTGGCGGACCTGGCCAGCCGGCTGCGCGCCACCACGGCGGCCGAGGTCGGCCCGCCCAGCGAGGCGCTGCTGGCCCAGTTGCTGGAAAAGCACTTCGCCGACCGCCAACTGCGCACCGACCCGGGCTTTCGCGCCTGGCTGCTGCCGCGGCTGCCACGGGAAGCGGCGGCGGTCGCCGAGGCCGCCGCCAGGCTGGACCGCGCCGCCCTGGCCGCCGGCGGCCGCATCACCCGTGCCCTGGCCCGCCACTGCCTGGCCCCCCTGCTGGCGGAACAAGACGATTCCGTGACAGCGCCCAAGCCGTCCTCGCCTGAGCCGGGGGCGCTGCTGTAGGCTGGGGCCATGTCAGCCGCCGAACTCCTGCCCGCCGCCACGCAACCCCGGCCCGCCAGCACGCCCGCCATCGCGGCCGACA
>CANBXZ010000312.1 GCA_947373495.1 Acetobacteraceae bacterium
AAATCCACCACCGCGCCCCGCGCCTCCAGCATGTCCAGCAGCCGGAGCGAGGGGCTCTCGCGCAGGTCCGCCACGTTCTTCTTGTAGGCCATGCCCCGCAGCAGGATGCGGCTGCCGTTCAGCCCGCGCCGATGCACCCGGTCCAGCGCCCCGGCCAACAGGTCCAGCACGTAGCGCGGCATGCCGACATTGATCTCCCCGGCCAGTTCGATGAAGCGGGTGGCGATGCCGAATTCGCGCGCCTTCCAGGTCAGGTAGAACGGGTCGATGGGGATGCAGTGCCCGCCCAGGCCAGGGCCGGGATAGAACGGCATGAAGCCGAACGGCTTGGTCTTCGCCGCCTCGATCACTTCCCAGATGTCGATGCCCATGGCGGCGTAGACCACCTTCAGCTCGTTCACCAAGGCGATGTTGACGGCGCGGAACACGTTCTCGGTCAGTTTCACCGCCTCGGCCGCGGCCAGGGAGGAAACCGGCACGGTGCCGACCACCACCTGGCCATACAGCGCCAGGGCCAGGCGCTGGGCGGCGGGGTCGTCGGCGCCCACCACCTTCGGGATGCTGGCGGTGGCGAAGCGGGGGTTGCCCGGGTCTTCGCGTTCCGGCGAATAGGCCAGGAAGAAGTCCTGCCCGCTGCGCAGCCCGCCGGCTTCCAGCAAGGGCAGCATCACGTCCCGGCAGGTGCCGGGATAGGTGGTGGATTCCAGTACCACCAACTGGCCCGGCCGCAGGGCGCGGGCAATCGCCCGGGTGGTGTCCACCACCATCGCCAGGTCCGGCTCCCGCTGGCGGGTCAGCGGGGTTGGCACGCAGACCAGGATGGCATCGGCCTCGGCCAGCCGGGCGAAGTCGGTGGAGGCTTCGAACCGGCCTTGTTCGGCCAGGGCGGCGATGGCTTCGCCCTCGATATGGTGGATGTAGCTTTGCCCGGCCCGCAACTGCGCCACCTTGGCCGGGTCGATGTCGAAGCCCAGCACGCGGAAGCCCTGGTTGGCGACGGTTTGCGCCAGCGGCAGGCCGACATAGCCCAGGCCAATGATGCCCACCACGGCATCCCGCCGCAGGAAGCGCGCCTCCAGCGCCGCCACATCGGTGCCCGGCGGGCGAGGGAGGGAATCCATTCAGTCAGCATCCAGAATTAGTTGCGTCAGGTTGACGATGTCCCGGGCGGTGGCGTCAAGCCCCGCCAGGTCCGGTGGTGCCGGCAGGCCCCGGTGGAAGCCGGCCGGCAACGGCCCCGTGGCGCCGCACAGCAGGTTGAGCCCACGCGGGTCGGGTTCGTAGCCAGCCGCCGGCCCCAGCACCACGCTGGCGTCGTCGCCGGCGCCGATGCCGTCCTGCCATTGCCCGGGCAGGTCCAGCCGGGCGCCATGGCCCAGTTGGCGCAGCGCCAGGCAAAGCCCCTGGCCCAGCGCCGCCGCCTCGGCCGGGGCCTTGATGCCGAAGCGCAGCCGCTGCGCCACCTGCCGCAGGGCCGTGGCCAGGGTGGCAGCGCGATGGGCGTAGGTATGGCCAGCCAGCACGGCCTCGCGCAGCCGGCCGGCGGCGGCGGTGCAGGCGGCGGGGTCGGCCAGGTAGGGCCGCGCCAGCGCCGGCCAGTCCTCGGCCGGGCCGAAGCAGGGCAGCAGCCCGGCCGGCCAGGCGGTGGCGGCGGCGGGATTGTCGGTCAGCACCAGGGTGCCGCAGGCGGCGGCGTCCAGTACCTGCTCGGGCAGCAGCGCCCATTCCCGCTGTTCCGGCGTGGCCAGGTTCAGCAGCAGCCGGGTGCCGGCATAGGCCGCCGGCTGGTCCGCCAGCGGCAGCAGGCCACGCCAGCAGGCCGGGGCCCCGGGCAGCCAGCCCGCGCCCAGGATGGTGCCATGCGCTTCCGGCAGCGCCGCCAGCAGGGCGGGCGCCGCCGGGTGGGGCGGGCCGGCGAACAGCACCTCGGTTTCCAGCCGCGCGTCCGGCTGCGGGGCGAAGCGGCGCGGGTCGGTGGCCGGGGGCAGCAGCAGCACGTCCCGCCCGGTGGCCTGGCGCAACGCCGCGGCCATGCGGGGGGAGGCGGCGAGGATCAGGTCGCAGGCATCCCAGGGCGCGGCGGCCAGCCAGGCCGCTACCTCGCCCCGCACCCAGGCCAGGGTCAGCAGCCCGGGCGTGGCGTTGACCACCTGCCGCAGGTTGGTCTCCGGCCGCATCGCCACCAGCGCGTCCAGGCCGCGCATATCCGGCTCCGCGCAGGGCAGCAGCGCGGCATCCCAGCCGGCGGCCTCGGCCAGGGCGGCGGCCAGCGCGCTGGCTGCCGCGATGTCCTCCACGGCCTCGCCCAGCGCGAAGCCCAGGCGGAAGCGTTCCGCCCGCCAGCCGCCCTGGCCGTGCAGCGCGGCATGGCGCAGCCGGCGCTTCAGCCAGGCGCCCTGGCGATGCAGGAAGTGCTGCCGATTTTCCAGTTCGCGGCCCTGCGCCCCGGCCTGCACCGGGTCTGCCAGCGCCGCGGCGAAGCGCAGGCCGCGCGTGGCGCTGCGCTGGTGCACCGCCACCGCGTCCCGCGCCACCACCAACTGGCCCCGCCGCCGGCCCAGGCGCAGGCACAGTTCCACATCCTCCAGCCCGTAGTCGTAGCCTTCGTCGAAACCGCCCATCGCCTGGAAATCCGCCCGGCGCAGCAGCAGCATGGCGGCGGTGGCGGCCGGCACCGCGTCGGTGCCTTCGCTGGGGTCGGCTTCGGCGGCCTCGACCTCATAGGGCAGCCACAGGCTGCGGCCGTAGTCGCCGCCATGCAGCAGGCGAAAGCCGATGCCGTCATGGTGCAGCACCGGGCGCATGCCGCCATCGGCCTGCACCACCGGCTCCACCAGCCGCGCCCCCACCGCCGCCACGCCCGGCGCCGCCAGGGCACGCAGCATGGCCGGCAGCGGGTCGTGGGTCAGCGCGATGTCGTTGTTCAGGAACAGCAGGTGCTCGCCCTGGGCCAGCCGCGCGCCGAGGTTGCTGGAGGCGCTGAAGGAATGGTTGGCGCCGCGTGCCTCCAGCCGAATGTCCAGCCGGCCCTGCCACTGCGCCACCACCGCCAGGCTGTCGTCGCTGCTGCCGTGGTCCAGCAGCACCACTTCCAGCGGGGTGCGGACATGTTCGGCCAGGCTGGCGAACAATGCCTGCAGCAGCCAGGCGCCGTTGCGGTTCAGCACAATGGCCGAAACCAGGCCGGCGGCGGCGGTGGCGGCCGGGCGCACCGGGGGCGGCACCAGCCGGGCGGCCTGGCCGGGCGGGGCCGGCAGCAACCGGCTGGGAAAGGCCAGCCGCGCCGGCGAGCCTTCCAGCGGTTCGGCCGCACCGATGATGCGCACCGTCAGCTGGCGTTCCCGCCCGTTCCAGCATTCCGCCGGCACCGGCCATTCGAAGCCGTGCTGGCCATGCTGGCTCAGGCTGCGCAGGCGGGGCTGGTAGCGGTCTGCCCGGGCGGTATCGATGGTGACGCCGTCCAGCTCGATCGCCACCTGCACCGGCCGGTCCGCCGCCAGCGTGTCCATCGCCCAGCCGCTGATGCGTTCCGGCGCGGCCAGTTCCAGCCGGCCGCGGAAGCGCGGCTCGGCGCCCTCGATCTCGGCCGCGCCCAGCACGCCGGCGATCTCGCGCTGGTCACCCAGGCACAGGTCCAGCCCACCGAGGCTCACCCGCAGCCGATGCGGCGCGTTGTCGAACAGCGCGCGCGGCACCGGCAGCAGGAAGCCCGGGGTGCCGGCGCCAATCTCCGGCCGGGGCTGGGCGGTGCAGGTTTCCGCCACCAGGCGGTCGTCGTCGTACAGCAGTACCCGCAGCGGCGTGGCGGGGTCGGCCAGGTTCTGGGCCCAGCCGTGCAGCATGCCGCCGCTGAACTGTTCCAGCCGGCCGCGCAGGGCGGAACGATGGTCCAGCCAGGGGCCACCCGGCCCGGCATCCAGCAGCGCACCGGTGCCGGCATCCCGCACCGCCAGCCGATGCGGGGTGTTGTCGTGCAACACGGCCGGCAGCGGCAGCAGGAAGTGGCCGGCAGGGTCGGCCTGGCGCGGCCGCAGCAGGGGGGCGCCAACCGGGTCGGCCTGGCCTTCCCGCAGCAGCTCCAGCCGCACCGCGGGGCGGTCGCCAAAGTCCAGCCAGCCTTCCAGCACGCCCCGACGCAGCCGCACCGAACCGCCGCCCGCGCGCAACCGCACCACCAGGGGGCTGCCGGGCAGCGCCTCGCCGGAGGCGGCTTCCACCACCGCCAGGCTGTGCGGCTGGTTGTCGTACAGGCTTTCCGGCAGTGCCAGGGCGAAGCCACAGGCGCCTGGCCCCCCCAGGCCGCCGCGGTCCGCCACTTGCCGGCCGGCGGCCACGCCGTCCACGCGCAATTCCAGCAGCAGCGGCTCTGCCTGGCGGCGGCGCGCCCAGCCGCGAGCCTCACCCTGTTCCACCGCCAGCAGCCGGCCCTGCAATGGGGCCGAGGTTCCGGCGGCCAATGGCGGCCGTTCCAGCGGGAAGGGCTGCGCCAGCAGGGCCTCGGCCGCAGCGGGGTCGATGGCATGCAGCGCCGGGAATATCGGCGGCGGCAGCGCCGAGGCCGCCGGCGCGGCGGCCGGGCCGGCTGGTTCGGGCAGCGGGGTTTCCGGGTAAAGCCCCTCCAGCCCCGGCAGCGCGGCGCTGCTGCCCACCGGCCGCACCCGCAATTCCCGCAGCGGAATGCCGGCCCCGGCGGCACCCAGCGCCACGGCAAAGCCGCAGAGCCTGTGGCTGCCGATTTCGCGGGCCACGTCGGGGCGGTCCAGGCTGGTGCGGCCATGGGCCAGCACGCGGCCTTGGGCAACCAGTTCCAACTCCACCGGTTGCTGCGGCGCATCCAGGTTGACGCACCAGCCGGTGACGCGGTCGCTGCCCAGTACCTCGACATAGCCGAGGAAGCGTTGTGCCGGCGCGCTCATGGCGTTGCCTCGGGCAGCAGCCGGGCGTGGCGGGCGGCTTCCGCCGCATCCAGGCCCAGCCAGGCCAGCCAGCCGGCAAGCCCGGCCGGGTCCGTATGTTCCAGCCGCGCCCCACCCAGCAGCAGGCTGGTGCGCAGCAGGTCCCGCGCCGCCAGCAGCCGCAACTGCGCCGCCTCGGTCTGGCCGGCGGCTTGGTCTGGGGCTGGGCCGGTGGCGCGCAGCAGCAGCTTCGGCACCCCCACTGCCAGCGCCGCCAGGGTGGCTTCGGCCAGCAGCGGCAAGGACCACAGCACCAGGGTGGCCGGCCGCAGCGCCAGCAGCGCGGCGGCGGCGCGGCCCACCAGGCGCGGCCGCAGCGCTTCCCCGAACCGGCCCGGCGGCACCGCCAGTTCCGGCAGGCCGGCCAGCGCCGCGGGGGCGGCGGCGGCGTGCTCCACC
>CANBXZ010000313.1 GCA_947373495.1 Acetobacteraceae bacterium
TAGCCTGGCTGCTGCGGGGTGGTGGCGCCGCCGACAACCGCACCGGTGCCAGCGCCCAGGATGGCGCCGATGGCGGCACCGCGCCCACCGCCGGCAATGGCGCCAAGCGCCGCGCCGCCGGCACCGCCAAGGGCAGCGCCACCAAGGGCGCGCTGGGCGGGGTCGTAGGGGTCGGTGCAGCCGCTGGCCAATACGGCAACGCCCAGCAGCAGGGCGGCAGCGGTCTTGCGGATCATGGCGTGTTCTCCTTGGCGTCGGCCACCGATGATCGTCGGTGGTTCATCAACGACAGGTTTAGCACGCTTGCGATCGGACTGGGTAGCGAAGGGCGATCACGTGTTGCGTGAGGCGGCGGCCCCAGGCGCGAGCAACCGCACCGGGTTCCGCCGGCGCGGCTGGGTGCCTCGGGCATTCAGGCCGCCACGCCAAGGGCGGGCAGCGACAGCTGGCGCCGGCGTGGAGAAGCCAGGCCGGCGCCGTGCCTGTCTCAGGTGTTCATCGCGTCGAAGAAGTCCTGGTTGGTCTTGCTGTACTTCAGCTTGTCCAGCAGGAACTCCATCGCGTCCTGGGTGCCCATCGGGTTCAGGATGCGGCGCAGCACCCACATCTTGGACAGCGTGGCGCGGTCCACCAGCAGTTCCTCCTTGCGGGTGCCGGACTTGGTGATGTCGATGCTGGGGAAGATGCGCTTGTCGGAGAGCTTGCGGTCCAGCTGAAGCTCGCTGTTGCCGGTGCCCTTGAACTCCTCGAAGATCACCTCGTCCATCCGGCTGCCGGTGTCGATCAAGGCGGTCGCGATGATGGTCAGCGAGCCACCTTCCTCGATGTTGCGCGCTGCGCCGAAGAAGCGCTTCGGGCGCTGCAGCGCGTTGGCGTCCACACCACCGGTCAGCACCTTGCCGGAGGACGGCACCACACTGTTATAGGCGCGGCCAAGGCGGGTGATGCTGTCGAGCAGGATCACCACGTCGCGCTTGTGTTCCACCAGGCGCTTGGCCTTCTCCAGCACCATCTCGGTCACCTGGACGTGGCGGGTGGCCGGCTCGTCGAAGGTGGAGGCAACCACCTCGCCGCGCACGGTGCGGGCCATGTCGGTGACTTCCTCGGGTCGCTCGTCGATCAGCAGCACCATCAGGAACACGTCGGGGTGGTTGGCGGTGATGGACTTGGCGATGTTCTGCAGCATCACCGTCTTGCCGGTGCGCGGCGGCGCCACGATCAACGCGCGCTGGCCCATGCCGATCGGCGCGACCAGGTCGATGATGCGGTGGGTGTAGTCCTTCTGCGGGCCCTTCGCGACGGCTTCGGCCTCGGCATTCTCCATCTTCAGCCGGCGGCTGGGATAGAGCGGCGTCAGGTTGTCGAAGTTGATGCGGTGGCGCAGGTTCTCGGGCGGCTCGAAGTTGACCGCGTTTATCTTCAGCGCGGCGAAGTACCGCTCGCCATCCTTCGGCGCGCGGATCTGGCCTTCGACCGTGTCGCCAATGCGCAGCCCATAGCGGCGCACCTGGGCGGGGCTGACATAGATGTCGTCGGGGCCGGGCAGGAAGTTGGCCTGCGGGCTGCGCAGGAAGCCGAAGCCATCGGGCAGGATTTCCAGGGTGCCTTCGCCGTAGATGGCCTGGTCGTTTTCCGCCAGCTGCTTGAGGATCGCGAACATCATGTCCTGCTTGCGCAGGGAGGATGCGTTCTCGATCTGCAGGTCCTCAGCGAAGGCGAGCAGTTCGCTGGGGCTCTTGGCCTTCAGTTCAGAAAGATGCATGCGCAACGGTATCCGTGTGCGGGGGAAGCGGGACCCTTCCCGAAGTGCGGCGGCGGGCGGTTTGCGGCGAATGCCGCACCGGACCCCGGCCTTGCGCCCGTGCCGCGAAGCGAACCCTGAGGGGGCCCGAACCGTAGCTGGCGATGTCCCGAGGAGGAGGAGGGAGGTGGCGGCCGGGCGCGGATTCGCGCCAGCCACCGGCGGAAACACGCGAACCCTAGGGTTCGGTTGCAACCACGTCAACCGCCCAATTAAGCGGCTTCGGCGCCGAGTCAAGGCCCGGCCGGGCCTGGCTCAGAAAGGCTTGACGATGACCATGATGACGATCAGCACCAGCAGCAGCGTCGGCACTTCGTTCACCATGCGCCAATAGCGTTCGGTGTGGCGGCGCTGGTCGGCGGCGAAGTCCTTGCGGGCATAGCCCAGGTGATGATGGAACAGCGTCATCCCCAGCAGGCCGAAGACCTTGCCGTGCCACCAGCCACGGCCCCAGTCCACCACCCCAGGGGTCAGCACCAGCAGCAGGCCGAAGATCCAGGCCGCCACCATGGCCGGGTTCATGATCGCCCGCAGCAGCAGGCGCTCCATCTTCTTGAACAGCTCGGACGGCTCTGACCCCGGCGCCACCTGGGTGTGGTACACGTATAGCCGCGGCAGGTAGAAAATCCCCGCCATCCAGGCGAAGTCCGCCACCAGATGCGCCGCCTTCAGCCACAGGTACCAGGGGGTGAGGAACTCCAGGGTCATCAGGTGGCCTGCCCTTCGCATTGCTCCGGCGGCCGGGTGAAGGAAATCCAGGCATCGCCACGGCGCAGGCAGCCCATTTCCCAGGCGCCGCGAAACACCTCGCCACCGCTGCGCAGCTCGCCCTCGCCATGGGGCTGGCCCAGGTGCCAACCACCCTCATACACCAGGCCCAGGCGCGGCAGTTCCAGCCGGCCGCGCACCAGGCGATCGTCGTGGTACTCGCCCACCTCGCGGCTCACCAGCTCGCCATCCTCGGTCACGTCCAGCCGGCCGGGGCCTGCCGCCTTGCCGCTGGCCAGCCGGCCTTCATAGATCATCTCCCGCCGCTGGCCGCGCACCTGCCATTCCACCACGGAACGGCCGGTGCCCTCGGCCGGGCCTTGCGGGCAGCCGGCGGACCAACTGGCGGTGAGGTTGCTGGCGCCGGCTTCCAGCCCACCGGCCCAGACCCAGCAGCCACCGCGACCATCCGCCACCCAGCCGGCACGACCACCCGGCACCACCCGTTGCGCTGCCGGCGGTTCCGCCACCGGCTGGGCCAGCGCGACCTGAGCGGCCGCCGGAGCGGCGGCCAGCAACAGGGCCATCCAGAAGCTGCGCATCGCGTTCTCCTTCGCCGAGGCGTCGTTGTTACCGCAGGCCGAGCAAGCCCGGCAGGTCGGCCATGCGGGTGAAGGCCCGGGCACCGATGCCGGTGAAGATGCTGGCATCGGTTTCCCGGGTAAGGCCCAGCACGCGGCAGCCGGCGGCCAGCCCGGCCTGGGCACCCAGCAGGCTGTCCTCCACCACCACGCAATCGGCCGGGGCAGCGCCGCAGGCCCGTGCCGCCGCCAGGTACATGTCCGGCGCCGGTTTGGGCCGGGCTACATCCTGAAAGCTGAAGGTACGGTCGGTGAACAGGTTGGCCAGCCCCAGCCGCCGCAGTTTGGCGCCCAGTTCCTCACGCGCCGAATTGGAGGCCACCGCCACCGGGATGCCGGCCGCCACCACCGCCCGCACCGCGGCCACCGCGCCTTCCACCGGCTGCAGCTCGGCCAGCATGGAAACCGCGATGCGGTGGGAGATCTCGCCCAGCCAATTCCCCGGCAAGGTGCCGACCCGGGCCTCGATGACCGGCACCATGGCGGTGGCCGCCATGCCCAGGAACAGCTCCTGGCATTCCGCCGCCGTCATCGCCCAGCCACGGGCGGCCAGGTCCTGGGCGATGATGGTGTTCACCAGGCCCTCACTGTCGGCCAGCACGCCATCGCAGTCGAACAATACGGCGGCCGGGCGCATTAGGCCGCGGCCTTGCCGTGCGGGCAGCCGGTCTGCGCCTTGGGACATTGCCGGCCACCGGCATGGCTGCACAGCGCCCGGCCGCTGCCGTGCGCATGCCGCACCAGCCCGGCCAGGGCGGCGATGAAGCCCGGGTCGCTGTTCTGCGCCGGCACGCGGAAATACCCCGGCACCCCGGCCTTATGGGCTACCTCACGGTATTCCATGTCCAGTTCCACCAGGGTTTCGGAATGGTCGGAGACGAAGGCGATCGGGCAGACCAGCACCGCCACCTTGTCGTGCGCCGCGCGCTCGATCTCGGCTTCCGTGCTCGGGCCGATCCATTTCTGCGGGGTGACACGGGATTGGTAGCACACCACGTGGTCCAGGCCGGGCAGGTCCATGGGCAGGTCCAGCTGAGCCACCACGGCGGCCACGGTGCGTTCCACCTGCCACTGGTAGGGGTCGCCGCGCTTGATGATGCTTTCCGGCAGGCCATGGGCGGAAAACAGCACCCGCAGCCGGGTGCCGGCGGGCAGCCTGGCCAGGGCTTCGGCATGGGCAGCGCGCACCAGGGCCGCCGTAGCGGCGGCGAAGCCCGGGTCTGAATGCCAGCAGCACAGCGCCTGGGTGGGCCAGGAAGCCCCGGCGGCGGCGCAGGCGGCGTGCCAGTCGGTGAAGCTGCTGCCGGTGGTGGTGGTGGAGAACTGCGGATACAGCGGCAGCAGCAGCACCTCCTCGGCGCCCCAGGCCTGGACCTCCCGCACCGTCTCGGCGGCGAAAGGGTGCCAGTAGCGCATGGCGACGAAGCAGCGGTATTCGGTGCCGTCAGCGGCACCATTCAGGCTGGCCTGCAACGCCTCGCCCTGGGCCCGGGTCAACGCCAGCAACGGCGAGCCACCGCCGATCAGGGCATAGTTGGCCTGGGCCGCCGCGGTACGCCGGCCGGCGATGAAGCGGCCAAGCCAGGGCCGGATGAACCCCGGAACCCGCAGGATCGCCGGGTCCATGAACAGGTTTTCCAGGAAGGGTCGCACCGCGGCCGGCTGGTCAGGCCCGCCCAGATTGAACAACACCACCGCCACTCGACGCATGCCGCACTCCATGCCTTGCCGGGGCGCTGTAACCCAGCCCGAGGCCGGATGCACCATTCGCCAACGCTGCCCCGGGCCTGCATGCCGAATGTTAATCCGCCGGCGCATCACATTCGGCGGCCGGGCCGGCTAGAATGCCGCCGACCGCCCAGGAAACCGCCATGACCCGATTGCTGCTGCCATTCGCGCCGCGCTTCCTTGCCCTTACCGGCGCCAGCCTGGCCACCCTGGCCCTGGCGCTGGCCACCTGGCAGCAGCCGGAGGAGGTGCATTGGCTGGTGCCGTTGCTGGCCCTGGCCGCCGGGTTGACCCTGTTGGGTCTGCGCGACCTGACCAATCCGCACCACGCCATCCTGCGCAACTACCCCATCATCGCGCATCTGCGCTTCATGCTGGAGGAGATCCGGCCGGAGATGCGGCAGTACTTCTTCGAGGATGAGAAGAACGGCGCTCCGTTCAGCCGGGACGAGCGCGCCGTGGTCTATCA
>CANBXZ010000314.1 GCA_947373495.1 Acetobacteraceae bacterium
CGAGGCGCCCTATGGCGGCTTCCTCTCCTCCCTCGCCCGCACACCGAAGCCGGAGAAGCTGACCGCCGGCCTGGGCACCACCTGGGAGACGACGAATACCGGCTTCAAGATGTACCCCACCGTCACCAGCATCCACGCCGCGCTGGACAGCCTGCGCCGGGTGATGGCGGAGGCGAAGCTGCGGCCGGAGGACATTGCGCATATCGAGGTCGGCATCGGCCACATGACCTATGTGCATTGCGCCTGGACCTACAAGCCGGCCGGCATCACCGCGGCGCAGATGAACCTGTTCTACGGCATGGCCGTCACCGCCCTGTCCGGCCAGGTCACCGCCGCCGCCTTCACCGAGGACAAGCTGGCGGCGCCCGAGATCATGGCGATGATCGGCCGCATCAGCGCGCATGAGGACCCCGAGCTGGAAGCCATGGGCCCGGCCTTCCGCCACGCCGCCCGCCTGGTGGTGACGACGCAGGACGGCCGCACGCTGCGGCACGAGGAGTTGCATCGCCGCGCCAGCCCGGAGAACCCGGTGACGGCGGCCGAGGTGGAAGCAAAGTTCCGCGGCAACCTGGAAGGCATATTGAGCCGCGATGAACAGGATGTGGTGGTGCGCGCGGTGGAGGGCTTCGAGGACATGACGGACTTCGCCCCGCTGCTGGCCGTGCTGGGCCGCGCCCGGTGAGGCCGCTGGAGGGCAGGCGCGCCCTGGTTACCGGCGCCGCCGGCGGCCTAGGCCGCGCCATCACCGCCGCGCTGGCGGCGCAGGGCGCCCAGGTGATGATGAGCGACCTGGTGGTGGCCGAAGCCTTCGAGGCTGATCGGCGCGCGCTGGAAGCCAGCACCGGCGGCCGCATCGCCTATCGCCACGCCGACCTGGCCAATGCCGCCGACATCACCACGCTGATGCAGTCCGCCGGTGCCGTGGACATTCTGGTGAACAACGCCGTCACCCGGCATTTCGGCCTGGTGGAAACCCTGCATCCGAGTGAGTGGGACGCCGATATCGCGGTGAACCTGACCGCCTGCTTCCACACCATCCGCCACGCCCTGCCGGGGATGAAGCAGCGCGACTGGGGCCGCATCATCAATGTCAGCAGCATCTACGGGCTGATCGGCGGCACCGAGCGCGCCGGCTACGTCACCACCAAGCACGCGCTGATCGGGTTGACCAAGGCGGTGGCGCTGGAATGCGCGCAGACACCGGTCACCTGCAACGCGCTCTGCCCCGGCTCCACCTACACCCCCGCCATCGCCGACCGGATCGAGGCGCAGGTGAAGCGCGGGCCGGATGCGCGCGAGGTGGTGCTGGAGAAATTCTGGGCGGAACGCCAGCCGACCCGTCGCTTCATTGAACCGGAAAAGGTCGCGGCCCTGGCCGCCTTCCTCTGCGGCCCGGCGGGTGATGATATCACCGGCGCGGCGTTGCCGATGGATGGCGCCTGGTCCGCCATGTAGGGAGAGATACCATGGACAGCCTGTTGCCCATCGCCGCCCGCGTCGGCGCGTTGCTGAAGGAACGCAAGGAAACCCTGTGCATCAGTGAAAGCAGCGCCGGCGGGCTGATCTCCGCCGCGCTGCTGGCGGTGCCGGGGGCCAGCGCCTACTTCCTCGGCGGCGCGGTGGTCTACACCCGCGAAGCCCGTACCGAATTGCTCGGCCTGACGCGGGAAGAACTGGCCGGCGTGCCGCCTTCCACCGAAGCCTATGCGCTGGTGCTGGCGCGCGGCGCCCGGGCGCGGCTTGCCACCACCTGGTGCCTGGCCGAGATCGGCGCCACCGGCCCCACCGGCAACCGCTATGGCTATGATGCCGGCCATGCCTGCTTCGCCGTGGCGGGGCCGCGGGAAGCCAGCGTGACGCTGGAAACCGGCAATGGCGACCGCATCGGCAACATGCGCCGCTTCGGCATCGGCGCGCTGGAGTTGCTGGAGCAGGCGCTGAAGGCGTAAGGCCGCCGTTCAGCGCGCGGTGATGCCGGCCTCGCGGATCACCTGGCCGAAGCGGTCGCCCAGCACGGCGATGCGCTCGGCGAAGCGGCTGGGCGGGGCGGCGACGATCTCGTAGCCCAACTCGGTCAGCCGGGCCCGCACCGCCGGTTGCGCCAGCGCCGCGGCCACGCCGGCATGCAGTTCCGCCACCACGGCGGGCGGTGTGCCGGCCGGCGCGAGAATGCCCTGGAAGCTCTCCACGTCGAAGCCCGGCGCCACGCTCTCCGCCAGGCTGGGCACCCCGGGCAGTGCCGGGTCGCGTTGCGCGGTGCTGACCGCCAGGCCCACCAGCCGGCCCTCGCGCACCTGTTCCGTCACCGCCGGCAGGGTGATGATGATGGCATCCACCTGCCGCGCCAGCAGGTCCAGCGCCGCCGGAGCGCCGCCGCGATAGGGGATGTATTCCACCCGCAGGCCCAACTGGCGGTTCAGCATTTCATTGATGAGATGGGCGATGCCGCCCCAGCCCGGCAGCCCCATGTTCAGCCGGCCGGGCGCCTGGCGCACCCGCTCCACATATTGTTGCACACTGGCGATGCCGGTGCCGGGATGCGTCACCAGCAATTGCGCCGCGCGTACCGCCAGCGTCACCGGGGCGAAGCTGGTGCGGGCGTTGTAGCCGGCTTCCGGCTGCATGGCGCCGATGGTGATCAGTGAATCCCCGGTCAGCAGCAGCGCATGGCCATCCGCCGGGGCGCGCGCCACCAGTTGCATGGCCACCAGCCCGCCGGCGCCGCCCTGGTTCTCCACCACCACCGGCTGGCCCAGCGCCTGGCCCAGCCCGGGCGCGATGGCGCGGGCCAGGATGTCCAGGCTGGCGCCCGCGGCGGCCGAGACCACCAGCTTCAGCGGCCGGGTGGCAAAGCCGGCGGCCCGCGCCGGCAACGCCAGCGCCGAGGCCGCCAGCAGGCTGCGGCGCGGCAGTCTCACACCACGCCCTTGCCGCGCAGCGCGGTGATCTCGGCGGCGGTATGGCCGAGTTCGGCCAGAACCTCGTCGGTGTGCTGGCCGAACATCGGCGGTGGCGCGGTGACCGCCGGGCCGCCATGCGCCAGCTTGAAGGCGGCCACCGGCACGGTGACGCTGCCGGCGACGCCGGGCATGCTCTCGAACCGGTGCAGCAGCCCGCGCGAGGCCAAATGCGGGTCCTGCATCGTCTCATGCATCGGCCGCACCCGGCTGGCGGGCACGTGCTGGCTTTGCAGGTATTCCTCCCATTCCTGGGCGGTGCGGGCCAGCATCAGCTCGCGCAGCAGCGCGGCTTCCTCGGCGCGCTTCACCTCGCGTTCCTTGTTGGTCTTCTTGGCCTGTTCCGGCCGGCCGAGCGCGGCCCAGAGCCGGGCCTGCTGGCGCAGGTTGGACGCGCCCAGCATCACCAGCCCGTCCTTGGTGGGGTAGGCGCTGTTGGTGGCGTGGGCGTGGTCGTTGCCCTTCGGCGGGCTGGACTTGCCGGTGCGGGACCAGGCGGTGATGTGGCTGGCCTGCATCATCAGCGCCACGTCCAGCATGGCCAGGTCGATGCGCTGGCCTTTGCCGGTGCGTTCGCGCTGGAACAGCGCGCTGGCCAGCGCGAAGGCGCCCATGGTGCCGGTGGCGTAGTCGATCGCCGGCGCCCCCAGCTTCAGCGGCGAGACCTCGGGCGTGCCGGTGGCGGCCATGATGCCGGAGGTGGATTGGATGACGTGGTCATAGGCGGTCTGCCCGCCACGCGGGCCGCCCTGGCCGAAGGCGGAGATGGAGCAATAGATCAGCCGCGGGTTCAGCCGGCTCAGTTCGTCCCAGCCCAGGCCCAGCGCCTCGAAGGCGCCGGGGCGGAAGTTCTCCACCAGCACGTCGGCCTTGGCGATCAGCGCCTTCATGATGGCGACACCCTCGGCCTGCTTCAGGTCCAGCGTCATCGCCCGCTTGTTGCTGCCCTGGGTCAGGAAGTAGCTGCCCATGTTGGCGTCGTTCAGCGACCAGTCGGGGCCCGAATCGCGGCTCTGGTCCGGGTCGGTCGGCGGTTCCACCTTGATGACCTCGGCGCCCATCAGCGCCAACTGGTAGGCGGCGAAAGGGCCGGCCAGCACATGCGTGGCGTCGATGATGCGGATGCCGGCAAAGGGCTGGGTCATGGTTCGGTTCCTCCGGTGCTTCCGGTTGATCCTGCCGAAGGAAGCGGCGTTGCGCCATCCCGCCCGGCCCGGCCGGCATCCTGCCGGATTTTCACTTGCATGCCGGAAGCATTCGCCGCTGGTATGGCTGCCATGACCAAACCGAGCCCCAAGGGCCGGGCAGGGAGAAACGTATGGGATTCGGCTTGGCCCGTGGCGGGCTGGCGGCATGAGCACGCCTGAGTCCGCCTTGCTGGAAGTGCGCGATATCGTCATCCGCTTTGGCGGTGTCATCGCGGTGGGCGGGGTCTCCTTCGATGTCGGCCGGCACCAGATCTGCGGCCTGATCGGCCCGAATGGCGCCGGCAAGACCAGCCTGTTCAACTGCATCAGCGGCTTCTACCGGCCAAGCGAGGGGGAGATCCGGCTGGAAGGCCAGAAGATCTCCGACCTGCCGCGCCACCGCATGATGGGCCTGGGTATTGGCCGCACCTTCCAGAACCTGGCGCTGTTCCGCAGCATGACGGTGCGGCAGAACGTGCTGGCCGGGGCGCATTGCCAGGGCCGCGCCGGCTTCCTGGCCGCGGCGTTGCGGCTGCCCGCCAGCCGGGCCGAGGCCGCCGCCGCCGAGGACCGGGCGCGGGCGCTGCTGGCGCTGCTGAACCTGGAGCAATTCGCCGAGGTTCCGGTGGCCGGGCTGCCCTTCGGCTGGCAGAAGCGGGTGGAACTGGCGCGGGCGCTGATCAGCCGGCCGAAGCTGCTGCTGCTGGATGAGCCGGCCGGCGGGTTGAACCACAGCGAAGTGGATGCCCTGGCCGAGCTGTTCCACGACATCCGCCGCCAGTTCGACCTCTCCATCCTGCTGGTGGAGCATCACATGAACCTGGTGATGCGGGTTTCCGACAAGGTGGTGGCGCTGAACTTCGGCAAGAAGATCGCCGATGGCACGCCGGACGAGGTGCGCAACACGCCCGAAGTCATCAGCGCCTATCTGGGTGAGCAAGCCCATGCTGCCTGAGGTAACCCCCCTGCTTGAGGTGAAGGCCCTGAAGGCCGGCTATGGCCCCACCTGGGTGCTGCATGGCATCGACTTCGCGGTGGCCGAGGGCGGCGTGACCGCGCTGCTGGGTGCCAATGGCGCCGGCAAGACCACCACATTGCGCGCGGTCTGCGGCATGCTCCGCACCGAGGGCGAGATCACCCTGGCCGGCCAGCGCATCAA
>CANBXZ010000315.1 GCA_947373495.1 Acetobacteraceae bacterium
TCAGCGGGCCGCCGACAACGCGCGCCAGCGAGCCGACCAGGGGCCCGAGGAAGGCGTAGGCCAGCGGGTCCGGCGCGCCGGGCAGGCCGCCGAAGCACTGGCGGATCAGCAGCGGAAACACCCCGGCCAGGCCGCTGAAGATGCCGAAGGTCATGATGTAGAGCACGGTCATGATGAGCGCGTGCTTCAGCTTGAAGATGTCGAGCTGGTCGCGGAAATTGGCGCGCACCGGCACGCTCTTCAGGGTGAACCAGGCGACCAGGCCACCCAGCGCGATCAGCGGGATGTAGATGCCAAGCGCGTTCTGCAGCCACAGCGTGCGCGTGGCGCCACCGGCCAGGCGAAACGCCTGGCCCTCGCCCAGCAGGCCATCGGCCAGCGAAAAGCCGATGATCCAGGGCGTGACGAACTGCACCACGCTGACGCCGAAGTTGCCGATGCCGGCCTGGATGGCCAGCGCCGTGCCCTGCAGGCGCTTCGGGAAGAACAGGCTGGTGGAGGGCATGAAGCTGCTGAAGTTGCCGCCGCCCAGGCCGGCGACGAAGGCCAGCGTCATCAGCACCCAGTAGGGCGTGGTATTGTCCTGCACCGCGTGGAACCAGCCCAGCGCCGGCAGCAGCAGCGACAGGGTGGAGAAGGCCACCACATGCCGCGTGCCCAGCATGGGCGTGAGGAAGGTGTGGAAGATCCGCAGCGTGCCGCCGGCCAGCCCCGGCATCGCCGCCAGCCAGAACAGCTGGCCATTGCTGAGCTGGAAGCCCAGCCCCGGCAGCCGCACCACCAGCGCGCTGACCGCGAACCAGACGATGAAGGCCAGGGTGAGGTTGAAGGTGGTGACCACCAGGGTCAGCCAGGCCCGGGCGCGGCCGGCGCTGGCCCAGAAGCCGGCATCCTCCGGTTCCCAGCGGCCGAGCCAACTGTTGCCGCTGCGCGCGGGGGCGCCGGCCTTGTCGAGTGTCGCGGACATGCGATGCCTTTCGGGCTGGCGCGGCTATTGCGCGGCGAGATTGGTGGGAGGGGCGGCTTCCGGCAGGTCGCGCGGGGCGCGCAACTCGGGGTGCTCGGCCCGTTCCATCCGGCGGATGGAGACGTGCATCCAGACCAGGCTGATGCTGACGGTGACGAAGAGCAGCATGAAGCAGCTGGTCCAGACGCCGATGATGTCGTTCATGGCGCCGAAGGCGATGGGCAGCACGAAGCCGCCAAGCCCGCCGATGAGCCCGACCACGCCACCCACGGCGCCGACGCGGCCGGGGTAGTAGACCGGGATGTGCTTGTAGACCGCGGCCTTGCCCAGGCTCATGAAGAAGCCCAGCGCCATGGTCAGCAGCATGAACGGCAGGAAGCCGATCGCGGTGTCGAACTCGATCGGGCCGCGGATGCCGGCGACGATGTAGTGCGTGGCCGGGTAGCTGAGCAGGAAGGTGCAGATGACGGAGCCGATGAAGGTGCCGTACATCACCCGCCGGGCGCCGTACTTGTCGCTCAGCGTGCCGCCGAGGATGCGGAACAGCGAGCCGGGGATGGAATAGGCCGCGCCGAGCATGCCGGCGGTGACGATGTCCAGCCCATAGACGCCCACATAGTAGCGCGGCAGCCAGAGCGAGAGCGCGACGAAGCCGCCGAAGACGAAGAAGTAGTAGGTGCTGAAGCGCCAGACCTGCATGTTGGCCAGCGGCGCCATCATGGCGGCGAAGCTTTCCGGCGGGGCACCCTGGGCGCGGCGCGCCGCCAGGTCCGGGTCGTCCTGGGTGGTGAGGAAGAAGGCCACGGCGGTGACCACCAGGGCCGCGGCCCAGATCTGCGCCACCGCCTGCCAGCCAAGGCCCACCATCACCGTGGGGGCGAGGAACTTGGTGACCGCGGCGCCGACATTGCCGGCGCCGAAGATGCCCAGCGCGGTGCCCTGCTTGTGCTTGGGGAACCATTTGGAGACATAGGCCACGCCAACCGAGAACGACCCGCCGGCGATGCCGACGCCAAGCGCGGCCAGCAGGAAGGTCGGGTAGTCGTAGGCATAGGACAGCAGGAAGGTGGCCACCGCCGCCGCCAGCATCACGCCGGTGAAGACCAGGCGCCCGCCATACTGGTCGGCCCAGATGCCCAGCACCAGGCGGATCAGGCTGCCGGTGAGGATCGGCGTGCCGACCAGCAGGCCGAACTGGAAATCACTCAGGCCCAGGTCACGCTTCACCTGCACGCCCAGGATGGAAAAGATGGTCCAGGCGGAAAAGCACACCGTGAAGGCCAGGGTGCTGGACCACAGGGCACGGCTGCTGCCGGCCTCCGTCGGGTTTGTCGTCGCGTTCATCCGCCCCTCCAGGTTCATCGAGGCAGCGGGACCATGACGATGGTGGGGCGGTACAGGAGTTGATGGAGATCAATTACGGCTGAAGCGTATTGGCCGAATTCAGCTTGAAGCCAAGCTTATCAAGCGTCCTATTGACCTGTCCGAATAGTATACTTGATATATATCAAGGTTGATCCCAGGCAGGCCGGTCAGGCTGCGAGGGTCACGAGAGGACATCGTCATGCCGGAACGAGTCTCCAACCTGGACCTGCTGCGGCGCAGCCCCTTCTTCGCCTCGGCTGGTGAAGCGGCGATGGCGCGGCTGCTGCGGCCCAGCTTCACCCAGCAATTGCCGCGCGGCACGCTGCTGTTCGACCAGCATGAACTGCCGAGCTTCCTGCACCTGCTGCTGCAGGGCAGCGTGGGCCTGCAGGCACGCGATGAGGCCGGGGCGGAAACCGTGGTGGAGATCTTCGGCGCCGGGGAGTTGTTCCTGGTGCCGGCGGCGCTGCTGGCGCTGCCCTACCTGGCTTCCGGCCTGGCGTTGACCGATGTGCGCGTGCTGATGATCCCGGCCGACGCCTTTCGCGCCGGGGTGGCCGAGGATGCCGCGCTGGCCCGGGCCACCATTGAACTGCTCGCCCGGCATTGGCGCCTGATGGTGGACCAGGTGGTGGACCTGAAGCTGCGCCCGGCCGAACGGCGCCTGGCCCGCTTCCTCGCCCGGCGCATTCCGGAGGCCGCCGGCGCCGGCCAGGTGGACCTGCCCGAGGCGCGCGTGGCCATTGCGCGCCGGCTGGGCATGACGCCCGAAACCCTCTCCCGCGCGCTGGCGACGCTGGAGGAGAAGGGGCTGATCCGCCAGAGCGGCCGCCACATCATGGTCATCGACCGGGCCGGGCTGTAGCGCGCGCCCTGGCGCCGGCGCCCCGCCCAGCCGCGGCCGGGAAGGGCGCCTGCGCGCGTCGCTCAGCCGCCGGGGCAGCCCTGGGCTTCGACGTAAAGCGCGTAGACCGACTGGCTCGCGGTCATGAACAGCCGGTTCCGCTTGCGGCCGCCGAAGGCCAGGTTGGCGCAGCGTTCCGGCAGCAGGATGCGGCCGATCAGCGTGCCATCGGGGGCGAAGACCGCCACGCCGTCATGGCCCGGCCCGCCGGTGATGCCGGCCCAGACATTGCCCTCGGTGTCGCAGCGGATGCCGTCCGCCCAGCCCGGATTGTCGTCGAAGAACAGCCGGCCGTTCACTGCCTGGCCGTCCACGATGTCGTACACCCGGGTGATCTTCGGCGCCGCCGGCGTGTCCACCACATAGAGCCGCTTTTCGTCGGGCGAGAAGCACAGCCCGTTCGGCCGTTCCATGTCGCCCACCGCGATGGTCAGCTCGCCGCTGTCCGGGTTCAGCCGGTAGACGCGATAGGGCAGTTCCGGCGTGGCCTTGTCGCCCAGGTAGTTGCCGCGGATGCCGGCGCCGTTGTCGCTGAACCAGATCGAGCCGTCCGACTTCACCACCACGTCGTTCGGGCCGGTCAGGCGCACGCCCTCGAAGTGGCTGGCCAGCACGGTCACGGTGCCGTCGTGCTCGGTGCGGGTCAGGGTGCGGCTGCCCAGTTCGCAGCTGATCAGGCGGCCCTGGCGGTCCCGCGTATTGCCGTCGATGTTGCCGCAGGGGCTGCGCAGGGTGGTGACGGCGCCGGTGATCTCGTCCCAGCGCAGCAGCGCGTCGTTCGGAATGTCGGCGAACAGCAGTTGCTTCGTGTCGCCGTAATAGGCCGGGCCTTCGGTGAAGCGGAAGCCGGTGGCGATGCGCTCGATCGCGGCATGGCCCAGCACCAGGGGCTGGAAGCGCGGGTCCAGCACGATGATGTCCGGGTCCGGGTAGCGGATCGGCGAGGGGCTGTCCCAACGCGACGTGGTGGCCTGGCTCAAGGGCGGTCTCCTTCCCATGCCGCGCACGCAACCGGCGCGGCTTCCGGGGCGGAGTGGACACCGGCACGCGCCCGGCTGCAAACGCCGCCGCGCGACCCTGGCTTGGGCCGCGCGGCGGCGCTGGCTTCAGGCCACCTTCACGCCCAGGTGCGGGAACATCGCCAGCTTCGCCGCCTCATCCATCTCGGCCTTGAAGGCGTGCTTGTCCTTCAGCGCCAGGGCGCGGGCGGCGGCCGGGCGGGCGTTGATCTCCTCCAGGTGGCGCTTCACGTTGGGGAAGCCCGCCAGCGCGTCCGGCCCCAGCACGAAGGGCACCAGGCGCGACCAGCCCCACAGCGCCATGTCCACGATGGTGTAGGTATCGCCCAGCATGTAGCGGCCCTTCGCCAACTGCGCGTCGATGATGCCCCAGTGGCGCTTGGCCTCGAAGGTGTAGCGGTTCACCGCGTAGTCCTTCGGCTCGGGCGCCACGTTGCGGAAATGCACCGCCTGGCCGCTGTACGGGCCAATGCCGCTGGCGATGAACATCAGCCAGGACAGCATCTGCCCCCGCGCCGCCGGGGTATTGGCCGGCAGGAACTGGCCGGTCTTTTCCGCCAGGAACAGCAGGATGGCGTTGCTGTCGAACACCGTGGCGTCGCCATCCACGATGGCCGGCACCTTGGCGTTGGGGTTGATGGCCAGGAAGGCCGGCTGGTGCTGTTCGCCCTTGCGGGTGTCCACCGGCACCGCCTCATAGGGCAGGCCCATTTCTTCCAGGGCCAGGGCGACCTTGGTCGGGTTCGGTGCCAGGTTGTAGTAGAATTTCAGCATGGTTCGCTCCGTTTGCAGACTGGGCGCCGCATTAGGCACGCCTGGGCGCGGGAGACCAACCCCACGCCTTGCCCGGCGCCGCCCCGCATGGTGCTGTGCCGGCCATGCCCGACACCCCCTTGAGCCTCAGCGCGCTGGAAGCCTGGCCGCTGTGCCTGCCGTTGCGCCACCCGATGCGGCTGGCCAGCGAAACCATCACCACGGCCGAAACCCTGCTGGTGCGGGCGGTGGAC
>CANBXZ010000316.1 GCA_947373495.1 Acetobacteraceae bacterium
TGGCGGATAGCCTGGGAGAATGGCTCCGGCGGTTGGATTCGAACCAACGACCAACGGATTAACAGTCCGCTGCGCTACCGCTGCGCCACGCCGGAATACCAGTCTCGCTGCACCGAAGTGCACCGGGGCGGCGCTAATACCAACCACCGAAGCGGCCCGCAAGCACCAGGGCGAAAGAAAAGCCCCCAAGCCCAAAAAACTTCCACCTTGGAGGTCCGGGGCGGAATTGAACCGCCGTAGCAGGTTTTGCAGACCTGTGCCTAACCACTCGGCCACCGGACCGCTCAAAGGCGGGGCGCTTCTATCGTTCAGCCGCCGCCTCAGGTCAAGCGTGTAAGCTGCCGCTTGGCGCAGCGCAGCAACGGACCTTATATGTCGCCACTTGCGAAGAGGTTGGCAGGGCATGGACTACGCTGAAGCGCGGCTGCGAATGGTGGATGGGCAGATTCGCCCGAACAGGGTGACCGAGCTGCGGTTGCTGGAGGCGTTGCGTAGCGTGCCGCGGGAAGCCTTCGTGCCGGCCGCGGCGGCCAGCCGCGCCTATGCCGATGAGGAAGTGCCGTTGCCCGGCGGCCGGGCGCTGATGCAGCCGATGCTGCTGGCCCGCCTGCTGCAACTGGCGGCGGTGCGGCCGGATGAGCGGGTGCTGGTGGTATGCGCCGGCAGCGGCTACGGCGCCGCCCTGGTCGCCCGACTCGGGGCCCGGGTGGTGGCGCTGGAAGCCGATGCCGGGCTGCGGGCGCTGGCCACCAAGGCGCTGGCCGGCCTGGGCGTTGGCTCACTGCGGATTGAAGCGGGCGACCCCACCCAGGGCTACGCCGCCGCCGCGCCGTTTGATGTGATTCTGGTGGAAGGGGCGATTCCGGCGGTGCCCGAGTCGCTTTCAGCCCAATTGGCCGAGGGTGGCCGCCTGGTGGCGGTGCTGGCCGAAGGGCGTGGCCAGGGCGTGGCCATGCTGGGCCGGCGCCAGGGTGGCAACCTGACGCTGACCGCGGAGTTCGATGCCACGGTGGCCGCGCTGCCGGCCTTCCAGCCTGCCCCGGGCTTTGTATTCTAGGGGCCGGCGAGGGCCGGGCCGGGGCTGGCCTTGCCCTCGCCCGGCTTATTGCTGCCGCTAACCCTTCTTTGCGCTATGCTGAAGCAAGTTGAGGCGAGACCAATGCCGCCGCGTCAAAAGGACCAGGTCACGATGATCCCGAACCGCGCCGCCCTCGCGCTGACTGCTGCCCTGATCGGCGGTGGTGTTGTCCAGCCCGCTGCCGCCCAGACCCTGCAGGAAGCGCTGGCCTACGCCTATTCGAACAACCCCACGCTGTTGACCGCCCGGGCCCAGTTGCGGGCCACCGACGAAGGCGTGCCGCAGGCGCTGGCCGGCTGGCGCCCCTCGGTTTCCATCACCAGCAGCGCCGGCGTGGTGGACCAGCATTCGCGTACCGCCAGCCTGCTGCAGGAACCCTTCGGCCCCAACGCCGGCCGGCAATACTACCAGCAGATCAACAACTCCCTGGCCTATACCCACCTCGACCGGGTGAACATGAGCCACACGGTCACCGCCACCCAGCCGATCTATCGCGGTGGCCGCACCGTGGCCTCGATCCGCCGGGCCGAGAACCAGGTGTTCGGCCAGCGCGCCCGCCTGATGGCCACCGAGCAGCAGGTGCTGGGTGATTCGGTCAACGCCTATGTCGGCGTGATCCGCGACCAGGAATTGCTGCGCCTGAACGTGAACAACGAGCAGGTGCTGACTGAACAGCTGCGCGCCACCAATGAACGGTTCCGCGTGGGCGAGATCACCCGCACCGACGTGGCCCAGGCTGAAGCCCGGCTGGCTGGCGCCAAGGCCAACCGGCAGCAGGCCGAGGGCAACCTGCAGACCTCCCGCGCCACCTTCATGCGCCTGGTGGGCATAGCGGTGCAGCGCCTGGTGGCGCCGCAGCCGCTGCGCCAGCCGGTGCGCACGGCCGAGGAAGCGGCGCAGCTGGCCGCCAACAACAACCCCAACGTGGTCGCCGCGCTGTTCGACGAAAGCGCGGCGCGCGACAACGTGGACATCCAGACCGCGGCGCTGCTGCCGCAGGTCAGTGCCCAGGCCCAGGGCTTCCGCACCGACAACGGCACCACGGCGCACAGCCGCACCACCGGCGGCCAGGCCACGCTGAACGTTTCCGTGCCGCTGTTCCAGGGTGGCGCCGAATACGCCGCGGTCCGCCAGGCGCGCCAGCAGGCGCAGCAGGCGCGCGGCATCGTGGACGACCAGCGCCGCCAGGCCATGCAGCAGGCGGCGCAATCCTGGGCCACCCTGGCCTCGGCCCGGGCGCAGGTGGAATCGGTACGGGTGCAGATCCGCGCCAACGAAGTGGCGTTGGACGGGGTGCAGCGCGAGGCGATCGTCGGCAGCCGCACCACGCTGGAAGTGCTGAACGCCGAGCAGGAATTGCTGAATGCCCGCACCAGCCTGGTGCAGGCGCTGGCCAATGTGGTCTCCGCCTCCTACTCCGTGGCGGCCGCGGTGGGCCGGCTGAATGCCATCGACCTGACCCTGCCGGTGCAACTGTATGACGCGCGGGCGTATTACGCCGCGGTGCGCAACCGCTGGTTCGGCCTGGGCGACTACAGCCAGCAGGCGGGGCGCTGACCATGGCCGACGAACCCCGCGCCGCCGCCCCGCCCGCCGCCGCTGGCGCCGACCCGAGCATGGAGGACATCCTGGCCTCCATCCGGCGGATCCTGAACGAGGACGAGCCCGGCGTGGCCCCGGGCCCGCTGGCCCCGGTGGACCCGAACGAACCCTTGGCCCTGACCGAGGCGATGCTGGTGGCCGAACCGCCGAAGCCGCCCATGGCCGTGCCGCCCCCGCCGCCGGCGCCGCCCCCGGTGGTGGTGGCCCCGCCAGCACCGCCGCCTGTGCTGGCGCCCGAAGCGGCAGCCCCGCCGCCGGCCATGCTCTCGGCCGATTCGCTGATGGCGCCGGCCGCCGCGGCCGCCGCCAGCGCGGCCATGGGCCAGTTGATGCGCGCCGTGGCGCAGGACCGTGGCGCCCCGGTGCAGCGTTCCGGCGGCCCGAGCATCGAGGACGTGGTCCGCGAGGAATTGCGCCCGATGCTGAAGGAATGGCTGGACCAGTATCTGCCCGGAATGGTGGAGCGCCTGGTACGGGCGGAAATCGAGCGCGTCGTAGGCCGCGCCCTCAGCTGAGTTCCGGGCGCCGGCGCTTCGGGTGGCAGCATCCGGGCGGCGCCATTTGCCCGCTTAAACCAAACCTGGTGCGTTTTCCGTAGGCCGCGGCCAACGGAAACGCCCTGGGCGCCGCCGCATCGTCCACCCTTGACGCGGCGCCCGCCGCGAAGGACGAGACGGCATGCTCGACAAGAACCTCTCCCCCGCCGAATTCGAACCCCGCCTGTATGAAGGCTGGGAGAAGTCGGGCGCGTTCGCCTGCCACCCGGAAAGCCCGGCGCAGCCCTACACCATCATGATCCCGCCGCCGAACGTCACCGGCAGCCTGCACATGGGCCACGCGTTGACCTTCACCCTGCAGGACGCGCTGATCCGCTGGCGCCGCATGCAGGGCCGCGACGCGCTGTGGCAGCCGGGCACCGACCATGCCGGCATCGCCACCCAGATGGTGGTGGAACGCCTGCTGGCCACCGAAAAGCAGGACCGGCGCGCGATGGGGCGCGAGGCGTTCCTCGACCGCGTGTGGAAGTGGAAGGCCGAAAGCGGCGGCACCATCACCACCCAGCTGCGCCGCCTGGGCGCCAGCCTGGACTGGCCGCGCGAACGCTTCACCATGGATGAGGGCCTGTCCAAGGCGGTGCGGGAGGTGTTCGTCACCCTGCACGCCCAGGGGCTGATCTACCGTGACCGCCGGCTGGTGAACTGGGACCCCAAGCTGCTGACCGCGATTTCCGACCTTGAGGTTGAGAACCGCGAGATGAAGGGCAGCCTGTGGTACCTGCGCTACCCGGTGGAGGGCCAGCCTGGCCAGTTCATCGTGGTGGCGACCACCCGGCCGGAGACGATGCTGGGCGACACCGCCGTGGCGGTTCACCCGGAGGATGCGCGCTACACCGCGTTGGTCGGCCAGTTCGTGGTGCTGCCGCTGACCGGCCGGCGCATTCCGATCGTGGCAGATACCTATTCCGACCCGGAAAAGGGCACCGGCGCGGTCAAGATCACCCCGGCGCATGACTTCAACGACTTCAATGTCGGCAAGCGCCACGACCTGGCGATGCCGAGCGTGCTGGACGCCGAGGCCCGGGTGACGCTGGCCGAGATCGAGCTGTTCGAAGCCGCCGGCATCAGCGACCTCGACTTCGTGCGCGGCCTGGAAGGCCAGGACCGGTTCGCCGCGCGGAAGGCCATCGTGGCTCGACTGGAGGAAATGGAGCTGGTCGAGAAGATCGAGCCCCATACCAACCAGGTGCCGCATGGCGACCGTGGCGGCGTGCCGATCGAGCCGCGGCTGACCTGGCAGTGGTACGCGGATGCCGCGACACTCGCAAAACCGGCGATCGAGGCGGTGGAGACCGGCAAGACCCAGTTCGTGCCGAAGCAGTGGGAGAACACCTTCTTCGCCTGGATGCGGGACATCCAGCCCTGGTGCATTTCCCGCCAACTGTGGTGGGGCCACCAGATCCCGGCCTGGTACGCGCCGGGCGGCGAGATCTTCGTCGCCCGCACCGAGGAGGAGGCCCTGGCCGAGGCCCGCGCCAAGCTGGGCGCCGACGTGACCCTGGCCCGCGACCCGGACGTGCTGGACACCTGGTTCAGCAGCGCGCTGTGGCCGTTCAGCACGCTGGGCTGGCCGGACAAGGTGCCGGAAGTGGCGCGCTACTACCCCGGCGACGTGCTGGTGACGGGCTTTGACATCATCTTCTTCTGGGTCGCCCGGATGATGATGATGGGCTGCCACTTCATGGGCGAGGTGCCGTTCCACACCGTCTACATCCATGGCCTGGTCCGCGACGAGAAGGGCCAGAAGATGTCGAAGTCCAAGGGCAACGTCATCGACCCGCTGGAGTTGATCGACGCCTATGGCGCCGATGCGCTGCGCTTCACCATCTGTTCGCTGGCCGGGCCGGGGCGGGATATCAAGCTGGGGCGCAAGCGGGTGGAGGACCACCGCAGCTTCGGCACCAAGCTGTGGAATGCGGCGCGCTTCTGCGAGATGAACGGGATCAGCCCGCGGGCCGATTTCAACCCGGGCAGCGTAACCCTGCCGCTGTCCCGCTGGCTGCTGGA
>CANBXZ010000317.1 GCA_947373495.1 Acetobacteraceae bacterium
ACCGGCTTTCCACCACCACCTGCTGGCCCAGCCGCTCGGCCATGCCGGGGCTGATGACGCGGGCGATGAAGTCGGCCGGGCCGCCGGGCGGAAACGGCACCACCAGGCGAATGGACTGGTCCGGCCAGGCCGGCTGGGCACGGGCGCCCAAGGGCAGGCCCAGCGCAGGCAGGCCCAGCGCGGGCAGGGCAAGGGCGGCACGGCGGGAAAGGCGCATGGCGGGCTTCCTCACTTGCGTTCGTCGAACGGCTTGGTGGCCACGGCGGAAGGCCGGGCGTCGAAGCTGGCGCCCCAGGCGGCCAGCCGCGGCCGGCCTTCGCGCCAGTTCAGCGGGCCGAAGCGGAAGTCCAGGTAGCCCAGCGCACAGCCCACCGCGATGTGGCCGATGCCGAACTGCGCCATCTCCAGCGCCGGGCATTCCCGCTCCAGCAGGTCCAGCGTGGCGCGGGCCTTGGCCTCGAAGCCGGCGATGGCGACATGGTGCGGGTAGGTGCGGCCGCGTTCGCCGTGCCACAGCACCAGCACGTCCAGCAGGCCGGTGCCCAGCGCGTGCCAGCGCAGGGCATGCAGCCGGGCCTGGCCGTTCGGCGGCACCAGCCAGCCGCGGGCGTATTCGTTCAGGTACTCGATGATCGGCTGGCTGTCGTAGATCGCGGTGCCATCGGCCAGCACCAGCGTGGGGATGCGCCCCAGCGGGTTCACCGCCAGGTGCGGCATGTTGGGCGCCGTCATCGCCACCAGCGTCGGCACGGTGTGCAGGCGTTCCGCCACGCCGAGTTCATGCGCCGCGACCATCACCTTGCGCACGAAGGGGGAGCGGGTGGACCAGTAGAGCGTCAGGCCAGTCATGGGGCTTCCTCGTTTGCGCCAGTTTCGCAGGCTGGCGGCTTGCCCGTAAAGCCCGGCCGGCCCAGCTTCGGCCAAATGAGCGCCAGCGACGACGATGACGACGACTCCGCCCCGCCCGGCATGCCCCCCGGCACGCCCTTCTACATGACGCCAGCCGGCCAGGCCGCCCTGGCCGAGGAACTGCGCGCGCTGTGGTATGACGAGCGCACCAAGGTGGTCGCCATCGTCAGTTGGGCCGCCGCCCAGGGCGACCGCAGCGAGAACGCGGACTACCAGTACGGCAAGCGCCGCCTGCGGGAGATCGACCGCCGGGTGCGCTTCCTGCGCAAGCGGCTGGAGCAGGTGCAGGTGGTGGACCCGGGCCAGCAGACCCGGCGCGACCAGGTGTTCTTCGGCGCCAGCGTGACCTATGCGCGCGGCGTCCGGTCGGCCGGCGCCACGGGCGACGGGCGTGAATCGGCCGCCCCGACATGGGATGACAGCGAAATCACCGTCACCATCGTCGGCGTGGACGAGACCGATGGCGCGCGGCGGCGGATTTCCTGGGTCTCCCCGGTGGCGCGCGCCCTGCTGGGCAAGCGCGTCGGCGACACGGCCAGGCTGCGCACCCCCCAGGGGGTGGAGGAAATCGAGCTTCTGGCCATAGAATACCCCAAAGCACACGGACAAGACTGATGACTGAGAGCCCCGAAGCCTTCCTGGCCCGCCTGGACGCCAGCGCGAAGCGCAGCGAAACCCCCTGCGGCGAGGGCAGCATGGCCTGGCGCGAATGGGGCCAGGGTGAACCGCTGGTGCTGCTGCACGGCGGCAGCGGCAGCTGGCGCCACTGGGCGAAGAACATCGAGGCCCTGGCCAGGCATCGCCACGTCATCATCCCCGACCTGCCTGGCCTGGGCGAAAGCCACATGCCGCCGCCGGTGGACAGCCCGGCCCCGGTCGGCGGCATCGTCCGCGCCGGCATCGCCAAGGTGCTGGGCGCCGAGACCCGCTACGACCTGTGCGGCTTTTCCTTCGGCGCGCTGCTGGCCGGGCATGTCGCCAGCCAGGCCGGCGAGGAACTGCGCAGCGTCACCCTGGTGGGCGCCGGCGCCATGGGCCTGAACCGCCCGCGCACCGACCTGATGAAGATCCGCGACAAGCAGGGCGAGGCGCGCATCGCCGCGCACAAGCACAACCTGCGCACGCTGATGGTGGCGGACGACGCCACGATCGACGACCTGGCGCTGGTGATCCAGGAATACAACACGGTGAACAGCCGGTTCCGCAGCCGCGGCTTCGCCAGCTCCACCAGCCTGAAGGACGCCATCGGCAGCGCCCAGGCGCCGGTCGCGCTGATCTATGGCGAACGCGATGCCATCGCCTACCCGGAGATGGAAAAGCGCTTCGTCGCGCTGCGCGAGGTGCAGCCGGAAGCCTGGACCGCGGTGATCCCGGGTGCCGGCCACTGGGTGGCCTATGAGGCGCCCGAGAGCTTCAACGCCATGCTGCTGGAAATGCTGCGCCGGCGCGTGGCGGCGGCATGATCCAGCGCCGCGCGCTGGCGGCGCTGGCCGCCGCCCTGCCCTCGACACTGGCCTCGACGCTGGCCTCGACGCTGACCTCCGCCCTGGCCTTCGCGGCCAAGGCGCAGGGCGCGGGGCAACCCTGGGCGCCGCCGCGTTCGGTGCGCATGGTGGTGCCCTACCCGCCCGGCGGCGGCGCCGATACCACCGCGCGGCTGTTCGCGCCGCCCTTCCCCGCCTTCCTCGGCCAGAACGTGGTGGTGGAGAACCGCCCCGGCGCCGGCAGCACCATCGGCGCCGGCGAGGTGGCCCGCGCGGCACCCGACGGCACCACGCTGCTGCTGGATGCCTCGGGCCATACCGTGGCGCCGTTCCTGATCCGCGGGTTGACCTTCGACTACGCCAGCGGCTTCACCCCCATCAGCCATGTCATGCTGATCCCGCAATTGCTGATCGTGCCGCCGAACAGCCCCTACACCAGCCTGCCGCAACTGCTGGCGGCGGCGAAGGCGGCGCCGGGGCGCATCACCTACGGCTCCTCCGGCAATGCCAGCGCGCCGCATATCGCCGCCGCCGTGCTGGTGAACCGCGCCGGGGTGGAGATGACGCACGTGCCCTATCGCGGCGGCGGCCCGGCGCTGCAAAGCCTGCTGGCGGGAGACCTCGACTTCGTCTTCGCCACCGTCGCCTCCGCCACCGCCCTGGCGCGGGATGGCCGGGTGCGGGCGCTGGCGGCTTCCTCCGCCCGGCGCATCTCCGCGCTGCCGGAGTTGCCCACCGTGGCCGAGCAGGGCTTCCCCGGCTACGACCAGAATGAATGGAACGGGCTGTGGGGCCCGGCCGGGCTGCCGGCGGAAGCGGTGCAGCGGTTGCACGCCGCCTGCCTGCACGCGCTGGCCGATGAGGCGGTGAAGGCCCGGCTGGCGGCACTGGGCGCCATTGGCCTCGGCACCAGCCCGGCCGAGTTCGCCGGCTTCCTGGCCCGCGACCGCGAAGCCAATGCCAAGCTGATCCGCGACGCCCGCATCACCCTGGACTGAACGCCATGACCGAGGATGTCAGCCTGCGCGAGCGGGTGAAGGAACCGCCTTCCGCCCTGCTGGTGGACAGCTACTACCGCGGCTCCGTCGCCCGGGCGCAGCAGCACATCTTCGCGCCCGAGATGTGGGTGCACCTGGCGCATGGGCTGATGCTGGAACGCCAGGGCATCGTGGCGCCGGACGCCATGCGGGCGATCCTGCGCGAGGTGCTGCGCCTGGCCGAAGCCGGGCCGGATGCGGTGGCGGTGGATTACCGGCAGGAGGATCTCTATTCCTATGTGGAACGCGCCATCGTGCAGGCGCTGGGCGCCGATGTCGGCGGCCGGCTGCACACCGGGCGCAGCCGCAACGACCTGAACGTGACCACCTGGCGCATGGCGCTGCGGGCGCAGTTGCTGGAAGCCCTGGCCGGGCTGGGCGCGCTGCGCGCCACGCTGCTGCGGCTGGCGGCGGAACACGCCACGGTGGTGATGCCGGGCTACACCCATACCCAGCACGCCCAGCCCGTCACCTTCGGCTACTGGCTGCTTTCCGCCGCCGACGTGCTGGCGCGCGACCACACCCGGCTGATGGGCGCGCTGGCGCATGCGGACCTGAACCCGCTGGGCGCCGGCGCGCTGACCACCACCGCCTTCCCGCTGGACCGCATGCTGACGACGGAGCTGCTCGGCTTCGCCGCGCCGCTGGAAAGCGCCTACGACGCGGTTTCCTCCCGCGATGATGCGCTGGAGGCGGCCAGTGCCATGGCGGTGCTGATGAGCTTCCTGTCCCGGCTGGCGACCAACCTGCAGAACTGGTCCACCTGGGAATACAACTTCCTGGAACTGGCGGACCGGCATTCGGCGGTGTCCTCGATCATGCCGCAGAAGAAGAACCCGGTGGCGCTGGAACACCTGAAGGCCGCGGCCGGCGCGGTGCAGGGCGCGCTGGTGGCGGCCTTGAGCGCCACCAAGAACACCGAGTTCGCCGATGTGAACGACGCCGTGACCTCGGTGAATGAGCCGGTGCTGGACGCCTGCCTGCGCACCCGGCGCATCCTGGCGCTGCTGGAGGAAGTGTTCACCCACCTGAAGCTGAACCCGCCGCGCATGGCCAGCGCCGCGGCGCAGGGCTTCGGCAGCGCCACCGAACTGGCGGACGTGATCGTGCGCGAAACCGGCATGAGCTTCCGCATGGCGCACAACGTGGTGGCGCTGGTGGTACGCGCGGCGCTGGAAGCCGGGCGCACCTCCGACCAGATCCGCAGCGCGGAGCTGGACGTGGCGGCGCAGGCGCTGTTCGGCAAGCCGCTGGGCATCGCCGAAGCCGCCGTGGCCCAGGCGCTGGACCCGGCCGAGAATATCCGCACCCGCACCGTGCTGGGCGGCCCGGCGCCGGGCAACATGGCGACGATGCTGGCGGCGCGCGGCGCGGCCCTGGCGCGGGACCAGGCCGCGGTGGCTGCCGTGGTGGCGCGCGTCAGTGCGGCGCGGGACCGTTGCCTGGCCCTGGCCCGGGCCCACGCCGGCTGAACCGGCGCAGCGCCGCGGCGAAGCGGCGCCGCAGCCCACCGCCGCGCAGCCGGGCCATGGCGGCGCGCACCGCCTGCCAGGCCGGCGAGGCCGCCAGCGCCGCATGCGCCCAGGCCAGCAGGCGCTGCACCCAGCCATGCAGCCGCACGAACAGCGGCACCAGCATCAGCCGTGGCTGGGCAATGGCGTAGAGCCGGGCCGAAAGCGCCGTGCCCGCCACCTTGGCCAGCACGATCAGCCCCACGCCGGCCACCACATGCCCGGCGCCGATGAGCCACCGCGCCGCCAGCT
>CANBXZ010000318.1 GCA_947373495.1 Acetobacteraceae bacterium
AAGGCCGCGGTGGAGGAGTTGAAGGTCGGCAACGGCATGGAGCCGGGCGTGACCCAAGGGCCGCTCATCAACGCCGAGGCGGTGCTGAAGGTGGAGGAGCACATCGCCGATGCGGTGCAGCGCGGCGCCACGGTGGTGACCGGCGGCCAGCGCCACGGCAATGGCGGCAACTTCTTCCAGCCGACCATCCTGGCCAATGTGCCGCACGACGCGATGATCTTCTCCGAGGAGACGTTTGGCCCGGTGGCGCCGCTGTTCAAGTTCAAGACCGAGGAGGAGGCGATCCGGCTGGCCAACGACACGCCCTTCGGCCTGGCGGCCTATTTCTATGCCCGTGACATCGGCCGCATCTTCCGCGTGGCCGAGGGCATCGAGAGCGGCATGATCGGCATCAACGAGGGCATCATCTCCACCGAGGTGGCGCCGTTCGGCGGGGTGAAGCAGAGCGGCCTGGGCCGCGAGGGCAGCCTGTACGGGATAGAGGAATACCTGGAGGTGAAGTACCTGGCGCTGGGCGGCATCGGTACCTGATGTTCCTGGAAGACCTGGTGCCGGGCCAGCGCTTCGCCGGTGGCCCGGTGGCGGTCTCGGCCGAGATGATCAAGGGCTTCGCGGCGGAATACGACCCGCAGCCCTTCCATCTGGACGAGGACGCGGCGGCGGCGCACCCGGTGTTCGGGGCGCTGGCCGCCAGCGGCTGGCACACCGCGGCGCTGTCCATGCGCATGGTGGTGCAGGCCATCGGCCATTTCGGCTGGGGCGTGGTTGGCGGCGGCGGCGAGTTGCTGTGGCTGAAGCCGGTGCGGCCGGGGGACACGCTGCGGCTGGAAAGCGAGGTGCTGGAGATCACCCCCTCCAAGTCCCGCGCCGACCGCGGCAGCGTGATGATGCGCAACGCCACGCTGAACCAGCATGGCGAGACGGTGCAGACGTTCACGGTGAAGCTGCTGGTGCCCCGGCGCCCGGCTTGAGGAGCAACGCGGCATGTCCTTCCAGGCGTATCTCGACAACATCCAGGCCCGGACCGGCAAGAGCGCCGCGGACTTCCGGGCCATGGCGGCCGAGCGTGGCTTCACCGAGGCCGGTAGCCTGAGGAAGGGCGTCAAGGCCGGCGTTGTGCTTGAATGGCTGAAGGATGAGTTCGAACTGGGCCGAGGCCATGGCATGGCGATTGTCGCGATGCTCAAGGGCGAAAAGCCTGGCGCGGACGGCAGATAGGAAGCGGACCATGGCCTACGACTACGACCTTTTCGTCATCGGCGGCGGCAGCGCCGGGGTGCGCTGCGCCCGCATCTCGGCCCAGCATGGCGCCCGGGTGGCGGTGGCGGAGGAACGCTTCTGGGGCGGCACCTGCGTCAATGTCGGCTGCGTGCCGAAGAAGATCATGGTCAATGCCGCCGAATACGGCATGTGGGCCGAGGACGCCCGCGCCTTCGGCTGGGACCTGACCGTGCATGGCCACGACTGGGCGAAGCTGGCGGCGGCGCGGGATGCCGAGGTGGCGCGGCTTTCGGCCATTTATGGCCGGCTGCTGGGCGGCGTGGGCGTGACGATGTTCGACGCCCGTGCCACCTTCGTGGACGCGCATACGCTGGATGTGGGCGGCAAGCGGGTGACGGCGGAGCGCATCGTCATCGCCGTGGGCGGCCAGGCGGTGCGGCCGGAGATTCCGGGCGCCGAACTGGGCATGCTCTCCGATGACGTGTTCACCCTGAAGGCGCTGCCGAAGCGCCTGGTGGTGGTGGGCGCCGGCTATATCGCGCTGGAATTCGCCTGCGTGTTCCGGGCGCTCGGCGCCGAGGTGGACGTGGTCTATCGCGCCGACCTGCCGCTGCGCGGCTTCGACGCCGATATCCGCGCCGACCTGGCCGAGGCCCTGGTGGCGCAGGGCATTCGCCTGCACCCCGGCCGCAAGCCGGCGCGGCTGGAAGCGGCGGGGTTGGTACTGGACAATGGCGCGACGCTGGCGGCCGACAAGGTGCTGTTCGCCCTGGGCCGCAAGCCCTATGTCGGCGGGCTGCACCTGGACCGCGCGGGGGTGGAATGCACCGCCAATGGCGCGGTGGAGGTGGATGACGACCACGCCACCACCACCAGGCACATCCATGCCATCGGCGACGTGACCGACCGGGTGAACCTGACACCGATGGCCACCGCGGTGGGCCATGCGCTGGCCGATACGCTGTTCGGCGGCAAGCCGCGCCGCGCCGACTACCGGAACGTGGCGAGCGCGGTGTTCACCAGCCCGCCCATCGGCACCGTGGGCATGACCGAGGCCGATGCCGCGGCGCAGGGGCCGGTGGATGTCTATGTCGCCCGCTTCACCCCGATGCGCCACACCATCAGCCAGCGCGCAGGCCGCAAGACCACGATGAAGCTGGTGGTCTGCCAGGCCACCCAGAAGGTGCTGGGCGCCCATATGCTGGGGGAGGACAGCGCCGAGATCATGCAGGCGGTCGGTATCGCGGTGATGATGGGCGCCACCAAGCAGGACTTCGACCGCACCATCGGCATCCACCCCACCGCGGCCGAGGAGTTCGTGACCATGCGCACCCGCACGCGGGAAGCGGGGGTCAGGCCGGCGGCGGCGGAATAGCCCCGCCCTTGGCTTTCCGGCCCGACCCCGGCTAGTGTCGCCGCCTTTGTGAGGAAACAAGTAATATGGTTGCGCGCGCGTGGCACCCCGGAAGCTGGCGAGACATGCCGATCCGGCAGGTGCCCGAATACCCGGACCTGACGAAGCTGGCCGATATGGAGGCCAAGATCGGCCGCTTTCCGCCGCTGGTCTTTGCCGGGGAAGCGCGCCGGCTGAAGGCGGCGCTGGCCCAGGCCGGGGACGGCCAGGGCTTCGTGCTGCAAGGCGGTGACTGCGCCGAAAGCTTCACCGACTTCACCGCCAACGTCATCCGCGACACCTTCCGGGTGCTGCTGCAGATGGCGGTGGTGCTGACCTTCGGCGCCTCGGTGCCGGTGGTGAAGCTGGGGCGCATGGCGGGCCAGTTCGCCAAGCCGCGCAGCAGCGACGTGGAAAAGAAGGGCGATGTGACGCTGCCGAGCTACCGCGGCGACATCATCAATGGCCCGGATTTCAGCCCCGAGGCCCGGATTCCGGACCCGGCGCGGATGGAATTCGCCTATATGCAGTCGGCCGGCACGCTGAACCTGCTGCGCGCCTTCGCCACCGGCGGCTACGCCGACCTGCATGAGGTCAACCGCTGGAACCTCGGCTTCGTCGCCCGCAGCCCGATGGCGGAACGCTATGCCGACCTGTCGCAGCGGATCGACGAGACGCTGAACTTCATGGCCGCCTGCGGCATGACCAGCATGAGCGCGCCGCAGATCCGCGAGACGGATTTCTACACCAGCCATGAAAGCCTGCTGCTGCCGTATGAGCAGGCGCTGACCCGCACCGACAGCCTGACCGGCGAAAGCTACGCCTGCTCGGCCCACTTCCTCTGGATCGGCGACCGTACCCGCCAGCCGGATGGCGCGCATGTGGAGTTCCTGCGCGGCGTCAGGAACCCCATCGGCATGAAGGTCGGCCCCAGCATGGAGGCCGATGAGCTGGTGAAGCTGACCGAGATCCTGAACCCGGGGAATGACAAGGGCCGCCTGACCCTGATCTCCCGCATGGGGGCGGAGAAGGTGGAAGCCAAGCTGGCGCCGCTGGTGCGCGCGGTGGCCAAGGCCGGCCGCAACGTGGTGTGGCTGTGCGACCCGATGCACGGCAACACCGTCTCGGCCGGCAGCTACAAGACCCGGCCCTTCGACAGCATCCTGGCCGAGGTGCGCGGCTTCTTCGACGTGCATGCGGCCGAGGGCACCCACCCGGGCGGCGTGCATGTGGAAATGACCGGCCAGGAAGTGACCGAATGCCTGGGCGGCGCCCACAAGTTGACGGCCGACGACCTGAGCCGCGCCTACCAGACCAATTGCGACCCCCGGCTGAATGCGGAACAGAGCCTGGAACTGGCCTTCCTGATCGCGGCCGAGCTGAAGGCGCGCCGGGTGCGGCCGGCCCTGGCCGCCCAGGCGGCACAGTAGCCATGACGCACGAGACGTCGGACGCCGCGATCGCGGCGCAGACCGACGCCTACTTCAACCGCACCCGTACCATCGTGCAGAAGTTCGGCGACGCGCGGGTGACCTATGCGGTGTTCCTGCGCCGCCCGGTGGTCTCGGCGCCGCGGCTGGCGGTGGATTGGTTGCGCGCGGTGGCGGTGGCGCGGGGCACGGAATTCGACATCGACGTGGTGCACCCGGAAGGCGAATGGGTCGGTGCCGGCGACCCGATTCTCTACCTCACCGGGTCGATGGTGCAGTTGGCGGACCTGGAGACGCTGTACCTGCAGAAGCTGGGCGCGGCCTGCGTGGCGGCGCACAACGCCTTCCAGATGTGCCTGGAACTGCCGCAGGTGAGCTTCCTGGCCATGGAGGCACGGCACTGCGCCGGCCAGGAAATGCAGGACATGATGGCCTATGCCGCCAGCGTCGGCAGCAAGGCGGCCCAGGCCGAAGGTGCCAAGGGCTTCGTGGGCAATGCCAATGACAGCACCGCGCACTGGTTCGGCGCCGCGCGCGGCTACGGCACCATGCCGCATGCCTTGATCGGCTATGCCAACTCCACCGTGCGTGCGGCCGAGATGTTCGTGGAGACCTATCCGGACGAACCGCTGACCGTGCTGGTGGATTATTTCGGCCATGAGGTGACGGACGGCCTGGCGGTATGCCGCCGCTTCCCCGAGATGGCGCTGGCCGGCCGGCTGGCGGTGCGGCTGGACACGCATGGCGGGCGCTTCCTGGAAGGGCTGGACCCGGCCGAGAGCTATGCCGTGCTGGAACGCCATGCGCCGGGCGCCATTCGCCGCTACCGCAGCGAAACCGAGTTGCGCCACCTGGTGGGCACCGGGGTTTCCGCCGCCGCGGTGTGGAAAATGCGCGAAGCTCTGGACGAAGCTGGCTTCCCCAAGGTGCGCATTGTCGCGTCCTCCGGCTTCGGCGTGCAGAAATGCCGGGTGATGGCCGAGGCCAAGGCGCCGATCGACGTGGTGGGCACCGGCAGCTTCATCCCCGACATCTGGTCCGAAACCTACGCCACGGCGGATATCGTGGAATATGATGGCCAGCAGCGGGTGAAGATCGGCCGCGAGTTCCTGTTGCACCGCAATGGCGG